>JAJZTK010000033.1 GCA_021849045.1 Deltaproteobacteria bacterium | reverse complement strand
TTCCGATCTCCAAGCCATAATGAAAGCACGTCTGATACTGCTTGCCCTCGTTGTCACCGTTACCGGCTGCGCCTCTCAAGTCCCGATCGCCAGGAATTTTCCCATCTCATCCCAGAAGAAGGTCAGGTCGGCCCATCATTGGGACGTGCTTGCCGACGACATTACCGGCCAGACCCAGGTAACGCTGAAGAAGGTCCCGGAACTGGACGGCAAGCAGCTTTTTGTTTCCACCAGCGAAGAGAGTTCCACCTTCGGGTTTGCCCTGCGGAACTTTCTCATCACCCGGATGGTCAACCGGGGGATGCCGGTTACGACCGAAAAGGACGGCGCAGTCGAGCTTCTGTACGAAACCCAACTGGTCCGCCACGAAAGCAGCCGCTATGCCCATGTTCCCGGCAGTTTCTCGGCGCTGACCGCCGGGGTCTGGGTGCTGCGCGACCTCGCTACAAGCGGTTCGGGAGCCCTTCCGGGTTCCGTCGGGCTGGCTGCTTTGGCCGATTACGGCATGGGCCAGTACGCCGGCGGCGCCACCCCGACGGAACTGATCGTTACGTCGACCATCCTCAGGGACAAGCAGTTCGTCATGCGCAAGAGTGACATCTACTATCTGGAGGATGCGGACCTGGGGCTCTTCGTGAAGGAGAACAGCGTGCAGAGGCCGTTAAGGAAACTGGAGGTAACCGACAGGTGAAAAGGTTTTTGCTACTATTGTCGGTACTTCTCATGGTGAGCGGCTGCGCGCTCTTCTCGCGTCAGATCGAGCCGCCATCGTATGCTGCCGATGCGCGCCTCATTACGGCCAGCCACACTGCCGTCGACCGGTTGCTGGCCAGCATACCCCCCACCAGGGGACTGGACCGGCAGCAACCGATCATTGTGGCCAGCCTGGTAAACATCGACGACCTGCAGAGTTCCCGGTTGGGTCGCGCCATATCGGAGCAGCTCTCCACGCGGCTCACCATGAACGGCTACAGTGTCATTGAGCTCAAGCTCAGGGGGAGCATCTTTGTCAAGGAGGGTGCCGGCGAACTCCTCCTCTCCCGCGAGGTGAAGGAGATCTCCCGCAATCACCAGGCCCAGGCCGTGCTCGTCGGCACCTATGCCCCTTCCATGAGCAACCTCTTCGTGGATATCAAGCTGGTGGGGGCAGGCGACAATCACGTGATTGCCGCCCATGACTATGCACTTCCCATCGATGGGGATATCAGAGCCCTTTTGTGGGGCAATACCAGATAGGACCGGTGCAATTATGATTAACAGGACAACCATTGCTGCCGTTGCAGTATCTGCCGCTCTTCTCTATGCCATGCCTGCGTTTGCGGCCGACAGCTCCTACTTCTCGGCCAAGGGCGGGATATTCCTCCCCAATGGCAGGGATGGCGCCGACTATAAGGGGTTCAAATTCTTTGACACCGGCTACAGCCTTGATCTGGCTGCCGGCTACCGGCCGGAGCCGTATGTGGCCTTTGAAATAGGGACCGGGTTCTACACGACGTCGGGAAAAGAGACCAGGGCAAGTCGTGTCGTGGACAGGACCGCCTACGGGGTACCGGTCACCCTGACCGCCAAGGGGATTCTCGACTTCGAGAAGATTGTTCTCTCTGGCGGCGCCGGTATCGGCTACTATTTCGGCCTCATCAACAGCACGCTCAACGACCAGACAACGCCGGCGAACAATGTTTCGGAAAGCAATCACGGAGCGGCACTGGGGTATCAGGTGGTTGCCGACGCCGATTTCAAGATTTCCGAACGTTGGACAGCGGGCGCCGGTTTCAAGTGGTTTTCCGCCAGGCCGGAGATCGAGTTGACCGACCCAACAACCCTCAGCCGGACCAAGCAGAAATGGGAGTTCGGCGGCATGGTCATGAGCTTGGGGCTGAAGTACTCCTTTTGATCTCTTTGAACAGCGCGCAAGCAAAAGGGGCTGTGCCGGAAGGCGCAGCCCCTTTTTTCATGAAAAGTGGATTCTTATTGCGACAGGGTGGGGTAGATGGTCGTCATGCCGGTGATGTCGGCTCCCCCTTGGGTGACTACTTTGGTATTGGTGACCGTGAAGCTGCTGACCGTGGGGACAACGTTCGACGCGGTCAGCAGCTTGATGGTGGCAAACTCGCCGCTGCCGAAGCCGTTGCTGTTGATCAGGGCAACGCTCAGCGTGCGTGCCGTGGCGTCGTATTTTGCCGGAATGAAGTATGAGCCGTTGGCGGCGACTCCGGAAGCGGTGATGATTCCATCAAGCGGAATTCCTCCGGAATCCGCCCTGATCGAGATCCCCGGGGGGAGATTGAGCGTCAGTTGGACCCCGCGGATGATGGTCCCGGTGGCGAATTGGCCGGTGGCGCCCAGCTTGAGGGTGGTGGTATAGTAGCCGACCTGGCTGAGGCCAGAGGTGACGGACGAGATGCCGGTCTTATTGTATGTGCTGTCACCCAAAAAGTCGGTGAGCCCCTTCCTGAAACCGTCCACGCTGGCCTGGGACAGGCGCTTTATCGAGGAGAGGTCGCTGCGGTAACCGTTAATCACCCCGCCGAGGGTACTGGTCTTGCTTTGCTTGGCAATGGCAGCAAGGGCAAGTGTGTAATCCCGCTGGGCCTGGGTGGCCGCGTTCATGGCAATGTTGAGAGGCTCGACCGGCTGGGTGGCGAGGATGTCGAACTGGAAGAGGTCGGAAACAAGGGTGTTGGCAGCGGTAATGGCGCCTTGCGTCAGGTTTGTCCCGATCTGGCCATTGGTAGTCAGTGCGGTCTGTACGGCTGTTTCCGTGAGCGGTGTTATGGCCGCAGGAACGACCCCGCCGCCGTTACCGATCACGAAGGCGGAGCGGAGGCCGGTTACCGTCTGTTTGCTGCCGTCGGACTCGTCGATGTAATCTCCGCTTGCCTCAAGCAGGATCAGGCCGGTACTGGTGCCGATATTGACACTGAAGGTGCCGTTGACCGTATCGGTTGTGAGGTCAGGCACAATACGGCTCTTCTGGGTGATGTCGCCTGAAGGGGGAACAAGGTAGACACTGATGGTTCCCCCCTTGATGATCCCTTTGGCTGCCACGCCGCTCAGGGTGGTTGTCGCCGGTGCATTGGCAACGGTGCCGCTCGTGCTGCCACCACCACCGCAACCGGATAGAATAAGGGTCAGCAGGAGCAGTAGCATGCCCTGCCCTGCGCATGATTTCGTCACTCTCATAAATAACCACTCCGTTTCGCAATTCATACAGCTGTTACCAGGTGGAAATACCCACCACTTTCTCAAGAATGACAACCGCGTCGCTGATATCGATCTTTCCGTCCGGCTGCGGCTTGCCGCCCTGCAACGGTCCGACGTCGCCGTGCAACAGCTGGGCTGCCGTCGGGGTCTGGCGGCCGACTGCCACTTTGAGACATTCGAGGGCGTCGGCTATGTCGACCCGGCCATCCAGGTTGAAATCTCCGTCAGGGTCGGTGCTGAACGCCCAACTGAATGGCACCAGTGTGTTGCCGGCCAGGTCTGCCATGCCATTGATCGTTGCTCTGTAAGAGGTGGTGTAACTCAATTTTCCCGTCTGGGTGAACATGACGGTCCTTGTCGGTGCATCGTAGCTGACAGTGCCGACCGCCGTATTGCCGGTGATGGTGTCGGCGAGGGTGAGGGTGGCGGCAGTGACCGTTGCCCGGTCCAGGTCCTTGCTGAATTTTACCGTAATCGGGCTCCCCGTGACGCTGATCCGTTTGCTGCCGTCGGGCGGGGTAACAGCGGTAACGACCGGGGGAACCAGGTCGACGAACCAGGTGTACGTGGCAGGGGTCGGCTCGATGTTGCCGGCAAGGTCGGTTGCCTGCACCGAGAAGGTATGGGAGCCGGTTGTCAACCCGGTGTAGCCCTTTGGGCTGGTGCAGGAGCTGGCTGCGCCGTCCAGGGTGCAGGCATAGGTGGCCGTCTCGTTTGCCGCAAAGGTGAACGTCGGGGCCGGAGAGTTGGTGAGAGAGGGAGGCTTTCCGGTCAGGGTCGTGACGGGCGGCATGTTGTCCAGAGTTATGGTCACGTTGGCCGGGATGCCTTGCTGATTGCCTGCGTTGTCGGTGGCGCGGGACTGAATGCGGTAGGAGCCGTCGGTCAGGATGCCGCTGGTGAAGCTCCAGGACTTGGTAACGGAGTTGTAGGCGGCCGGTGTCGTGGTCGTGGCGTTTGAGTTGTCGGTTACGATGATGTCCACCTGCCTGACGCCGGTGAGGTTGTCGTCCGCCGTTCCGGTGAGGGCGATACGGTTGCCCCGCTGATAGTTGTTGGCGGGCGCGATGGTCGACGTTGGCGGTGTGACGTCCACTGTCACGTTGTTGCTGGCGACGGCAAAAGGATTCCCTGCGCTGTCCAGGGCCTGCGCCTGGACGGTATAGAGCCCGTCTGTGGGCAGTGTCCAGTTGTAGCTCCAGGTTGCGGCGCCGATGGCATTCGTCCAGGAGAGCGTTCCCGGCGGGTTTGTTGTCGGGAAAATGGTCACCTGGACCTTCTGCAGCGGGAGACCACCGGAATTGGGCGCAGCTGTTCCGTTAATGACCCGTGTGGAGGCACTGCCGACTAATGCGTTGTTGCCCGGGGCGGTGATGGCCAGCGTGGGCAGGGGGTTGGCAACGTTGAAGTTGGCGCTTGCCGGCGTCTGTTGTTGATTTCCGGCCTTATCCGTCGAGCGGACCTGCAGCGTGTAGGTGCCGTTTATCGGCAGGGTCCAGAGGTAGTTCCAGCTCGACCAGGGGAGGGCCGGGCCGACAGCGGTGTCGGTTGCCGGGTACCAGTTGCTCCCACCGAAAGAGACCTCCACCAGGCTGACCCCTGAGCCGCCATCGCTGGCCGTGCCGGTAAAGGAGTAGGTCGCTCCGGTGAGCTGGGCCGGCATTGCAGCGATGGTCGAAGTCGGTTTGATCGTGTCCACGATCCAGGTATACGAGGTTGGGGTTATCTCCTGATTGCCCGCCTGGTCGATGGCCTGGACCGTGAAGGAGTGGCTTCCTTCCGCCAACGGGCCTTTGCCGTAAGGGCTCGAACAGGGGGCGGCCGCCCCGCCGTCAAACGTGCAGGAGTAGGTTGAGGGTTTGTTGGCGGCAAAGACGAGCGTGGCCATGTTCGACTGGGTGAATGCGGCCGGTTTGCCGGAGATGGTAGTGGTGGGCGGGACCGTATCCACGGTCCAGGTGTAGTTTTGCGGCGTGGTCTCCTTGTTTCCGGGCGCCGGGGGGATGCCGTCGTACGCCTGCACGTTGAAGGTGTGGGCACCATCGGTGAGACCGCCATACGCATAGGGAGAGGTGCATGAAGTGAATGCCGCTGAGTCGATCCGGCACTCGAAGGTAGAGCCACCCTTGCTGGCCGCAAAGCTGAAACTCCCGCTCTTGAGTTTGTCCGGGGCAGGCGGTTTGGCCGATATGGTGGTCACCGGTGGGGTATTGTCGATGGTGACGGTCTTGGTCAGGCCGGTAAAGTTGGTCTGGACAAAGCCGTTGTTGTCCGTTGCCCGTGCCCTGATGCCGAACGTCCCGTTGCTGCCGGTGGTCCAGGAGTAGCTCCAGTTCCAGTTCGGAGCCCCTGCGGGTGTGATGGTCGCAGGGGTCCAGGTGGTGCCGCTGTCAAATGAGACCTCCACTTTTGCCAGACCCCAACCGCTGTTGTCGACCGCGGTCCCGGCGACCGGATACGGGTTTCTGACCGTACCTCCCAAAGGTGCGGTGATGATCGCCTGGGGAGCTGGCCCGGCGCCCCCCTTCAGGTAGACGGTAATCGGCTGGTTCGGTGCATCGGAACCGACAATTAGTGAGGCACTCTTTGTGGTGGCGACGGACAACGGGGCGAAGTTTACCTTGATGGTGCAGCTTCCGCCGGCGGCGATGGTCAGAGGAAAGCTGCCACATGGGCTCCCCGTGGTGGCGTTGGCTATGGTAAACAGGGTGCTGTCGACGCCGGCAATGGTGGGCGAGGAGAGCTGGAGCGCCACGGTGCCGGAATTTCCCAGGGTGAAGTCGATGCCGTTCGTGTCGCCGATATTGGTCTTGCCAAAATCCACCGCGCTGGCCGGGGTTGGTCCGGCAGGGGTGACCGTCGAGATCTGGCTGACATTGAGGGAGTAGATGCCCGAGTTTGCCGAGCCGGCGTAGACCTTTTTGGTGGTGGCCGTGTTGGCGGCCAGGGCATTGACCACCAGGTCGGGGAGCCCGGTATTCATGGCGGTCCAGCTCGTTCCGCCGTTGGTGGTGAAAAAGACCCCGCCACCGTTGGTGCCGGCGGTGACGAAAACCGGTGTCGTGGAGCTGATGGCGAACGATTTGATTGAAAGGCCGGAGATGCCGCTGTTGGCGGCGTTCCAGGTAGTGGCGCTGTTGACGGTCTTGAATACACCGGCTGTGTTGGTGCCGGCGAAAAGGGTGGTCGGTGTTGCGGAGTCGATGGCGAGAGCATTCATAATGCTGCTGGTCAAGCCGCTATTGACGGCGGCCCAGGCGGTGCCCCCCCAGTGGAAGACGCCGCTGCCGCTGGTGGCGGCAAAGAGGTCGCTGGCGCTGATGGCCAGTGCGACCACGTTCAGATCCGTCAGGCCGGTATTGTATGCGGCCCAGGCGTCGCCGCTGTTGATCGAACGGAAGACGCCGCCGCCGGCAGTGCCGGCATAGAGCGTGGCAGGATTGCCCGGATCGATGACCAAGGCACGCACGTCGAGAGTCGTCGGCTGCGTCGTGGCCGCGGTCCAGCTGGTACCGCTGTTGATGGTCTTGAATATGCCGCCGCCGGTTGCGGCATAGAGCGTCGACGGTGTTCCGGAGTCAATGGCCAGTGCGTTCACGAAGGTGTTGGTCAGTCCCGTATTGACCGGCAACCAGGCAGCGCCGCCGTTACTGCTCTTGAAAACTCCCCCGCCTGCCGAACCGGCGTACACAAGGGATTGGGTCGTCGGATTGATGGCAAATGCCCGTATATCGGCCTGTAAAAGCCCGCTGTTGCTGTCGCCCCAGGTTATACCGCTGTTGGTCGATTTGAAGATGCCACCGCCGGTTCCCGCGTAGAGGTTGAAGGTGCTGATGGGGTCGAGCGCCAGGGCATTCACTGTCGTATTGGGAAGCGTGCTGTTCAGCGGGGACCAGGTGGCACCGCCGTCAGTGCTGTGAAAGAGCCCCTTGCCGGCGGTCATGACGTAGATTTCAGTTCCCTTGGTGACGATACCACTGATGGCGACACCGGAGCTGGGCTGGGTCGTGGTTTCGCTCCAGGTGGAGGAGTTGTTGGCGATCCGGTAGACCTTTCCCAGGTCGGTGCCCGCATAGATGAACGGAGTCGCCGAACTGTCCACTGCAAGGGCGGTGATGGTGCTGCTTCCCGGAAGCCCGGTGTTTAGGGAAGCCCAAGTGGCGCCGTCATCGGTGCTCCGGAAGGCGCCTGAGCCGTTGCTGCCGGCATAGAGGGTTGCCGGCGAGGTCGGGACCACGGCAAGGGAAAGAATATTGCCGCTGGTCAGGCCGGTGGCGTTCAAGGAGACCCAGGTCGTGCCACCGGCCCCCTTGTAAACGCCGCCGCCGTTGATGGCGACATAGATGTCGGTGCCATTGCCGACCACGGCGGAGATGTTTGCCGTGGCCGCCCAGCCGCCGTTGACGGTACTCCAGCTTGCTCCGCCACTGCTCTTAAAGAGGCCGTTTCCCTGGCTGCCGGCATAGAGGGAGCTGCCGGCAAGCCGAAGTGCATTGATCGCAGCATTGCCCGGCAGGCCGGAGTTTGCACTGTTCCAGGTGGAGCCGCCGTTCGTGCTTTTGTAAACGCCGGCATTAGCGGTTCCCGCGTAGATGGTCGTCGGTGTTGCCGGGTCTATGGCCAATGATTTCACAACGGCCCCGGCCGGGCCGCTGCTGCTCCAGTTGTTGAAGATGGCGTGGGAGTCGGTTGGGAGGCAGAAAAGCAGCGCTACCAGGGTTGCTGCTGGCGGGAACAGCCGTGACAGGAACTTTGACAGGGTCGTTTGCATTGGTGTACCTGGGGATCCTTGTCAGATGCCGATTTATGGGCTATGCCGATAAAGTACTCCGGTTATCAGCAATTTTTGTGCCCCGGTCGTCACCTGACGATAGCCGGGTACTCTCGGATGATGACATGAATCGCGAGGTGCGTTAATGCCCCGGAATTGTTTTTGTAATGGGGAATGCTCGGTGAAAGGGGAGGCACGGAAAAGGCGGAGGGCTACATGCAGCAAGATCGTGACAATTCCGATTCGGTCAATCTTTTGACAGCGTTTGCAGCCCCTCGATCAGGTACGGCAGGTCATCGTCCAGGATGGTCCGGAGATCCAGGAGAAAGGAATCCCTGTGGATGCGGCCGATGACCGGGACCGGGCAGTCGCGCAGCCGTTCTTCGATCTCCTGAGCGGAAAGGCGTTCGACCGCAACACTGATGAGGGCGGTGGGAAGCTGGAGCAGCGGCAGCGAACCGCCGCCGGCCTGTGACGTTCCTTTGACTACGGCAAGGCTGATGGTCTTCGGCAAGCGGCGCCGCAGTCGGCCGGTTATCGATCTGGCCCGGTCAGACAGCGTTTTTCCCGTTAGCGTGAGCATCCTGAGCGTCGGGATTTCGGCAATGGCCTGCCGTTCGTCGCGGTAGAGACGCAGGGTTCCTTCAAGGGCTGCCAGGGTGAGCTTGTCGACCCTGAGCGCCCGTAAGAGCGGGTGCTTTTTCATCGGGTCGATAAACGCCCGTTTCCCTACGATGATGCCGGTTTGCGGCCCACCCAGCAGCTTGTCGCCGCTGAAGGTGACCACATCCATTCCTGCCCGGACATACTCCTGGACCGTTGTCTCGTCGCAGCCGATGAGCGGCTTTAGATCGATCAGGTTGCCGCTGCCGGCATCGACCATGGTCGGTATGCCGACTTCCCGGCCAAGCGTTGCCAACTCCGTGGCCGTCACCTCGGCGGTGAAGCCGACGATGGCGAAGTTGCTGCAGTGAACCTTCAACAGCAACCCGGTCTGTTCGGTTACGGCCAACCGGTAATCCTTCAGGTGGGTCCGGTTGGTGGTCCCCACCTCCCGCAACCGCACCCCGCTCTGAGCCATGACATCCGGGATACGGAATGCCCCGCCGATCTCCACCAATTCCCCACGGGAGACAATGGCCTCGCGGCCGGCTGCGATTGAGGAGAGAGCCAGCAGGACGGCAGCGGCATTGTTGTTCACCACCAGCGCCGCTTCGGCACCGGTCAGCTCGCACAGAAGCTCTTCCACATGGCTGTAGCGGGTCCCACGCGAGCCGGTCGCCAGATCCATCTCCAGGTTGGAGTAGCCGAAGCCGATTTCGTTCAGTTGGCTTTTGACGCTCGGTGGGAGCGGTGAGCGGCCGAGATTGGTGTGGAGGACGATGCCGGTGCCGTTGACGACCCGGCGGAGGTGTGAAGCGGTCTGCAGGGAGAGTTCCCGCTCGATCCGTGCCGATAGAGCGGTGTCGGTCAACGCGTCCCGGATGAGTGTGCCGTTTTGTGCCTCGGCTCTGAGTGCGGAGAGCACGGTACGGATTGCCAGGAGAACGACCGGGCGCGGGTGTACTGACAAAAGCCTGGCAACGGGCGGCAGCAGGAGGAGTCGGTCAACCTTGGGGATGGCACGAAACAGCTGGGACACGTGGCCTCCCGGTCTAGAGGTCCATCTGCAGGGAGGCCAGTTGCTCTGCAACGTTGACAACGGGTCTTTCCTCGTTGCCGTGCATCAGAACCTTGCCGCCGTATTCGGCATTCTTGCGGACCAGTTGCTCGGCCTGTTCGGCATCGCGGTCGCGGAACGCTTCGATGATCTTGTCATGCTCCTGCACCGAGACGGCCATGCGCCCGGGCAGGCTGAGCGAAGTGAGGCGGAGTCGCTGGAATTTGCCCAGCAGGCTCGATATGAGATCGTGGAGTTTTTCGTTGTCCGCTGCCTTTATGAACAGCTCGTGGAATTCGTTGTGGATCTTGAAGAAATGCTTTATGTCGTCCTCGTTGGCCAGTTGCCGGAGTTTGTCGTTGATGGCCTTGAGTTTGTCGATTTCCTTGTCGCTCAGGTTTTCGCATGCCCTACGGGCCGCATACCCTTCCAGAATGCTCTTGATGGCGTAAAACTCTTCGATTTCCTTTGGCGAGAACGAAACTACCACTGCCCCCTTGCGCGGGATCACCACCAGGAACCCTTCGGATTCCAACTGACGAAATGCCTCCCGGATCGGGGTGCGGCTGATACCGAAACGTTCCGCCAGTTCGGGCTCGGCTACTTTCTCCCCCGGCTTGAGGGTTCCTTTGATGATAGCCTCCCTGATGGACTCCAGGATTTTTTCTCTCAGGGTGAGGTGCTTTTCAGTAACTCTTCTCATGAATAAACCTCAATAGTTCGACGTTGTTTTATTGTATACAGTATACATAAAATGTCAAGAACTTCCCCGTTGTATTTCATGAGAATGGGGGTCTGACATAAATGGTTTCCCCGGTAACCGCTCAAAAAGGCTTGCCTTGCTCTTTTGCGGAGAGTAATCTATGGCCGCCCGAGGGAGTCCATGGATCCTGTACGACATCTGAAAGTTTCCATTATGGTGTTGGCCCTGCTGATGACGGTCGGCACCACCGGTTATATGGTCATAGAGGGGTGGAGCCCCCTGGACTCCCTCTATATGACGGTCATCACCCTCGGCACCGTTGGTTTTCGGGAGATCACCCCGCTCAGCGATATCGGCAAGATTTTCACGATTTTCCTCATCATCATCGGTGTCAGCGTCATCGGCTACATTGTGGGGAGCCTGGCCCAGATCATGTTCGAGGGGCAGTTCCAACGCATCATCGGGAGGAAAAAGGTGGAAAAGAAGATCCTCGCCCTGAACGATCACTATATCATCTGCGGCTTCGGGCGCATCGGCGCCCTGATCTGCAAGGAGTTTGCCGCCAAGCCGCTGCCGTTTGTGGTGATAGAGAAACACCCCGAGGTACATGAGAGGCTCCACCAGGAGGAGTATCTGCATATCCGCGGTGATGCGACCGAGGATGATACGCTGCTCCGGGCCGGCATCAAGCGGGCCAAGGGGCTGATCTCGGTGGTCACTTCCGATACGGAAAACGTCTACATCACGTTGACGGCCCGCGGCCTGAATCCCGACCTCTTTATCCTGGCCCGCTCGGGTGAGGAGGGGTCGGATATCAAGCTGAAACGTGCCGGTGCCAACAAGGTGGTTTCTCCCTATCTGATTGGCGGCAGTCGTATGGCCCAAGCGATACTGCGGCCCAATGTGGTCGATTTTATCGAGATAGCCACGGGGCGTGAACATTTGGAACTGCAGATGGAGGAGATCATTATCCCCGAAGAATCTGCCTTTGTCGGGGAGAATCTGGTTGGGGCCGGATTCAGAAAGGAAATCGGGGTCATAATTGTCGGTATCAAGAAAACTAACGGCAGAATGGTGTTCAACCCCGATTCCCATACGAAGATCGAGGCCCTTGACACCTTGATCGTCCTGGGTGATCCGTCTTCCATAACCAAGCTGGAAGAGCTTGTCAGCTGCGGGGCGAGCGCTGCCGCGGTCATCAATAAACAGAAAAAGGATCAACCACACCATGCCTAGCATGCTTTGCGCCCATGTCCCGTTTTCCCGTCTGGGGGAGAGCCTGGATTTCCTGGTGGAGCGACGCCTGAATCCGGAAATATTCCTTTCGGCTGAGATGCTCGAGGCGCTCGTTCCCGAACAGGTACAGGCCGTGGCCGGGGAGTTGACGGCCAACGGGCTCACGGCAACCATCCATGCGCCGTTTATCGACTTAAACCCCGGCTCGGACGAGCAGTTGCTGCGTGAGGCGACCCGTTTACGGTTCCGGCAGGTGGCCGAGGTCGCTTGTATCATCAAACCACGCATTTTGGTCTTTCATCCGGGTTATGACCGGTGGCGTTACGGGGAGCGGCAGGAGAGCTGGCTGCGTCACAGTATCCCGCTATGGCGCGAGATTTTGGACCTGACCGTTGACAGCGGCTGCACCGTTGCGGTGGAGAATATTTTCGAGGAGGAACCGTCGACGCTGGTGGCGCTCATCGAGGCGATTGACTCTCCCCGGTTCCGACATTGTTTCGATACCGGCCACTGGAACCTGTTCCACAAGGTGTCGATGGAGGAGTGGTTTTCCCTGCTGGGACCGCATATCGTCGAAACCCATATCCATGACAACGCGGGGACAAGGGACGATCATGCACCCATTGGCGACGGGACGATAGATTTTGGCACATTCTTTACTCTTCTGACGCAGTATGCTCCGGACGCGGTCTGGACAATTGAGGCACATAGCAGGGAAAATCTGGAACGGGCCTTGCAATGTTTAGTGCCATTTATTTGATATCAATAACTAATGATTTCCATTAAATTAGCCTGGAAGCGGCTTCGCGGCCCAGGAGGTAGTTCGCCATGCGTACCACCCGTACCGTGCAAAAGCAGTGTTTTGCCTTAGTTCTCCCCGTCATTTTGCTGTTTGGGGCAGGAACCGCCAGCGCCACAATCGCTTGCTACGAATGTCACGGCAGTAAAGTTCCCCCTGATTACCGGCCAGTCGATGCTCCCTACCGAAATATCACCACTGGCGGTTTTCAGGGGAATCACCGTACCCATCTTTCCCCTGCGGACACCTTCAATGGCTGTGTCCGCTGCCATCCCGGCAGCGACAAATACACCAGCAGCCACCGTGACGGCAAGATCAAGCTGGCTGCCAACATCAATAATTCCCGGCTCACGGCCCGCTATCGTAACAGCACGTCGGCATTCATGCAGACACCTACCCCCCTTCTGGGGACCTGCACCAATGTCAATTGCCACTTTGAGCAGGTGACCCCGATCTGGGGAGCTGCTCCGCTCGTTTATCCAGGTGGTTGCGCGGTCTGCCATGGTGCGCCACCGTCGGGAGGACTGACCGGTGCTGCGGGAAGCCACGCCAAGCATGACCTGTACTATCCCGGCGCTGCCAACTGCCAGGCATGTCACGGTCCCAGCCATACCAGCTTCGAGCATGCCACAAGTGTCGGACGTCCCCTGATCGTCAAGCCGCGTCACACCTCGGACAGCCAGGCCGGGACGTATAGCGGTCCGGTGAATGACTACCTGCCGAGCCAGGTTAATCTCTTTGGCACCTGCAGCACGTTCTACTGCCACAGTGATGGCACCAGGGTCGCCACCGGCCAGTTGAACGCCTTCACCTCTCCCGCGTGGGGCACCGTCGCCGCCTGCGATGCCTGTCATGGCTATCCGCCCGGTTACATCAGCGGCGCACCCAAGGCCAACAGTCACGGCTATCCCCATTCCCAGAGCTGCGACACCTGCCACAACGCCACTACTACCGATGGCTTAACCATCAGCGATCAGACCAAGCATGCGAACGGTGTCTACGACGTCGTCCCCGGTGCCGGTCTCGTCTTCAGCTATACATTCAAGACAACCGGCGGCTCCTGCACCAACGTCGTCTGCCATGCCACCCGTACCGGCTCCCGTGACTGGGGCGCCAACCCTGACAAGGACTGCAACGGTTGCCACGAGTCACCTCCGAATACACCGTCCCACCTGAAACACTTCAGCGGAACCGCCAGCCAGGCGGTCTACGGCAGCACCAGCACAGCAACGGCCAACGCCACCGGCTATCTGTTCAACTGCGGCAACTGTCACCCCATTGACCGGACAAAACACCGGAACGGCATAGTGGAAGTGGAACTGTACAACGCCGGTGCTCCGGCAGGCTCCATCAAGGCCAGGCCGGACAATGCAAGCGCCGTCTATACGCGGGTTGGCGCCAGGCTGTCCGACGGCCGCGGTTACCCTTATTACAACGGCACCTGCAACAATGTTTACTGCCACAGTTACAACAGCTGGACTACTCCCGGCGGGGTGCCCCCCTATACCAGTTACTCATCCTACCGGCCGGCTAACCTTGTTGAGACGCGGATGTACAAGACAGTAACCTGGGGTGGACCCAGCCTTGGCTGTACCGGTTGCCACGAGAATCCGCCCAGAAGCTACGCCTCTGCAGGTAACGACGGCGGCGCAGGCAACAGCCATTCCTGGATCGATGCCGGTGGCGGAGAGAACCTCCACACCTATAATATGGGATACAGGCCGGGACTGAGCTGCACGACCTGTCACAACGACACGGTCAAAGCGCTGAACGCGATCTCGTACAACAAGACGATTTTTAACAATAAAACCACGGTCTTCACCCAGTACAGCGCCGTGCCGATCACCAATTTCGGCAGGCACGTCAACGGCAAGGTCGACGTTGCCTTTGACAAGGACCGGAGGATCACCTATTCGTCTTCCTTCTATGGACAGGTGACTTTTAAGCCTCTGAGCTCATCCTATACTGCGGCAACCAAGACCTGTTCCAACATCGCCTGTCACTTCAGAGAAAAGGTTGTTGTCTGGGGTACGCCTTACCGCTGGTACAACAATACCGAATGCAACCGTTGCCATCGTCAGTAACGAGAGCAGTCTGAACATGCAACATGAAAGGGTCGGCATAACAGCCGACCCTTTCATGTTGTTGGGACGATGTTTTTCAGCTCTTCATAGATACGGCGAAAATAGTTTGGCCAGACTGTCCCGAACCCTTTCGGGAAGAGGCCGGCCATCCATTTCCGCCAGACTTACCTCCCGGGACGCCGCTAAGGCCTCGGTACAATACTTCTCCAACTCCTCCACGACTCCCCGGTCAAAGACTTCCAGGTTCAGCTCGAAGTTGAGGCGCAGGCTCCGCGGGTCCAGATTGGCCGAACCGACCAGCCCGTAAACACCATCCACCAGGAAAAGTTTGGTGTGGACAAACGGCGGCGGCTGATACCAGACCCGGATGCCATGCTGGAGAAACTCCCACAGATAGGAGCGGCTCGCCCAATGTACCGGGGGAAGGTTGTTTTCCCCCGGCAAAATCAACGTTACTTCCACTCCGCGCAGCGCTGCCGTGATAATGGCCGTGACCAGGGAACGGTCGGGGATAAAGTATGGAGTCATAATCACGATGCGCTGCCGAGCGCATGAAAGTGCTCCCATGATGATCCAGTGGAGCTTGCGGAACTCCTTGTCCGGACCATCGCCGATGGCCCGGACCAAGGCATCGCCGCTTCGGGGCAGTGCCGGAAAGTATTGTTGATCTGTTATGTTGTCGCCGGTAACAAAGAACCAGTCCTCCAGGAAAACCCTCTGAAGATCGGCAACCACTGGTCCTTCCACCAGAAAGTGAACATCCCTGACCGGTGATCCCCGATGTGACCTGTCAGCCAGGTGACGGTCGCTGATGTTCATGCCGCCGGAAAACCCGATCTTTCCATCCACGACCAGGACCTTCCGGTGGTTTCTCAGGTTCACATAGCCGCCTTGGCGGAGTGGCAGAAAACGTTCCAGTTGTACCGGGGAACCTTTCAGCAGTTTCCGGGCGCGCGGCCAGGAATACTTTTCGCCGAGGCCGTCGATGAGCACTCTAACGGTTACGCCCCGCCCGGCAGCATTTGCCAGGGCTCCACAGAAACGGCGTCCGGTTTCGTCGCCGTCAAAGATGTAGGTACAGAGATGAATGGAGTCCTGCGCCTGCTCGATGGCTTCCAGCATGGCGGGGTAGGCCTGTTCGCCGTTTATCAGAGGGGTAAGGCCGCTACCGGGACAGAGGCGCGAGCTCACCACCTGGTCGGCCAGCGTGCAGAGTTCGGCCAGCCACGGATAGCGGTGGGGAAATGCTTCTCTGGGATTGTCGGTGCGATGGGGCAGTGCATTGGCTTCGGCGAGAAAACGGCCGCTCTCCTGCCATTGCTGGGCAGTGCGCCGGATCCAGTTGACCCCCATGCACCAGTACAGAAATGGCCCGATGAGCGGGATAGTAATGCAGGTGACAATCCAGCCGAGAGCGGAACGCGGGTCTCGCTTAGAGAGAAGGGCATGGCCTGCCGAAAAGATTGACAGTCCGGTAACTGCAACCAGAAACAGACCTGTCAGGAAATTATCCACAACCCCCTCCCCGGGCTGGCATGTGACAGAAAAAAGGGGGCACTTTCTGCCCCCTCATCAGGAAATCGTACGAAGTCCAGCATCCTCGTCACAGGAGACTATACGGGTTGGCCCGCTTTGTCCACTCGCTTGCAGGATAATTGCTTGCTAGCTGCTCATACGCCTCTTTCAGGTATTGTGCGTTCTTGCTGCTCTTGTACCCGCAGACTCCCTTCAGGAAGACGGCCTCTGGTGCGGCGCTGCTCGTGGGGTAACCGGCCAGGAGCATGTTGAGGTTGATGAGGGCGTCGTTGTACTGCTGGGCAGCAAAGTCCACCTTGGCTATCCCCAGTATCAGGGACGGGACGAGTTCCTCCGGCGGGAGAAAGCCTACCGTCCGGTAATGCTCCTTCCCGTACATGTCGAGAGTGACCAGCGTAGGGGTCCAGTGAACCTGGAATTCCGTTGACAAGGGCTGGTCATCGGCCGGTACGCGCAGAGGAACTACCTTGTCGATGATGAAGTTGCTCACCTTCACGTCTGGATACGAAACCGCATCCATCTGTTTGCAGCCGATTCAGCCGGGATTGAAGAAGTCGAGAAGGACTGTTCTTTGTTGGCTCTGTGCCCGGCTGAGGGCCTGTTGAAAATCGGTTTCCCATGAAATAGTTGCCACGGTGCACCTCCTTTATGTCAATCTTTTGCCAAAATCCTAACTCAGCTTCATCCAAAGTCAAGCCGATCTGACCGCAGGCCGGTAACGGGAGGCTGGCTTCTCCTTGCGGATTTGACGGGCAATGACTATAATTCAGATGAAAGTCTACACCACATACGAGTATGTCAGAGGTCGAATATGAATATGCTGCGCACAACAGTTCTCATGGCGCTTCTCACCGGGCTCCTGGTCATGGCCGGGGCAGCCATCGGCGGAAGGTCCGGCATGACCTTCGCCCTGGTCATGGCTGGGGCGATGAATTTCGTCTCCTACTGGTTCTCCGACAAGATCGTTCTCGCCATGTACGGCGCCCATGAGGTAAGCGAGGCAGAGCAACCCGGCCTGTACTCCATGGTGCGCCAGCTCGCCGTCCAGGCCGGGATGCCGCTGCCCCGGGTCTACATCATCGACTCCGATACCCCCAACGCCTTTGCCACGGGGCGCAACCCGGACCACGCGGCAGTGGCCGCCACCACCGGCATCATGCGGATTCTCTCGCGGGAAGAGCTGATGGGGGTCATGGCCCATGAACTTACCCATGTCCGGAACCGGGACATCCTCATTTCATCCATTGCCGCGACCATAGCCGGCGCCATTACCTACCTGGCACACATGGCCCAGTGGGCCGCCATCTTCGGCGGCGGCCGGGACCGGGACGAAGAGGGGGGCGGCGCCATCGGCATGCTGGCGATGGCCATTATCGCCCCTCTCGCCGCCATGCTGATCCAGATGGCCATTTCCCGGTCGCGCGAATACGGTGCCGACAAAGGTGGGGCGGAGATCTCCGGCAACCCACTCTATCTGGCCGGTGCGCTCCGGAAGCTGGAGATGGCTAATCACCAGATTCCGATGGATGCCAACCCGGCCACTGCCCACATGTTCATCGTCAATCCCCTGACCGGCGGCGGCATCATGTCGCTCTTCTCAACCCATCCCCCTATCGAGGAGAGGGTCAGGAGGCTTGAAGAGATGGCCTACGGGCCGCGGAGCTGAGCCGCGGCCTGGTTGCACGGCGAGAACGCAGGCGGGAAAAGGCGCCTGCGTTTTTTTGTGGACAAGGTAGCGTTCCTCCGGTGTAATGCGCCGCTAATACCACCGCACACCTCTGACGAAAGAACTTACGTGACCAACAATCCGCGCCGTGCCGCCTTTCATACCCTGGCCCGCATCTACAAGGAGCGCTCCTACGCGGACCTGCTCATCGACCGGGAGCTCTCCAGCGGTCAAATCTCGGGACCTGACCGGGGTCTCTACACTGAACTGGTTTACGGTGTCCTGCGCCGGCAGGGGACCCTGGACCATGTCATTGGCCAGTTCTCCAAAACCCCACCCGCCAAGCTGGAGCGGGCCGTCCTGATCCTGCTGCGTCTCGGGATCTACCAGATCCTGTTCCTCGACCGCGTACCGGTCTCCGCGGCGGTGAATGAGACCGTGAAGCTGGCCCACGACCTGTCCCCCCGTGCTGCTGGGTTCATCAATGCCGTCCTGCGGACCACGGACCGCCAGCGCGAGCAGATCAGCTACCCCGATTCCGGGCGTGACCCTGTCGCGTACCTGGCGGCCCGCTATTCCCAGCCGGCCTGGCTTGTGCAGATGTGGATCGAGCAGTTGGGGTGTGATGAAGCGACGGCTCTCGCCAAGGTCATGTCCGAGCCTGCCCCGGTCACCATCCGTACCAACACCCTCCGCATCTCCCGCAATGCCCTCCAGGAGCGGCTCGCAACGGAAGGGATCGAGACCGTACCGGCGGCATACGCCCCTGACGCGCTCCAGGTCGCCGGACATGTTGCCTGTGCCGCAACGGAGAGCTTCCGGGACGGTTTTTTCACCATCCAGGACGAGGCCTCCCAGTTGGCGGCCCTCTTCCTCTCCCCACGTCCGGATGAGAATATCCTTGACCTCTGTGCCGCGCCGGGTGGCAAGACGACATACTGTGCCCAACTGATGGAGAACCGGGGACGCATTGTTGCCGGGGATCTGCACCCCCGCAAGCTCCGCCTGATCGAGGAAACGGCCGGGCGGCTGGGGATCGCCTGTATCGAGACCGTCTCCCTGGATGGAACCCGACCTGCACAGGCCCTTGGCGACCGGACCTTTGACCGTGTCCTCGTGGACGCCCCCTGCTCAGGGCTGGGGGTCATCCGCCGGAATCCGGAAGGCAAGTGGTGGAAAAGAGCGTCCGATCCTGCCCGGTTGGCCGAAGGGCAGCGGGCGATCCTCGGTGCCGCCGCAGGAATGGTGAGGGAGAACGGTGTACTGCTCTATGCGACCTGCTCCACGGCACTTGCTGAAAACGAGGATGTGGTCGAGGATTTCCTTTCTCGTCATCCGGATTTTGTGGTAGAAAATCTGGGAACGCTCTTCCCGGAACAGGCTGATCTCGTCACCTCTGCCGGCTTCTTTCGTTCCTGGCCGCACCGACACGGGATGGACGGCTTTTTTGCCGCACGTCTCCGGCGGCAGTAGCGAAAATTATTGTTCCGATCTGCTGCAGGTACTACGCTCCGCTTTCCCCTGGAGGGGACATGAAAAAGATAGCACCTTCCATACTTTCCGCCGACTTTACCCGTTTGGGCGACGAAGTCAGGTCCGTGGCCGCGGCCGGTGCCGACTACATCCACCTGGATGTGATGGACGGTCACTTCGTCCCCAACATCACCATCGGCCCACTGGTGGTCGAGGCAGTACGCAAGGTTACCCCGCTGCCACTTGACGTGCATTTGATGATCACCGAACCGGACCGTTACATTCCCGATTTTGCCGCAGCCGGCGCGGATATCATCGTGGTTCATGCCGAGGCCTGCTGGCATCTGCACCGGACGATCCAACTCATCAAGTCCTTGGGGAAACGGGCCGGTGTTTCGCTTAACCCGGCCACCCCCCTGAGCACACTGGAATACGTGCTGGGCGAACTGGACCTGGTCCTGCTCATGACGGTCAATCCCGGGTTTGGTGGGCAATCGTTCATCGAGGCCTGCATCCCCAAAATTCAGGCGTTGCGGGGTATGCTGGACAAGAGAGGGCTGGAGGCCGAGTTGGAGGTGGACGGCGGCGTCAAGACTGACAACATCGCGCGGATCGCCCATGCCGGGGCAGATGTGTTCGTTGCCGGCAGTGCGGTCTTCGCTAGTGCCGATTATGCAATGACCATTGCCGAGCTCAAACGGCGGGCCAAAGAACCGGTCCTGTAGCCATCGCAAAAAAATGCTGGCAGTGAAAATAATGCTTGACCAGAACCAAGGTGATTTGGTAAATAAACATTCTTGTTTTTGAGCCGCTAGCTCAGTTGGTAGAGCACCTGACTTTTAATCAGGTGGTCGTTGGTTCGATCCCAACGCGGCTCACCATTTAAAATCAAGAGGTTACGTTAGCTAGCCGTAACCTCTTACCGTTTGTCCCGGCTGAATTTGTACCAAGTTTGTACCAATCGCCGCGCAAACAACAGTTGTCCCCTTCGTCTAGCCCGGCCCAGGACACCGCCCTTTCACGGCGGCGACGCCGGTTCAAATCCGGCAGGGGACGCCAAAACTCAAAAAGGTCACTTTTCTCCGGAGAAGTGACCTTTTTCTGTTGGTACTTGTTATTCGTAACTGCAAGTAAATCAAAGGTCATCAATTGGCCGGACAACCCTCCTCGCCCGCAGCAACCGGCCCCCGACTACCCCAATCCGGGCCTCTTCGGCTTCCTCGATCTTGAGCCGCATCGCCACCTCCGGCGAGTTGCTCGACACCGTGGCCCCGGTGTCGAGCAGCAGCATCGCCTCTGCAGTGTTGTGTATGTACACAAATGGGTGCTGTTTTGTAAATCATTCCCACAGGTCCAACAAGAAGAATTTACAACTGATGAATATTTCTAGTGACTATTAGCTATCCTTTTTGCTAGCATGCAGTACAGTTTACCAACTACATTTATAGTCAACCGCCACGAGACTGCCTCTCCCGGCCTCTCCTTTGACAACGCAAAAAGGCAGGAGTTTCCGGACGGAAACGAACTATACCGCTCGCTGGATCACACAGATGACCAAACGGATAACCAAGGACATAGACCGGCTGATGGGGCAAAACCTCCGGAGATTGCGCCAGGAGCGGGGGTGGTCGCAGGGTGACCTGGCGGAAGCGACCGGCACGGACCGGCGCTATGTATCGGCCATGGAAAATGGCCGCGGCATCGGCAAAAACCTGCTCGACCGGCTCTGCAGGGTGTTCGAGGTCGAAGAGGAGGCATTCACCCACCAGGCTGCTCAGGAGCGGTCGCAAGCGATTGGCAACCTCCCAAGGGTCACGCGCATGATCCTGGAAGAACTGGAAACCATGCCGGAATACGAACAGTTGCGCCTCTTGGCGGAGATCATCGAGAAACGGATCAAGAACCTTGAACGGCAGATCGACGGGAAGCAGTAGAGTCTTTATACTCACTCCGTTGCCCGCCGGGCCATCGTCTGCTACCATGCTCCATCTACAACACCCGGGAGGGACCCACCCACCATGAAGAGTGCACGCATCATGGCCTCCGGCCAGGAATTCCCCATTGGTAAGATCCTCTGCATCGGCCGTAACTACGTCGACCATATCCATGAACTGGGCAACGAAGTGCCGACCACACCGGTGATCTTCATGAAGCCTGCCTCGTCGGTCATCGGCGAAGGCGAACGGATCGTGATTCCTTCCTACTCCAGCGACTGCCACCACGAGGCAGAGCTGGCGGTATTGATCGGCAAACCCTGCAAGAACGTGACACAGCCCGATGCGCTGGCCTGTGTGGCCGGCTACGGAGTAGCCATCGATCTGACCCTGCGTGACGTGCAGGCGGAGCAGAAAAAAAAGGGGCTCCCCTGGGAGATCGCCAAGGGGTTCGACACCGCCTGCCCCCTCTCCACCTTTGTGCCGGCAGCGGCGGTCAGCAACCCACAGAACCTCACCATCCGCCTCAACGTGAACGATGAGCTGCGCCAAAACGGCCACACCGGGCTGATGATCCAGACGGTAACGGCCATCATCAGTCACCTCTCCACCATCTTCACCCTGGAACCGGGAGACGTCATCCTGACCGGCACCCCTGCCGGCGTGGGACCGATCGTATCCGGCGACCGGCTGTATGCCGAGATCCCCGGCGTCGCAACCCTGCGGGTGGAAGTCAAATAATTCAAATATCAATATACTTGACTTTATTTTCCCGTGAAGGGTAGATTTGACGAAAGACTCTTCGAGGGGGAAACCAATGGAACCGAACAAGACATGCGAGGCATGCCAGGGGCTGATGGTCCTGCTACCCGGCTGAGGGGGCCTCTTCTGGCGGTGCCAGAAGTGCGGCAGGAAGATTTCGTACCAGAGCGGAGACATGCAGGAGTTGCAGGATGCTGCCAGCTGTGGCTGCGGTGATTGACACAGGAACGGGGGCGAAAGCCCTCTTTCCTTTTCCCTATTCCAAATGAAGTCGTCTGCCACGACCTCGTTGAGACAATCGTCGTATGCAGCGCTATACTGTCATAGAAGAATCAGGTTCATGTCCGTGACGTGACGAGGGAGGTGGAGATGAAAACACTAACACTATGGTGCTGGTTTCTGTTTGTTGTGCTGGTGCTGCCGCAACTGACCGGCTGCATGGCCCACCAACAACCGGGCAGCACTGCCGGCGCCGCCATGGGCGGGATTGCCGGAGTTATTCTCGATCAGCGCAACCCGTGGCGGGGAGGGATCATCGGCGCGACACTCGGTGCCATTGCGGGTGCCACCATCGCCGACATATCAGACCAGGCGGCACGCGAGGCCGCCTATGCCCAAAGACCGGTGGAGTACCGGACGGATAACCGCCGGGCATACTACTACGCTGAGCCGCTCGGCTATGACCAGGAACGGCACTGTCGGAAGGTAAGAGAAAAAGTCTACGTGGACGGACGACTCTATAAGAAACGGACCATCGTCATCTGCGACCAGGGGCAGTACGAGCGACCGAACTACCGATACGAGCGGCGCTATGACCGCTACGAGCGGGAGGACGATGACGATGACTGATCCCGGATCTTGCTGCAACGTGGAATAAAAAAGGGCGGCCCGTGCCGGCCGCCCCGTCGTGCAACATCTTCGGTGTCAAGCCGCGTGGGCTTCCACCACTATCGGCGCCAGGAAGCTGCGCATTTTCTTGAGCGCCCCCTCTTCAATCTGTCGCACCCGTTCCCGCGAGATGGCAAAATGGTCGGCAATCTCCTGCAGCGTCAGCGGGTCTTCGGCAGTCACGCGCCGCTCGATGATGTACCGCTCCTTCTCGTTAAGTATCCCGAGTGCCCGGGTAATTTCGCGCTGCAGCCGGACCGACTCCTGGTGCTCGGCAAGGAGTTCCTCCTGACTCAACCGCTCGTCAGCAATGCTGTCAAGCAGAGTGCCCCCCTCGCGGCCCTCAATGGCGGCGTCCAACGAATACTCGCCGTGCATCCGCTGCTCCATCTCCACCACCTCCGACTCCTTCACGTCCAGGGTAAGCGCGGTCTCGTGCAGGTCATCGCTGCCAAGCGCGTTCTTGATGGCATTCTTGGCCTGGTTGAGCTTGAAGAAGAGTTTTTTCTGGGCCTGGGTCGTACCGATTTTGAGCAGACTCCAGGTGGACACGATGAAGTTCTGGATATAGGCCTTGATCCACCAGACGGCATAGGAAATGAGCCGGATACCCCGATGGGGGTTGAACTTGCGTACGGCCATCATCAGACCGATATTCCCTTCCTGGATCAGGTCAAGCATCTTCAGGCCATAGGCACGATACTCGGACGCCACCTTGACCACAAAACGAAGATTGGCCGTTATCAAGCGATGGGCGGATTCAAGATCCTTCTCCTCGTAGAACTTGATGGCCAGTAGCCGCTCCTCGTCAGCCGTCAGGATCGGGAACTTGCGAATCTCAGCAAGATACATGGAAAAACTGTCTGCAACAACCGGGAGTGTCATGGTCATGGACGACACCTCAATCAAAAAATTTAGCACTCACCTCTAGTGAGTGCTAAAACTATAACAATGATTTTTCAAGATTTCAAGGGTATGAATTATTTCTTCTCATACATGAGAACGGTCATATCAGCACGTTTGGGAGCGTACGCGAAGGTGATCTTTGTGCGTGCATCCTCCCAACGATAGGAAACCATGTGGGGAGCGCTGGAATTGTCGAGAGCCCCGGCGCCATAGGACTTTTTATGCTTTTTGAGGAGATTCTCGATGCCGGCCTTTTTCACATAGTTTGGATTAAAGGTGACAGACACCGCACTCAGGCGGTTATCCCGGAAGGCGAAGGTGCGTTGCTTCATCTCCTTGTTGGGAGCTGTCTGCTTATACAGCAGTTGGTTGCCCAACTTGGCGATTTCTCCCTTTGGATAGTTCTTCATGACCGCATGCAAATCGGCCCCCCACTTGGTCTCGGCATAACCTGAAAACAGACCGGCAGCCATTGCCGTCGAGAGCATGCCGAACACAAAGGCAATGATCATGAACCCTGCTGATTTCTTCATGGGATAAGAGCCCTTTCTTTTTATAAAATAGACTGTTATGACCATACAGGTGGAGGAGTTGAAAAGTCAAGATGTACCAGTCTAATATACCGTGAAAAACCTTGCCCGGAGCCGTCCGATGTGATAAACCGGGATCATTTAAGGCTCAGATTTTAACCTGATGGAGGTTATGCCGATGGACATCCGGATTCTTCCCCTTCCCGCGGATAAAATGAAAAGCAAATGTACTGATGAAAGTCAGCTTGGTTTTGGCAAACTTTTCACTGATCGGATGTTCATCGCCGAGTGGAAGGCCGGCCAGGGTTGGGTTGACGCCCGCATTGAACCATACGCGCCGTTTGTCCTTGATCCGGCCTGCCTGGTGTTCCATTACGCCCAGGAAATCTTCGAGGGGCTCAAGGCATACAAATGGTCAGACGGCACCATAGCCCTTTTCCGGCCCGATATGAACGCCCGCCGCTTTAACCTCTCGGCTGACCGGCTGTGCATGCCTGACGTCCCGGAAGAACTGTTCCTGAAGGGAACCGAAGAGCTGGTGCGCCTCGAAAAAGACTGGATACCCACCTCTCCCGGTACCTCCCTCTATATCAGACCGACCATGATTGCCGTGGAGCCGGTCCTGGGGGTCAAGCCGTCAGACCATTACTACTTTTATATCATCATGTCCCCGGTTGGTGCCTATTACGCAGCCGGCTTCAACCCGATCAAGATCATGGTTGAAGATAAGTACGTCCGGGCCGTCCCCGGCGGGACAGGCGAAGCCAAGACCGGCGGCAACTATGCCTGCTCTTTGAAGGCGGGACTGGAAGCAAAGAAAAAGGGGTACGATCAAGTGCTCTGGCTTGACGGCATGGAACGCCGCTACATTGAGGAAGTCGGCGCGATGAACATGCTGTTCTCGTACGGCGACAAGGTGGTTACCGCTCCCCTCGAAGGCTCCATCCTGCACGGCGTTACTCGAGACTCGGTCATCAAGCTGGCAGACATGCTCGGCTTCACGGTCGAGGAGCGGAAAATAGATATCGACACCCTGATGGCCGATATACGCAGCGGTGCGGTCAAGGAGGCCTTCGGCAGCGGCACCGCCGCGGTCATCACCCCGGTCGGAGCCCTCGGTTACAAGGGCGAGTGCCTGACCATCGGCACCGGCGGGGTCGGAACTCTCACGCAAAAGCTTTACGACACCCTTACCGGTATCCAGTACGGCAAAATTGAAGACCGTTTCGGCTGGCTCCGAAAATTCAACTAAAACTGCCTGATAGGCATAACAGGCCCAGGACCACCATGAAGCACCCAAAAGAAGAGGCCAATCGACTCTGCGCTTCCTGTCGGCGGGTCTGCAAGCAACCGGCCCGGGCAGTCATTGCCTCCTGTCCCCGTTACTACCCGCGGCCCAAGATCAAGGGAAACGCCTGGAAACAGCAGGAACTCCCGTTTATCGTCACATCCAACAAATCCTGATACCAAAAGAGGCGCTGCCGGAGCAGCGCCTCTTTTGGTAATACCGTTGTCAAACAATCTCAATTTCCTCTCTCCCACGCTCCTTTGCGCGGCGTTGTATTCCGTTGCCCCCCCCCTGCCAGGAACGGATTGTATTCAGCCTGTGCCACATAGGTCTTCTTGACTGGCCGCAGTTCCGGCACCGTGAACAATTGATCCTGAGCCGGCTCTTTCTGATGGGCCACCGTATCCAGACTTACCGCTTCGGCCCGAAGTTCCCGCAACGTTGCATTCTTTATCACCTGCAGTTCGCTGCAACCGGTCAGAGCAACGAGACCGAGGACCATAATGAGAATCATGAACCGCTTCATAACACACCTCCAAAATGAACTAGTGTGCTTATTACCAGGAACGTGCCAAAACATATCAGTCGTAACTAGCTGTAATCGTTAAGTCGATTACGGTGACGACTCGATTTTCCTGTGCAACCTGTGAACAGCCGCCAGTTCTCAGACATCACGTTTCACCTAAGCCCTTTCAAACAAACCTACTTGCCTGGCTGTTCAGTCTCGAAACAGAAAGATCCGCACATCCTTGACAGGACACATAGTGGTTCCTATGTTTGATGTAGATTGAGGGAGACCAAGGAGCAGACCATGATCAGACCGGAAAAGATGACGGTAAAGACCCAGGAAGCGTTAGCAGCGGCACACGAACTGTCTACCAAGCAGTCAAACGGGGCCATTGAGGCTGAACACCTGCTACTGGCCCTTATTGACCAGGAAGGCGGCCTGGTTCCGGCGCTCCTGCAGAAGATCGGCGTAGCGCCGCTCGCTGTCCGCAATGCAGTTGAATCGGCCGTCAAGCGGCTGCCCCAGAGCAGCGGCACAACAGCACAGGCCTACATTTCCGCGGCACTCGACCGCACCATAGCGGCAGCCCAGAAGGAAGCCGACGCCATGAAGGACAGCTTTGTCTCGACCGAGCACCTGCTCCTGGCATTGTCCGAGGAAAAGGGAAGCGGGGCTGGACGCATCCTGGCAGAAAACGGGGTGACCCGGCCGGCCATCCTTTCGGCCCTCAAGGAGGTTCGCGGCGACGAACCGGTAACCGACCAGCAGCCAGAGGACAAGTACCAGGCATTGACTAAATATGCCCGCGACCTGACCGATCTTGCCCGCAAGGGGAAGCTTGACCCGGTAATCGGCCGGGACGACGAAATCCGCCGGGTCATCCAGGTGCTGTCGCGACGGACTAAAAACAACCCGGTACTGATTGGTGAACCCGGCGTCGGAAAGACGGCCATCGTTGAAGGGCTTGCTCAGCGGATCATAGCCGGTGACGTGCCGGAACCGCTCAAGAGCAAGCGGTTGGTGGCGCTCGACATGGGGGCACTGATTGCCGGGGCAAAATACCGCGGTGAATTCGAAGACCGATTGAAGGCGGTCATCAAGGAAGTGGAAAAATCCGAAGGGACGATCATCCTCTTCATCGACGAACTTCACACCCTGGTCGGAGCAGGGGCCGCCGAAGGAGCCATGGACGCCTCCAATATGCTGAAACCGGCTCTGGCACGCGGCGAACTCCACTGTATCGGGGCCACGACCTTAAATGAGTACCGCAAGTACATCGAAAAAGACGCCGCGCTGGAACGACGCTTCCAGCAGGTTTACACCGGCGAACCGTCCGTGGAGGACACGATTGCTATTCTGCGGGGATTGAAGGAAAAGTACGAAAATTACCACGGCATCCGGATCAAGGACAGTGCCATCATCGCCGCAGCCACACTCTCCGACCGCTACATCACCGACCGCTTCCTCCCGGACAAGGCCATCGACCTGATCGATGAGTCGGCCTCCCGACTACGGATCGAGATCGACTCCATGCCGACCGAAATCGATGAAGTAGAGCGGAAGATCATTCAGCTGGAAATCGAAAAACAGGCCCTGCTCCGCGAACAGGACCCCCACGCCCGGGAGCGGCTAAAGAAACTGGCCGACGAACTGGAACTGCTGAAGGCCCAGTCGGCCCAACTCAAGACCCACTGGCTGCAGGAGAAGGAGATTCACGGGAGAATCAGCGAGTTGAAGAAACAGCTGGAAGAGAAGAAGGACGAAGCCAGAAAGACCGAACGGGAAGGGAATCTTGCCAGAACCGCCGAACTGCGCTACGGCGACATCCCTGCCATTGAAAAGCGGATTGCAGAGTGCAAGGATGAACTGGAACAACGACAGAAATCGGGGAAGATGCTGCCGGAAGAGGTCGATGGCGACATGGTGGCCGAAATCGTGGCCAAGTGGACCGGCGTACCGGTCAACCGCATGCTGGAGACCGAAGCGGAGAAGCTGGTAAACATGGAAAAACGGCTGCAAAGTCGGGTTGTCGGCCAGGACGAGGCACTGGTTCTGGTTGCCAATGCCGTCCGACGGGGACGAGCCGGTCTCTCCGACCCGAATCGACCGGTCGGCTCGTTCATATTCCTCGGCCCGACAGGTGTCGGCAAAACCGAAACCGCCAAAGCTCTGGCCCAGTTCCTCTTTGACGACGACCAGGCCATCATCCGGATCGATATGAGCGAATACCAGGAAAAGCATACCGTTGCCCGCCTCCTGGGCGCTCCCCCCGGCTATGTGGGATATGAGGAAGGAGGCCAACTGACCGAGGCAGTCCGCCGCCGGCCGTACTCCATCGTCCTCTTCGACGAGATCGAGAAGGCGCACCCGGAAGTGTTCAACGTCCTCCTCCAAGTCCTCGACGACGGCCGCTTGACCGACGGCCAGGGGCGCACGGTCGATTTCCGGAATACGGTCATTATCATGACCAGCAACCTCGGATCCCAATGGATACAGCAGTTCGGCGCCAGCGATTACGGCCGCATGAAGTCGATGGTATCAGAAACGCTGAAGGAGCATTTCAAACCGGAATTTCTCAACCGCATCGACGAGGTCGTAATCTTCCACGCCCTGCCCCTGGAGCAGATCAAGCGGATTGTCGACATCCAGCTGGCAGCCCTGGAGCAGCGCTTAGCCGAGCGTCATATCAACCTGCAGGTAACGGACAAGGCTAGGGAATACCTGGCCCGTGAGGGGTTCGATCCGCAGTACGGTGCCAGGCCACTTAAGCGGAGCATCCAGCGGCACATCCAGGACCCTCTGGCCTTGATGCTCCTGGCCGGAAAATTCCAGGATGGCGATACGGTCAAGATCGATCTGGCAGTCACGGGCGAGAGCCTGGTTATCATGAAGCTGTGACCAATAGCGATAGCAGTCAATCTACGGCCACGGACTGACCGTCCCAAGAGTATTTCCTTGCTCGTCAATGTGAAAAGGTGTATCCAATCCTTCCACCTTAAGCCAAAGGAGCAAGGAAATCGATATGGGCATCATCTCCAACACCGTTAGCATCTGTCAGTTTCAGGTTGTCGGCGAATTCCCTGCCGGCGATCTGTTCGAGTTTACCTCAAACGGCCTTTCCCAACAGGCTTTCCGTTCCATCGAGAGCACCCTTGATGAACTTTCCTGCGGCTGGGCCAACCTTGATGACCACCAGCTCAGTGAATTTTCGACGTCCGCCAGTTTTTGGCGTGACAACTATCTCGCGTTCACCCTTCGCCGTGACCAGAGAAAGATTCCCGCCTCACTCCTAAAGGCGTACTGCAGGGTTGCGGAAGAGGAGTACCGGGCCGAGCATCCGGGACTCCATCGGGTTCCCAAGCAGAAGCGCGAAGAGATCAAGGAAGCGGTCCGTCTGCGCCTGCTTGCCAGGACATTGCCCATCCCTGCCACCTATGACATGGTCTGGGACACCCGGAATCAAATCGTTACGTTTGCCTCTCTCAGCCAGAGCGTGACCGACCTTTTCGAGGAGGAGTTCAAGAAGACCTTTCCGGGCTTGCGCCTGGTCCTGGTACACCCGATGGCACGGGCCGGCAAACTGGTCCCGGAGGAGCTGCAACAATCGTTAGAGCAGGCAAACCTGGCCACCTCACCGGCAATTCTCGACCAGATCCGGAGCAATCAGTGGCTGGGACAGGATTTTCTCCTCTGGCTCCTCCATCGGAGCATGACCGGCACTGGCGAGTATCGCGTCAACCAGCCGGGTTCGATCGGAAACGGAGAGTCCTTTGCCGCCTACCTGGACGACCGCCTGGTCCTGATAAGCGCCACCGAGGAAGGGGCTCAGAAAATGACCGTGGCTGGGCCACAGGGTCGTTTCGGTGAGGTACATACCGCCTTGCAGAACGGCAAGAAGATCACCGAGGCCACTATCCACCTGGAGCAGGAAGAAAATAGTTGGAAACTCACCCTGAAAGCGGAACGATTCTATTTTGCCTCGTTCCGTTGTCCACCGGTTCACCTGGAAAAAGACAATACTGTTGACCAAGCCAGCGAGCAGGAAGCCGTTTTCTACGAGCGGATGCATCTTCTCGAAACAGGCCTGCAGCTGTTCGATTCGCTTTTTGCCGAATTTCTCGGAAATCGTTTAGGGAGTGGCTGGGCTGCAATAGCGGCGGAAATCCAGATCTGGCTGGCACGCAACGAATAATTCGCGTTTGAGGAGTTGATGTGGAACTGGGAACTGTTGGCAGAGGCTCAGGATGGGGTGCAGCTGGCATTGCACCTGTGTTATCAGGGCTCACTCCGCTCCGCATCAAGAGAGAGCATGACGATGTCCACGCGACGGTTCTTGGCCCGTCCATCGGCTGAACCGTTGTCGGCAACCGGACGAAATTCACCAAAACCGGCGGCAGATACCTTGGCAGGATCAAAGTTTTCGTTGTTGATCATGTAGTGAACAAGATTGGTTGCCCGGGTCGTGGAAAGCTCCCAGTTGGACTTGAACGTCGCCGTTCGTATCGGCACATTATCCGTATGTCCCTCAACCCGGAACTGGTTTTCGAAGGGGGTCAACGCTTCAACAACCCGTGCCAGGATCGGCACGGAACTCTGCTTGATGACAGCGCTTCCCGAATCGAAGAATCCCGCCTCCTTCAGACTCACCACCAATCCCCGCTGATTTATGGAAATCGATACCTCCTCATTGGCGCCGTGCATCATCAGATAGGCTTCGAGGGCTGTCTTGATTTCTCTGAAATCCTTTTCCACCGCTTTGCCACGGCCCTTCCCCTCGGTCTTCACACCGCGCATCCGCGGCGCCGGCTTGATGGCTTCCGGACGCAGGGAGGGAATGATGCTCATGTCCATGGATTGGATGACAGCAGGCTTGGGGGCGGCGCCGGAAAGGGTTGAAACACCGAATGATTCCCGAAGTGAGGCGATCACTTCTTCCACCTTTTTTTTGTCAGTTTGTGACATGGCATACAGCGTCACAAATACGGCAAACAAAAGAGTGATGAAGTCGGCATAGGAAACCAGCCAGCGTTCGTGGTTCGGTTCTTTTTCGTGCTTTTTTTTCCTGGCCATGATCCCTGCTACTTCTTCTCTGGTCCGTGGGAAGGGAGGAACGACTTGAGCTTTTGCTCGATAAAATGTGGATTCTCACCGTTCTGGATGGCAATGAGCCCTTCAACCACCATACTCCGACGCAGCAGCTCGTCTTTGATACGATGCTTGAGCTTGGTACCGATGGGAAGACAGACGATGTTGGCCGTCAACAGGCCGTAGATGGTGGCGACAAAAGCGACGGCGATACCGGCCCCCAGTTTCGATGAGTCGGAAAGGTTGCTCATGACGTGGATAAGGCCGATTACGGCACCGATAATACCGATGGTCGGGGCATAGCCGCCAGCCGCCTCGAAGAACTCGGCACTCCCCTTCTCGTGCTCCTCGTACGATTCAATCTCGATCTCCAGGGTTTCTCGCAGCTTTTGGGGATCTATCCCGTCCACTACCAGTGAAATACCCTTTTTGGTGAAGGGGTCCTTGATCGTCTGGGCTTCCTGCTCAAGGGAAATCAGACCGTTACGCCGCGCCTTGGCCGCGTAGTTGATCATATCCTTGATGATCGTTTCGGGCTTGTCTTTCGGCATCAGGAAGGCCTTGGGGATATCCTTGAACGCCTTCATAACCACTGGAAAGGGGAAACTGACAAAAGCAGCGCCAAAGGTACCGCCGAGGACGATCAAGGCTGCCGTTGGCTGGATGAGGGCCTTGACATGAAGCCCCTCGAGAAGAGCGCCGCCAATTATTGCCCCAAAGCCGAGGGTCAGACCGATAATGGTAGTAATATCCATAGTGTATCAACACGCCTCAGAAGTGAATTTATTCGTCATCGCTGACCATGATCCGTTTCGCCCCGACCCTGGACCGGAGGAGATATTTTCTGCCCGGCACCGCATTGCTTCTGCGCGCTATCCTGGCCTGCATGACAACCATCCGCTCAATGATGACCGATACCCGTTCTTTCACCAGATAGCGGTTACCATTGAGAAGCGTGAGATGGGTCTCCGGCCCCTCTTCAATGAGTTCGATCAACTGGGGATTCAGATAAAACTCACTACCATTGATCCTCGTCAACCTGATCATCGCCCCTCCGAAAACCGTATCATTGAGTACTGCACCAGCAAGAGAAGGCCCATTCTCCGTAAGGCCCATCGTGATAGCGGGTAACCACTACAACCTTGTCTTTTGAACTGCTTCTATCACTTGAGATAATCCAACAGGGAAAGTTGCGATATTTTTGCCGTCGCCGACAGGGCAGCCTCAAATGCGTTCTTTTGCTGGGTCAACTCTGTCGCAGCCTTAATCATGTCAACATTTTGGATATTATCTATCAGGCTCTGGACCGTGTTCTTGTTACGGGTGACAAATGTTTCCGCGCTGTCCAGACGCATCATTCTCCCAGCCACGTCGCTCCGGGCGTTGTCGACCTGGGCCGACGACTTGTCGAGCTGGGTGGCTGACGCCTGAATAGACGGTATATTGTTTGTATTAATGGCGTTAATGAGGTTGTCGATCTCCTGGAGGATGTTCACCCCCCCACCGGCGCCGGTCAACACCTTATCGCCGGTAACATTGATCGCAACCTGGGAGCTCGGATTCTTGTCGGTATTGATGTTGATGGCATCCGTTGTCCCGGCATAGGTGTTAGCGCCGGTACTGAATGGAGCAACTGAATCCTTGAAGCCGCTGAAGATATACTGGTCGCCCAGTTGGGTATTTCCGAGGTTCACCAGTTGCTTCTTGATTTCGTTCAGTTGGGAAACGGCATTGGCGCTGACCGTCGGATCGCTGCTGCCACTTCCGATGTTGGCGGCTACCCTCCTGGCCTGTCTGACCATGTCGGAAATCCCTCCCAGCGCCGTATCTGTCATTTTCAGCCAAACCTTGCCCTTAGCGATATTCCCGGAGTACTGATCTCCGGACTTCAGATTCTCCTCCAGATCCAGCAGCTGACGGAGGGCGATCGGGGCATC
>JAJZTK010000032.1 GCA_021849045.1 Deltaproteobacteria bacterium | reverse complement strand
TCTGGAATATGAGGCTGAAGCCAGGGGTATTGCCCTTGTGCAGGTGGCTGGCGGGTTTCAGTTGCGTACCCGGCCCGAGCATGCCGACTACATCCGACGGCTGCGGCGCGGCAGGGTTGCCAAGTTCAGCCAGTCAGCCCTGGAGACACTGGCTATCATCGCCTACCGTCAGCCGGTGACCAGGGCCGAGGTCGAGTATCTCCGGGGGGTGGACGTGGGTGGTGTGCTGAAGAGCCTCCTGGAGAAAAAGTTGATCCGCATCCTGGGAAAGAAGGATATCCCCGGAAAGCCGCTGATTTACGGGACCACGAAAGAGTTCATGAGCACATTCGGTCTCAAGGATCTGGCAAGCCTGCCGTCGCTCAGGGAAGTCCACGAACTGGCCGACGATCCCGCCAGCGGCGAGCAGGCACCACTGCCGCTGGACGTCGGGGTAGCCGATTGAGTTGGGTGCGCTATACTTGTCCGCAGCAGTAGTGGGTAAGGAGGTGCTTTTATGCTTCGTCAGCCAGCAGTAGCGGGACAGTTCTACAGCAGTGAGCGAGACCGGCTCCGGAAGGATTTGGCGGCGCTCATAACCAGTCAGGAAGAGCAGGAGCGGGCCATCGGCGTTGTCTCGCCCCACGCCGGCTATATTTACTCCGGTGCCGTGGCCGGTGCCCTTTTCGGTGCCATCCGCATTCCCCACACCGTCGTCATCCTGGGGCCGAACCACCACGGTGTCGGCGCCAGGGCTGCCCTCTATCCCTCAGGCTCCTGGGCTACCCCACTGGGCACGGTGCCGATCAACGACACCCTTGCCTCCCTCTGCTCCCGCCATGTGCCGTTGCTTGAACCGGACACCCTGGCGCACCTTTACGAACACTCCCTTGAGGTTCAGCTCCCCTTTCTCCAGGCAATTCGTCCGGACGTCGCCATTGTGCCGGTCTGTATCGGCTTTGGTCGTTACCAGGAGTGCGAGGAACTGGGCATGGGGCTGGCCCTGGCCATCCGTGAGTACGGGGAAGAGGTCCTGGTCGTCGCCAGTTCGGACATGACCCACTACGAGCCGGCCGATCAGGCGCGGGAAAAGGATGGCATCGCCATCCGGGAGATACTGGCCCTCAATCCGTCCGGATTGTTGGAAACCTGCCGTTCCCGCGGCATTACCATGTGCGGGGTGGTGCCGGCCACGGTAATGTTGATTGCGGCAAAGGAGCTGGGAGCCAGCCGGGCGCGCCTCGTACGCTACGCCAACAGCGGGGATGTGAACGGTGATGTTCGGCAGGTGGTGGGCTACGCGGCGGTGACGGTCTCTTGAATTGTACGGTGATGGGGCTAGAGAGCCCTGCACCGGGTCCTCAGCAAGAGTATATTTTGAACAGGTGAAATGCTGATGGATGTCATTACCACCCATGTTAACGCCGATTTTGACTGCCTCGGGGCGATGATCGCCGCCAGGAAGCTCTATCCCGACGCGCTGATGGTCTTTTCCGGTTCGCAGGAAAAGAGCATGCGCGATTTCTTTCTCAAATCCACCGGCTATGTCCTCAATTTCACCAAGCTGAAAGATATCGACCTCGACCAGGTGACACGCCTTGTCCTGGTCGATTGCCAGCATGCCTCCCGCATTGGTCGTTTTGCCGAGATCCTGGAGAGGCCGGGACTTGTGATCCATATCTACGATCACCACCCTGACGCTGCCGGCCAGATCCGACCGACCGGCGGCCTGATCAGGCCCTGCGGCTCATCCACCACGATTCTCGCGCTGCTGCTGAAGGAGAGGGGGCTTGCGGTAACACCCATCGAAGCGACCCTGATGATGCTCGGTGTCTACGAGGACACCGGCAACCTCACCTTTCCGTCCACCACCGTTGACGACTACCGTGTAGCGGCCTGGCTCCTGGAGCAGGGGGCTAACCTGAATACCGTGGCCGATTTCGTCACCCAGGAATTGACCTCTGAACAGATCTCCCTGTTGAACGATCTCCTGAAATCTCTCAAGACCACGACCCTGAACGGTGTGGAAATATCCATCGCCCATGCCGCGGTAGACTACTACATCGGTGATATTGCCGTGCTTGCCCACATGATGCGGGATATGGAGAGTCTGGAAGCCCTCTTTATTGTGGTCGGCATGGGAAGCCGGGTGTATGTGGTGGCCCGGAGCCGCACTCCGGAGGTTGATGTGGGGGAGGTCCTGCGGGACCTGGGCGGTGGTGGACATGCCACGGCCGCGTCGGCGGCGGTCAAGGACCTGACAATGATCCAGGTGCTCGATCGACTGGATCAGGTTCTGAGGGTACGGGTCAATCCCCGGCGGGTGGCGGCAGATTTCATGACGTCACCGGTCAAGACCATGCCGGCTTCGACGACCATCGTCGAAGCCCGTGAACTGCTCACCCGGTACAATGTGAACGCCATGCCGGTCATGGCGGGCGATGTCATGGTCGGGATCATCTCGCGCCGGATCGTGGAGAAGGCGATTTATCACGGTCTGCAGAACCAGCCGGTGACCGATTACATGCACACCGAATTCATGCGGGCCGTACCTGACACCCCCTTCAGCGAGATCAGGGAATACGTTGTTACCCGCAACAGGCGCTTCGTGCCGGTCTTTAGCGGCAAGGAACTGGTGGGGGTGGTCACCCGGACCGATCTCCTGCGGGCCATGTATGCCGGCGAGGCACTTTATGACCTGGCGCGTAGCGCCGGCCCTTCACGGAGCAAGGAGGTGGCGCGTCAGATGGCGCGCGCCCTGTCGCCACGTATTCTTCAGCTCCTCAGGGATCTGGGCGGGGTGGGGGAGGAGTTGGACATCTCCGTCTATGCGGTCGGCGGTTTTGTCCGCGACCTCATGCTCGGGATGGAGAACAGTGACATCGACGTGTCGGTGGAGGGGGATGGCATCCTCTTTGCCGAGACCTTTGCGGAGCGCTTCGGGTGCCGGGTCAAGAGTCATCATAAGTTCGGGACCGCGGTCATTGTCCTTCCCGATGGCCTCAAGATCGACGTGGCCAGCACCCGCCTGGAATATTACGACTCTCCCGGGGCGCTGCCGACGGTGGAGCGCTCATCCCTGAAGATGGACCTGTATCGTCGCGACTTCACCATCAATACCCTGGCAGTCCTTCTGAACAGCCGCGGTTTCGGCCTGCTCATCGACTATTTCGGTGCCCAGCGGGATCTCCAGGAAAAGGTGATCCGGGCCCTCCACAACCTCTCCTTTGTTGAAGACCCGACGCGGGTTTTCCGGGCCATCCGTTTCGAGCAGCGCCTCGGCTTCCACATCGCGATCCATACGGAGAATCTGATTAAGAATGCGGTGAAGATGAACTTTCTGGAACGGCTCGGCGGGAAGCGGCTCCTCTCGGAACTGGTACACATCCTGCGGGAGCACGAACCGCAGCGGGCCATCGAGCGGCTTGCCATGTTGGGGCTGCTGCCATTCATCCATCAGCAGCTGGAGCTGACCGCAGAGCTGCGCCGACTGTTGGACGAAACCAGGAAAATCCTGTCCTGGTTCGATCTCCTGTTTCTCGGCGCCAGCTGTGAGCGTTGGGTGGTATATTTCCTTGCGCTGACAGCCGCGCTCTCGGACGACGAATTCTGGGAAACCTGCGGCAGACTGGCTGTGAGCGAACATTACAGGGAGCGTCTGGCGGACAATCGGCGTCAGGGAAGCCGGACACTGAACACCCTTGAACGGTTGATTGCGGACCAGATGCAGTTGCTCCCCAGTGACATATATCTGCTCCTCAAGGATCTGACGGTGGAGATCCTGCTCTTTCTCATGGCCAGGACCACCGGTGAAGAGGCGCGCAGGGTTGTTTCCCTGTACTTTACCAAGCTGCGCAACGTCAGGATCAGCGTGACGGGTCATGACCTGGAAGCACTCGATATTCCGCACGGTCCCCGGTATCGGCAGATTCTTGACAGTATTCTCGCGGCCCGTCTGAATGGGCAGGTGAATTCCCGCGAAGACGAGTTACGCCTCCTTGTTGATCTGTCTCAAACTGTTGCATAAGTGCAACATGACTTGCCGGCAAATGACGGTTACGGACACCGATTTTGCCATTTATTGCCAACGGTGATACTTGTGCAGCCGAGAGTTCTTCATCTGTTTTAGCTGGTTTCAGGATGTTGTGCAATTTGGGGTCAATTGGCTTGCTTGTTGCTTTAATAAGCGATGAATGAAATGAAAGGGAGGAGAATAATGAAACGGGCAAAACGTATGATGACGGTTCTTCTGGCAACTGCACTTTTGACGGTCTGGACGATTCCTGCCGGTGCCCAGGAAAATCCGCTCAAGGTGATCCTGGAGGACGCATTCTACGGTGGGGTGATCGGGACCTTGCTTGGCGGTGCCATGCTCGCCTTTCCCAAACACCCGGGTGATCATCTGGAATACATCGGCTACGGCGCTGCCACCGGGATAATTGCGGGGACGGTCTTTGGTGCCGTAACCGTTTCCCGGTCCTTTGCCGAAGTTGACAAGGGAAAGATCCGTTTTGCCATGCCGACCGTGATGCCTGAACTGCAGGAGAACGGTTCCCGTGGTACGTCAGTGGCATTCAAGGCTGATCTGTTGCGCGGCAGTTTCTAATCTCGATCTTGGATTTGGGTACACAAAGGGGGGGTGGTTCTTGCGGACCATCCCCCCTTTGTCGTCATTGGTGGCGGTTCAGCGAAGTGTGTGGTGTGTTACTCCGCGCCTCCGCGGGTGACCGTCTGCGCGGATCTGTTGATCACCACCTGTTTGGGGGATGGCTTTGCTTCGTACAGCAACTGATACAGGTTGGCAGTGGCCAGGACCTTTTTTACATACTCCCTGGTTTCGCTGTAAGGGATGCTTTCGATGAATTCATCCTGGGGGAGATCGCCGAACGCGGTCCGCCAGCGGTTGACCGCTGTAGTGCCGGCATTGTAGGCGGCTACCGCGAGGGTCGTGTTTCCCTGGTACAGGTCAACAAGCCCCTTCAGATGGCGCACTCCCAGGGTTATGTTCGTCTGCGGGTCGGTGAGCCGGTCCGGGGTGAAATCCCCCTGGAATTTAGCCAGGGCCGCAGCGGTGGCCGGCATGAGCTGCATCAGCCCACGGGCTCCCACCGGAGACAGGGCGGTGGGGGAGAAATTGCTCTCGGAGCGCATGATACCGTATACCAGGCTCTGGGCGATTCCCGTATTCCGGGAGACATCAGAGACGACCGGGGTGAAGGCGCGGGGGTAGCTGAGCCCCCATTGGATCTGGTGTTCCCGATCGAGCTGCTCCGGCCGCTCCTGTTTGGAGAGGAGCATGGCATCCCGGTAATCGTCCATCTCCAGATAGAGGCGGGCGATGGCCTGGAGCCCTTTCTTGCCATTGGTCCGCTTTTTAGTTATTGCCAGCTCCCGCTGCGCCTCCTCGTTCAGACCGAAGGAGATGAGAAGCTTGACCCGCTCATAGCCATCGGGCAGGGGGAGCAGGTCGCGTAACTCCTTCTCCCGCAGGCTCAGCGGTTCCGGGTACGCCGGCGTCAGACCGGCAGTCAGGGCGTAGTAGCCGAACGGGAAATCCCTGGCAAGAAGGGTATAGGTCTCCCGTGCGGCACCCTTTTCCCCCCGTGCGGTGAGAATCCGGCCTGTCCAGAACAGCGCCCGTTCCCGGTAGGCGCTGTTGTCCACAAGCTTCTTCAGGTTGTCGAGGGCGGTCTGGAGATCGCCGGCCCGAAAGGAGTTCCAGGCGATTTCCCACCTGACCCGGTGCAGCAGAGGTGTTTTGGGGAATGAGGCGAGCAGCTGCTTCAACACGGTTACCGCCTCGGCGTGCCGTCCCTGGAATTTGCGGATAAAGGCGGCGTTGAGGAGGGCGTCGTCGGCCTGGTCGTTGGCGGAACAGTCGGCGGCGAAATTCAGGTAGGCGGCAAAGGCATCCCCATCCCGGTTGCTCTTCTCCATGGTCAGGGCAAGCAGGTAGCGTGCATCAACCGCCATCTCCCGGTGGATGTCGCCCGAGGTCAGATCTGTCAAAACCTTTTCCGCATCGGTGTACTTGCGGCCACGCATCAGCGCCTGACCGATTTTCAGCTTGAGGCGGTCGGCAAAATCTGCGTTCTGACCCTCAGGATTGATAGCCCGAAAGGCCTTTACCGCCTGGTCGTACTTCCTCAGCTCCATCAGTGTTGTGGCCCGTTTAACCAATTCCTGCGGAGCGATCGGCGGGGTGGTTGCCCCTTTTGCCGACAGTCGTTTCAGGTCTTCTTCGGCCCGGGATGCCTGAGGGGCGGCAGGGTTGTTGAGCCAGATCGAGCGCAGGATGGTGACCGCCCGGTCCAGTTCGCCCAACTCCTCACGGCAGCGGGCTGACCGGTACAGGGCAAGGATGGAGTCGTTTCCCGATGAGTATTTTTCTGTGAACCGCTGAAAGGTGGTCAGGGCATCCCGGTATTCTCGCCGTTCGAACAGCAGGTTACCGCGCTGGAGAAGGGTCTGGCGGTAGAGAGGGGTGTCCGGATGGTTCTGCAGAAGCTCACTCAGGACGGCAATCGCTTCGGCTGTCTTGTCCAGGCGCACCAGGGACTGAGCCCGGTAGTACAGGGCATAGTCAGCCAGGAGTGGCAGCGTTATTGTTGCCCGGCTAAAGGAGCTTTCTGCCTCGTCATAGCGTCCCTGGCGGTAGGTGGCGATAGCGAAGATGAAGTCCCGTGCCCCGCCGACCGGCGCGTTGGTGGCGAGTGTGGCCGCTTTGACGAAGTTCTTTGCCCGTAATTCCTGTGCTGCCGCGATGAGGCCTTCATCCGGAAGGCTGACCAGGTTCTGGGCTGACGCCGGAATGGCGAGGGTGGTAAGCAGTGCGGTGGTAATGATAAGTCGGGAAAACATCAATGCTCCTGTTTTGTAAACTTGAGCCTTCATCATACCGATACCCCCGGCCAATTTCAAAGGTAAAGTGGCGTTTCACGGCCAAATGGTTTGACATCGGGGAGATCTTCCGCTTCTATTGGAGTCAGTTGTGGACGGAGGAGAACGATGAGAGACATCGGGAAACAGATTTTAAAGGCCATGGCCGGCGGGGAGCCGCTCCGCCTCCGTGACCTGCTGGTTGCCTGCCATGTCGTCCGCGGGGGCAAGGAGCGGCAGGCGGTCCTGGAGACCCTGGCGGAACTGCACCGGGAGGGAGTGGTCGAGCGGCTGGCGGGGAGCCGTTACGTGCTGGCCCAGCAGAGCGTTGCCACGATGACCGGGACCCTTTCGGTCCATCGGGACGGCTACGGTTTCGTCACCCCGGAAGGGGGCGGGGAGGATATCTTTGTCCCTGCCCGTTTTCTTCGGGAGAATCTGCATGGCGACCGGGTGGAGGTCAACCTGGTCCCTTCCCGGTATGGAAACCGTCGCGAGGGGCGGATCGTGCGGACCGTGGAGCGGGGGACCACGACCGTCATCGGCCGTTATCAGCTACAGGGGCGGTATGCCTCGGTGGTTCCGGACGACGGGCGGCTGCCGATGCTTTCCATTCCTGCCGGTGCCGCCGGCCGGGCCAGGGAGGGGGAGACCGTGGTTGCCGAACTGGCCAGTTATCCGGTCGGCGGCAGGCCCGCCACCGGTCGGGTGACCGAGGTGCTCGGCCGGCCGGACGATCCGGAAGTGGAGGTGCTCACCGCCATCCGGCGTCACGGCCTGCCAGACCGCTTCCCTCCGGATACCCTGGCAGAGGCCGGGAAGGTCCCGCAGGAGCTGCAGGAGGCCGATCTGGCGGGACGCACCGACCTGCGGGAACTCCTTACCGTCACCATCGACGGGGAGACGGCCCGGGACTTCGACGACGCGGTGAGTGTGCGGCGGGAAGGAACCGGCATCCGTCTCTGGGTCTCCATCGCCGACGTGGCCCACTATGTCCGGCCCGGTTCCCCTCTGGACCGGGAGGCCTACGTCCGCGGCACATCGGTCTATTTCCCGGACCGGTGTCTGCCCATGTTGCCGGAACAGCTCTCCAACGGCATCTGTTCCCTGAACCCGAACGTGGAACGGCTTGCCATGACCGCCGAGATGCTGTTCGATGCGGCCGGAACCGTGCGGGAGAGCACGTTTTACCCGAGCGTCATCAAGAGCGCTGCCCGCCTCACCTACACCCTGGTGCGGCAGATCGTGGCTGATAAGGATGCGGGGGAGCGGGACCGTTACCGGCAGTTGGTGCCGGATCTGGAACTGATGCTGGAGCTGGCCGAACGCCTCACCAGCCGGCGCAGGGAGCGGGGGAGCATCGACTTCGACCTGCCGGAGCCGCAGATCATCCTGGATCTGCAGGGTGAAACCATGGCCATTGTCAAGGCCGAGCGGAACGTGGCCCACCGGATCATCGAGGAGTTCATGCTGGCAGCCAACGAGGCGGTTGCCACCTTCCTTGCCCACCGGGAGGTCCCGACCCTCTACCGGATACATGAGCCGCCCGATCCGGCCAAGCTGGACGAGTTCCGGGAGTTCGTCTCCCACTTTGGCTATCAACTGCCGGTCAAGGAAGGGAAGATTACTCCCGGGGCTTTGCAGCAGTTCCTGGTCCAGGCCGATGGCCGGCCCGAGGAGCGGATGGTCAACCAGCTCCTGCTCCGTTGCATGAAGCAGGCGCGTTATGCCGCGGAGAACGTCGGTCATTTCGGTCTCGCGGCCCCGCTCTATACCCACTTTACCTCGCCGATCCGCCGCTATCCGGACTTGGTGGTCCACCGGGTCCTGAAAGGGATGCTGGCCGGCACTCTGCGGAAGGGGGAACGTGAGCGGCTCGCCGAAATACTCCCCGAGACCGCCGACCACACCAGCAAGCGGGAACGCCTGGCCATGGAGGCGGAGCGGGAGGTGGTGGAACTGAAGAAGGTGCAGTTCATGCGGGACAAGGTGGGGGAGGAGTACGATGGTTTTGTGAGCGGGGTCACACCGTTCGGGCTGTTTGTGGAGCTGATCGAGTTCTTCGTTGAGGGGTTGATTCATGTGACGGCACTGCCTTCCGATTACTACCGTTTCGTGGAGTCGCGTCACGAACTGTTGGGTGAGGGGGCAAGGCGGACCTTTCGCATCGGTGATCCGTTGCGGGTCCGGGTGGCGAGTGTCAGTACCGAGCGGCGACAGATCGATTTCGTTCTGGCCGAAACCGCTTCCCCGGTCAGCGAACAGTACCGGCGGGAGCCGGTCCGGGGGAAGAAGCCGGCCGGCTGGTCCAAGGCGGGCGGAAAGCGTGGCGAGCGGCCGGGCAAGGGGCGGCGCTGACCGGGAAACCTGTTGCGCAGGGCCTGTACGCTGTGCTATCTATACACGGTTTTGATTTTATTAATCCGGAATTGGCCAATCGATGACTGAAGAAAAAGTAGTTCCCTTTATCGAGCACCTGGTGGAGCTGCGGAGCCGGTTGATCGTCATCGTTGTTGCGGTGGTGATCGGCATGGGGGTGGCGTGGAATTTTTCCCCCGGGATTCTCGGCTTTATCGAGAAGCCACTGACCGGGGAAACATACCTGACCGGAATCAAGCGCACCGTCTATGCCAAGGTCAGGGAACGGTACCCCGCCGTCTATCAGCGCTATAAACTGGACAAGGAGCTTGCCGGCACCGTCAAGGAGCGAAAGCTCAACTACAGTGCCCCGCTGGAACCGTTCTTCGTGCAGTGCAAAATTTCGATGATTGCCGGGTTGATCATCGTTCTCCCCGTCGTGTTCTACCAGGTCTGGAAGTTCGTAGCTCCGGGACTCACCCGCAAGGAACGCCGGATGGTGGTTCCTTTTGTCACGGCAACGACCGTCAGTTTCTGTGTTGGCGCCATGTTCTTTCTGATCACCATCTGGCCGGTGATCATCAATTTTTCCCTTTCTTACGAGATGGAAGGGTTGCAGAGCTGGTTCAACCTGAGTGCCTATGTCAACTTCTGCCTGCGGCTCATTCTGATCTTCGGTCTGATCTTCGAACTGCCGATACTGTCCCTTCTTCTCTCCCGGCTCGGGTTCGTCAACTACCAACTCCTGGCCAGGAACCGGAAATATGCCCTCCTGGCCAGCACCATTGTGGCAGCCTTCCATGCCGACCTGATCACCATGTTCGTGGTCATGGTTCCCCTCTACCTGATGTACGAGGTGAGCGTCTGGGTCGCCCTCATATTTGGCAAACGGAAACCGGCACCGGTTGCGGGAGAGGAGGCAGCAACATGATCGTCTATCGATCCCTGGAAGAGATTCAGCCCCCACTTGCCAGGACCGTGGTGACCATTGGCAATTTCGACGGGGTGCATCTCGGCCACCGGGAGATATTCCGTCGGGTCAAGCGAGCGGCCCGCGACTGTGACGGGTCATCCGTTGTCCTCACCTTCGATCCCCATCCTCTCAAGGTCCTGCCGACGACGAAAGAGGTCCGGCTGATCAATACCAGTGCCGAAAAGGAACTCCTGATCGAGGCTTCCGGTGTCGATTACCTGGTCAGCGTTCCCTTTACCTTCGCGTTCGCCCGTCTGACCGCCCGGGAGTTTGTGGAGCGGGTGCTGGTCGGAAAGCTCGGGGTGCATCACCTGATCATCGGCTATGACTACTGTTTTGGCCGGGGCCGGGAAGGAAACGTCTCGTTTCTGAAACAGCTGGGTGACGAATTCGGTTTCCGGGTGGAGGTGCTGGAACCGATCGGCAAGGATGGGGTGATCTACAGCAGTACCCTGGTCCGCGAACTGATCAGGGGGGGGGCGGTGGCTGATGTGGTTCGTTTTCTGGGACGCCACTACTCCGCAGCCGGGACTGTGGTGCACGGCCACCACCGTGGCCAGGGACTCGGCTTTCCCACGGCGAACCTTGCCACGGATAAGGAGATCATCCCTGCCCACGGAGTCTATGCGGTGCGGATCAAGGTGGGTGAGGATATCTTTGACGGGGCGTGCAATATCGGCACAACCCCCACCTTCGGCGGCGAGCAGCTGGTTATCGAGGTGTTCCTCTTCGACTATGCCGGGGACCTGTACGGTAGGGAGATCCGGGTCTATTTCATGGCCAGGCTTCGGGACGAAATAAAGTTTGCCTCACCGGAGGAGTTGAAGGAGGCGATTGCCCATGACGTGGCCCGCTGCCGTGAGATCCTGGCGGCCACGCCGCTGGTCGAGTATCGCGAGTACCTGGAAGGGGTGTAGTTTTTTGTTTCTTAGGGGATGATATTTGGCAAAGAAGACGCTGGACCTGAAATTTTGGATCGGCATCGGCATCAGTGCAGTCTGCCTCGTCCTCCTGTTCAGAAAAATCGAGATGGACAAGGTGGCAGCCGCGTTCCGGGAGATGGACTGGCGCTACCTGGTGCCGGCGGTTCTGGCCACCTTTGCCAGCTACTTCTGCCGGGCGGTCCGCTGGCGTTTTCTGCTTCTGCCGCTGAAGCGGACCGCTCTGAGCTCCCTGTACCCGGCCACCATTATCGGCTACATGGCCAACAACCTCCTGCCGGCCCGTTTGGGCGAATTCGTGCGGGCCTACGTCCTGGCCCGGAAAGAGGGGCTGGAGGCCAGTGCGGTCTTTGCCACGCTCGTGGTGGATCGGCTCTGGGACGGCTTTACCGTGCTTCTGATGCTCCTTGTCACGGTATTCACCCTCCGGCTACCTCCCGGCATGGAGGGTGTCCAGCAGGGGATGGTGACCGGTGGGTACATCACCCTGGCCGTGTACTGCGCAGCGATCTGCTTTCTGGTCACCCTGAAACGCCGTACCGCCTGGACGGTCAAGATGATCGGACAGCTTCTCCGCCCGTTTCCTGCGGTGGTGAGCGACAAGGTCATTCCGCTCCTCGGCTCTTTTATCGGCGGCCTCCGTCTGACCGCTGGCCCGCAGGGGCTGGTGGCCATTTTCGGGAGCTCTCTGGTCATCTGGGGGTTCGCAGTCTGGCCGGTGGATCTCCTGCTCCGCTCCTTCGGGATCGTCCTGCCGGTCGCGGGGTCACTCTTCATCATGGTCTTCCTCGTCTTTGCCGTTATGGTTCCTGCCTCACCCGGCTATGTCGGGACGTATCACTTCGCCTGTGTTACCGCTCTCAGTGCCTTCAACGTCCAGTCGGAAAAGGCGCTCTCCATAGCCCTGGTGATCCACGGCACCAGCTTTTTCCCGGTCATTGCCGCCGGTTTTTACCATTTGTGGCGGGACAAACTGTCCCTTGCCACCCTCAGAGACCATCCCATCGGGGAGGAGCGCTGACCCATGGAGTGGTACCCAACCCCCAGCTACCTTCTGAAGCGGAAGGTGATTCTGGACTTTCTTGCCGGCACTGGGACCCGAACGTTTTTGGAGGTCGGCTGCGGTGCCGGCGATCTATTGGTATCCCTGGCCAAGCAGGGTTATCGGGGGCTTGGTATCGATATTGCCGAGGATGCCGTGGCAGCCGCCCGCTCAAGGCTTTCCGGAAACCTGGTTGCCGTTCGCGTGATGGACGTGTCGGAGGTGGCGGACAGGTTCGATGTCGTGATTGCCTCGGAGGTGCTGGAGCATTGTGAGGACGACAGCGGATTTCTGCAACAGTTGAAGGAGCGTATCGTCCCGGGCGGCTGGCTGCTGCTTACGGTCCCGGCCCATATGAACAAGTGGGGGGCGAATGATGACTTCTGCGGACATCTGCGCCGCTATGAGCGTGCGGAAATTCAGGAAAAGATCGGCCGTGCCGGCTTTGAACTGCAACAGGTCTGCTCGTATGGCGTTCCCCTGTACAATCTCATGAAGCCGCTGTACGATCGTGCCATTGCCCGCAGGATGCAGCATGGTGAGGAAGTTGCCGAGCGGACCCGCAAGAGCGGTGGCATGTGGCTGTTCAAGCGGTTGGGCCTGCTGTTTCGGCTTCTCTTTAACGATATCACTCTCCAGCCTTTTTATGCGATGCAGCGGCTCTTCTTTGCTTCGGAGCTGGGAAACGGCTATTTCGTTGCGGCCCGGACCCGGATTGACGAGGTGCCCGGGGCATCGTCCATAAACTTCACAACAACGGACTCCATACGGCCATGATCAAGCGCATAGAACCATTTGCCATACTTTCGTTCGTCATTCCTTTGTCAATCTACCTGGCAACTCTGGCGCCATCGGTAACCTTTTTCGACAGCGGCGAATTCATAACAGCCATCGCCTGCCTTGGTTCGCCGCATTCGCCGGGGTACCCGTTTTTTACGAACTATGCAAAGCCGTTCACGTACCTGCCGCTTGGTAATGTGGCATTCAAGGTCAATATTGCAACCGCGATATCCGGAGCGCTTGCCTGTTTTGGCGTTTACCTGCTTACCAGGCAGCTGCTTGGTGAGGATGGCACGACAAATAGAACTGGCATTCCGGCTCTGTTCGAAAGGCTGGTTGCGTTGGCTGCAGCCGTTACATTTGCCTTCACCCCAAGGCTCTGGCTGCAGTCGAACCACGACAAACCGTACCCGTTGATATCGTTTATCGTGGCCATCGTGTTCTATCTTGTCTTTCGCTGGCGCGCATCTTCCCTGGCAGGCGAAGAGCGTCCGGCGTTCGTCTACCTTGGAGCGTTTCTCTGTGGCCTTGCAACCGGTGTTCACCAGACCATTATCCTGATGATCCCGGCCTATGCGCTTATCATCCTGGTTACCGACTGGCGGGTGATCACGCGGGTCAAAGAGATCCTTCTCGCTCTTTCGTTCGCCATTCTCGGTTTCGCCATAAACCTTCACCTGCCGATCAGGGCAACGAAGAACCCGCTACTCAACTGGGCTGACCCGAAAACCCTCGATCAGTTTCTCTGGCATTTCCTGCGCAAGGGGTACCCGGTTGAGAAGCCGAACCGGGACCTGAAACTTCTCTGGCAGCAGATGAATGCGTTCAACGTGCCGCACGAGTTTACCTGGGTCGGCCTGGCCCTGATGTTCCTAGGGGTTGCGTTTCTTCTTTCCCGGAAGCGCTGGATCGAGAGCGCCTCATATCTGGCAGTTCTTGTTGCCTTCCAACTGGTGATTGTCGGCTATTTCAACGCACAGCCCGATCTCATCTTCCTTACCGAAGAGTTTTTTACTCCGCTCTATCTGCTCTCGGCGGTCTTTATAGGCCTTGGGCTCTGGTACGTGATCGCGCTGATCATCGATATGTTTCCACCTGTTTCCGCCCGGTCGTTGCAGGCGAGGCTGCTGGCGTTCGTGCTGCTGAGTGCGTTGCCAACCTGTGTGTTTGCCATCAATTATGTAGAAAACGATCAGCACGAAAACTATGTCGCCTTCGATTATGCCACCAATACGCTCCGCTCGGCGCCGCAGGGATCGGTTCTCTACACCTGGGGAGACAGCGGCGCCTTCCCGCTCTGGTATCTGCAGGGAGTGGAGCGGATGCGCGAAGATCTCGACCTGCTCCATACCCCGCACCTGGTTTTCAAGTGGTATCTGGACGGGTTCCCCGAGCTGTTCAGGCATAGTCTGCTGCGCAACATACCGCTGGAGTCACAGTCGCCGGAAAATGTCCTGCTCCTGTCCGTGGCCGAACAGTTTCCGCGACGTCCCGTGTTGATCGATTTTTCCACCCGCTACTCGGTGCCGTTCGATTCCTACCGCTTTCTGCAGCGCGGCATAGCCTACCAGTTAGTGGCTGCTTCACAGGGGGCGCTACCGTTGCCGGACATGATGACTTGGCGGCTTTACAACAATCGTGGCTTCACGACCGACATGTTCTTTCGCGACCTGGATACCCAGAAGGCTTTTCTGATCTATGCCAATGGTCACCTGGAGGCTGGTGAATCCCTGTTGCGCCTTGGCCGCAAGGGGGAAGGGGTGGCCGAAGTCAGGATGGCGGAACAGATTGCCCCGGAAATGTCATATCAGGTCATGCAGACCCTGAACAGCTACGGAATCCGTTAAACCGCGCCAACCCCTTTGACGGTTGTCATGAATCGGGTTAAACTTTTGTGGCCATTAACCGATGGGTAAGGATAGTCTTGTGCCGGGAGCTCAGTGTCAGCCTTATGATCGATCATAATTCACGTAACCTTACGCATCCGATTGCCAGTACAGCGTTCAGTCTTCTCCAGAGGTACCAGGAACAATGAGCAGATTGGGCGAAATTCTTGTTGCAAACAACCTGATCACCCGCGACCAGCTGAATTCAGCATTGGTGGAGCAGAAGGAGTCGGGCGGCCAACTGCGCCTCGGCACCATCCTGATAAAGAATGGTCATCTGACCGAACAGGATCTGACGACGTTCCTTTCGAAGCAGTACGGCGTTCCCTCCATAAACCTCGCTGAGGTGGAGATAGACCTGGCGGTCATCAAGATCATTCCCAGCGATGTTGTTCAAAAATACCAGGTCGTACCGGTGAACCGGGCCGGTTCGACGCTGGTCATCGCCATGAGCGACCCCTCCAATATCTTTGCCATAGACGACATCAAGTTCATGACCGGCTACAACGTGGAGGTCGCGGTCGCCTCCGAGTCATCCATCAAGGGGGCAATCGACAAGTACTACGACCAGTCCGCATCCCTTGACGAGGTGATGAGCAACCTGGAGATGGAAGACCTGGAGGTGGTGGGTGAAGAGGACGAGGTGGATGTCTCGTCCCTGGAACGAGCCACCGAAGACGCACCGGTCGTCAAGCTGGTCAACCTGATTCTGACTGACGCCATCAAGAAAAAGGCGAGCGACATCCATATCGAGCCGTACGAACGGGTCTTCAGGGTCCGCTACCGGATCGACGGTGTATTGTACGAGGCGATGAAGCCACCTTTGAAGCTGAAGAACGCCATCACCTCCCGGATCAAGATCATGGCTGAACTGGATATCGCCGAGCGGCGTCTGCCCCAGGACGGGAGGATCAAGATCAAGCTGGGCGGCGGCAAGGACATGGATTTCCGGGTCTCGGTGCTTCCCACCCTGTTCGGAGAGAAGATCGTTCTCCGGTTGCTGGATAAATCCAATCTCCAGCTGGACATGACCAAACTGGGCTACGAGCCCGATGCCCTGAAGAATTTCAAGGACGAGATTCACAAACCGTTCGGTATGGTCCTGGTCACCGGCCCTACGGGGAGCGGCAAGACCGTTTCCCTCTATTCGGCACTTGCCGAACTGAACAAGGTCACCGAGAACATCTCCACCGCCGAAGACCCGGTGGAATTCAACTTTGCCGGGATCAACCAGGTGCAGATGCACGAGGACATCGGTCTTAACTTTGCCGCAGCACTGCGGGCCTTCCTCCGTCAGGACCCTGACATCATCATGATCGGCGAAATTCGCGACTTCGAAACCGCGGAAATCGGGATCAAGGCAGCGCTCACCGGTCATCTGGTCCTCTCCACCCTGCACACCAACGATGCGCCGGCCACCATCAACCGGCTCCTCAACATGGGGGTGGAGCCGTTCCTGGTGGCCTCTGCAGTGAACCTGATCACGGCCCAGCGACTTGCGCGGCGGGTGTGCAGCGACTGTAAGGTGGTGGAAGATATTCCGGTGAAAGCCCTTGTCGATGCCGGGGTGCCGGCCGACGAGGCGCCTAACGTAGTCTGCTACCGCGGGGCCGGTTGTCCCAAGTGCAATGGCACCGGCTACAAGGGCCGGGTCGGTTTCTACCAGGTCATGCCGATGCTGGAGCCGGTCCGGGAACTGATTCTGAACGGGGCCAATACGGCCGAGATCAAGCGGGAAACGATGCGCCTCGGCATCAAAACCATGCGGCAGTCAGGATTGACCAAGCTGGCCGAGGGGGTTACCTCCTTTGAGGAGGTCCTGCGCGTGACCGTGTCTGACGATTAGGAGGTGGTGACATCATGGTGAATCTGCATCAATTGCTCAAAGAGCTGGTGGACCGGGGCGGTTCGGACCTGCATATTACCACCAACTCGCCGCCGCAGATCAGGATCGACGGCCAGTTGAAGCCGATGGAGCTCCCGCTGCTCTCGGCGGTGGAGACGCGGCAGCTCTGCTACAGCGTGCTGACCGAGGCCCAAAAGCACAAGTTCGAAGAGGATAACGAACTGGATCTCTCCTTCGGCGTGAAGGGGCTCTCCCGGTTCCGGGGCAATGTCTTTGTTCAGCGTGGGGCCGTGGCTGGTGTTTTTCGGGTCATCCCCTACAAGATCCTCACCTTCGAGGAGTTGGGCCTTCCCTCGGTCGTCAGGGAACTGACTGAAAAGCCGCGCGGGTTGATCCTGGTTACCGGGCCGACCGGCAGCGGCAAGTCGACGACCCTGGCCTCCATGATCGACAAGATCAACACCGACCGGCACGATCATATCGTCACCATTGAGGATCCGATCGAATATCTGCACCCCCACAAGGGGTGTCTGGTGAACCAGCGGGAGGTCGGTGCCGACACCAAGGGGTTCAAGAACGCCCTACGCTATGTGCTCCGTCAGGACCCGGACGTAGTCCTGATCGGCGAGCTCCGGGATCTGGAGACCATCGAGGCGGCGTTGACCCTGGCCGAGACCGGCCATCTCTGCTTTGCCACGCTCCATACCAACTCCTGCGCCCAGACCATAAACCGTATTATTGACGTGTTTCCCCCCTACCAACAGACCCAGATCAGGACCCAGCTTTCCTTTGTGCTTGAAGGAGTGATGTCACAGGTACTGATCCCCCGTCTGGGGCAGACGGGCAGGACGCTGGCACTGGAGATCATGGTGCCTAACGCGGCAATCAGGAACCTGATCAGGGAGGACAAGATCCATCAGATCTACTCCCAGATGCAGGTGGGGCAGGACAAGTTCGGGATGCAGACCATGAACCAGTCGCTCTACACCCTGTGTGCCCGCCGGCTGATCTCGCTTGACGACGCCATGGGGCGCTCCTCGGACCCGGATGAGCTCAGGCAGATGATAGCCAATGGCCCGGCCAATCAGCAACGGCGGCCAGCACCGCCGGTCCGCTGACACACCGCTTGTGTAACGAAGTATACGTAAACCATCGCTGGTTTAGAAGGTAGCTCGGGAGGGGAAATGCCTAAGTTCAACTGGGAAGCCAGGACGAAGACCGGGGCGGCACAGAAGGGGGTCATGGAGGCTGACAACGCCGGAGCCGTGGAAACGCAGCTGAAGCGGTACGGTTTTACCGGTATCACGATCAAGGAGGAAAAGAAGGGGGCAGGAGCTTCCTTCAGCTTCGGCAAGAAGAAGGTGGAGACCAAGGACCTGGTGGTATTCACCCGCCAGTTTGCTACCATGATCGATTCCGGCCTTCCCCTGGTGCAGTGTCTCGACATCCTCGCCGGACAGCAGGAAAACAAGACCTTCAAAGAGTGCCTGCTGAAGGTAAAGGAATCGGTGGAGAGCGGCTCGACCTTTGCCGACGCCCTTGCCAAGCACCCGACGATTTTTGACCAGCTCTATGTAAACCTGATCGCGGCCGGTGAGGTGGGGGGTATCCTGGATACCATCCTGAACCGTCTTGCCGCCTACATCGAAAAGGCGATGAAGCTGAAGAAACAGGTGAAGGGGGCCATGGTTTATCCAGCCACCATCATGGCCATTGCGGTCATCGTGGTCGGCGTCATCCTGGTCTTCGTCATTCCGACCTTTGCCAAGATGTTTGCCGACTTCGGCGGCGAGCTGCCGGCGCCGACCAGGATAGTGATTGCTCTGAGCAACTTTCTCAAAAAATATATTTTCGTGATCATCGGTAGCTTCTACGGGATCTCCTATGTCATCAAGAAGTACTATGCAACCACTGATGGCCGGCGGAAGATCGATCGTATGCTCCTGAGCACCCCCGTTATCGGCATCCTGATCCGCAAGGTGGCCGTGGCCAAGTTCACCCGGACCCTCGGCACCATGATCTCGAGCGGCGTGCCGATCATGGACGGCCTGGAGATCGTTGCCAAGACGGCCGGGAACAAGATCGTCGAAGAGGCGATTTACAAGGTACGCCAGGCGATCTCCGAAGGTAAGACCATTGCCGATCCGCTGGCGGAGAGCGGCGTGTTTCCGGCCATGGTGGTACAGATGATCGCAGTTGGCGAGGCGACAGGGGCCATGGATACCATGCTGAACAAGATTGCCGACTTCTACGACGACGAGGTGGACGATGCGGTCTCCAACCTCACCTCCATGATGGAGCCGCTCCTGATGGTCTTCCTCGGAACGACCGTAGGTGGTCTCGTCATTGCCATGTATCTTCCGATCTTCAAGCTTGCGGGTACCGTTGGCGGTTAGTCGATGCCTGACCGCAAACGGCTAGTATGGTTCATTCTGGCCAGGCTGGTGGTGGTGGGGGTGGTGCTCGCCTCCATCAGTCTGCTCCAGGTCGGTGAGCCGGATTTCGCAAATGTTGGTGATCCGGGCGGCTTCAGAAAACTGATTGCCGCCACCTGCCTCTTCTCGCTTGTCTCCCTGGCCGTACTCCGCCTTACGGCAACGATAACTACGACACTTGCCTACCTCCAGATCATCTGGGATCTTCTGTTCATCACGGTTTTGATCCTTCTGACCGGCGGCATTGTCTCTTCGTACCCTTTTCTCTATCTCCTGGTCATCATCTGTGCCAGTTTTCTGCTGGCCAGACGGGAAGCCCTCTACACCGCCTGTCTCTGCGGCATTCTGTACGGTGCGATAGTTGACCTCCAGTTCTACGGCAGACTGGCCCAGTTCGGCCTCAGCCCGGTTCCGGCCCAGCAGTTGGGCGCGCGGCAGCTCTTGGCGACAATCTTTATCAATGTCCTGGCATTCACCCTTACCGCCGTACTTACCGGCATACTTGCAGAGCGGGCGCGTCAGAGCGAAAGCGCCTTGCAGGAAAGGGAGATAGACTATGCCGAGCTGGAGCATCTCAACAGCACCATCGTCTCCAACCTGGAAAGTGGTCTTCTCACCGTGAATATCCATGGAAGGATCAGGGTTTTCAACGGTTATGCCGCGAAATTGACCGGAGTTTCCCAGGAAGAGGCGTATGATCGGCCTTTGGCCGAGGTAATACCGGCATTTCTCCCGTATATGGGGCTCACAAACCGGTTTCAGCGTGAGGAGATCGAGCATCTGACCCGCGACGGGGAGCGGAAGATCTTCGGCTTCAAGTCTGTTCCGTTTACCGACAATGAGGGAAATCGCCTGGGGGTGATCATCGATTTTCAGGACCTGACCAGGCTGAAGGAGATGGAGTCGGAACTGAAGCGGGCGGACCGTCTGGCAGCCATTGGCGGCATGGCGGCACGACTGGCGCACGAAATTCGCAATCCGCTGGCCTCCATCAGCGGTTCCGTACAACTCATTGCCCAGGGTGAGGAGGTTGCGGAGCAGGATCGCAAGTTACTGGAGATCGTGCTCAGGGAAACCGACCGGCTGAACGGACTGATCAGTGATTTTCTCTCCTATGCCCGGCCAACGGCACCGGCTGTTGTCCCGTTGAACCTGGTCGATCTGGTGACCAACCTGATGGCACTTCTTACCATGGACCAGCGGTTTGCCGGGGTTGAGGTCCGTAAAGGGATTCCGGCCGATATGACGGTAACCGCTGACCCGGGCCAACTGGAACAGGTGCTCTGGAACCTGCTGGTGAACGCGGCCGAGGCCATGAACGGCAGAGGCTACATCGATATCAGCGCCTGTGGCTCGCTTCCCTATCCGGAATTGGCAATGGCCCGGGCTACGCGCATCACGGTCCGCGACAGCGGCAGTGGCATGACCGAAGAGGACCGGAGGCTGATTTTCGAACCGTTTTTCACGACCAAATCCGGGGGAACCGGTCTGGGGCTGGCGACCGTGTACCGGATCATCGAGGTCCATGGCGGGCGTATCCTGGTGGAGAGCAGCAAGGGGGAGGGGACCAGCTTTACCATTCTCCTGCCCGAAGCGCCTACGGTCGACTGATTCAACCAACCTGCGAAGTCTCACGCGGAGTCGCGGAGGCAATTGCGAATTCATCTCGTGTTTTTCGCTTGAAATTGTTTTTCCCATGTCAGAGCTGAAGGTGAACCAAATGAGTGCACAGATCCTGGTGGTGGATGACGAACTGAGCATGCGGGAGTTTCTCTCGATCCTTCTGCAGCGTGAAGGGTATGAAACGTCATTGGCCGAAAATGCCGAGACTGCCCTGACCATGCTTGCTGCCGGAAGTTTCGATCTGGTCGTGTCGGATGTGAACATGCCGGGGTTGGATGGAATTGCCCTTCTGGAGCGGATCCGGCAGGTCTCACTGGAGACCGAGGTACTGCTGGTGACCGCCTACTCCACGGCTGCCCAGGCGGTGGAGGCGATGAAGCTTGGCGCCTACGATTACATCGGCAAACCGTTCAAGGTGGAAGAGATCAAGGTCCTGGTCAGAAACGCCCTGGCAAAACGGGCGCTGCAGCAGGAGAACACACGGCTTAAGAAGGAGGTGGCCGACCGCTTCAGCTTCGGTGGTCTGGTGGGGAAGAGCAGGGTGATGCGGGATGTCTGCACCCTGATCGAAAAGGTGGCTGCCAGTACGGCCAATGTGCTGATTTTCGGTGAGAGCGGTACCGGCAAGGAACTGGTCGCCCGGGCGATCCATTTCAATGGTCCGCGGCGTGGCCGTCCGTTTGTGGCGGTCAACTGCGGGGCGATCCCCGAGACCCTCATGGAGAGCGAACTGTTCGGCCACCGGAAGGGGGCATTTACCGGCGCCATTGCCGATCATGCCGGGCTGTTCGAGCAGGCCGATGCAGGCACCCTGTTCCTGGACGAGATTGGCGAGCTTCCGATTCAGCTGCAGGCCAAGCTCCTGCGGGTCATCCAGGACCGGGACGTGCGCCGGATCGGCGGGACCGAGGCGAGGAAGGTCGATGTCAGGATCGTGGCCGCCACCAACCGTGACCTGGAAGAAGATGTTCGCCAGGGACTGTTTCGGGAGGACCTCTTTTACCGGCTCAACGTGGTGCAGGTGGCTATCCCGTCTTTGAGGGCGCGGCCGGAGGATATTCCTCTCCTCGTTGAGCACTTTTCCCGCAAGCATACCCAAATGTCCCCGGGGGAGGAGTGCATTACGCCGGAGGCCCTGAAACTGCTCATGGCCTATCCGTTCCCGGGGAACGTGCGTGAGCTGGAAAACCTGGTGGAGCGGGCCGTGGCGCTGGGTGACAGGATCATCACCGCCGGTTCCCTTCCCCCCCAGGTCGTGCGGCCGCAGCCGACCCAGGCCTGTGGCGAGGTGAACGAGCTTCCCGCCGGCGGGATAGATCTGGAACGGTATCTGGACGGGCTCGAGAAGCAGTTTCTTCTCCAGGCCCTGGAGCGGGCCGGTGGGGTGAAGAAGAAGGCTGCTGCCCTGCTCGGGCTCACCTTCCGCTCCTTCCGCTACCGTCTGGCCAAGTTCGGCATGGACGACGAACAGTAAGTGTTTTCCAGAATCATTTGGAAAAACCTTTTCAGGAGAACGATATGCAGCGAAACATTACCGTTAATTTAGGAAATCTGGTTCTTTCACTTTCCGATGCCATGGATTTGGCCAATCCTGCATTGATACAGCATCAACAAAGGACAGCCTTTGTGGTGTGGGAAATGGGGAAAGCCGCAAGGCTTTCAAATGAAAGATTGGAAAGAATATTTATAGCTGCACTGCTTCATGATATCGGCGCTTTTTCATTGGAAGAAAAAGTCTCAGTTCGGAATTTTGAGGTCGAAAATCTCGAAGAGCATTGTATTCGTGGTGAGCTTTTACTGAATAACATACCTTGGCTGAAAGACTCGGCAAGTATCATCAGATTCCACCACACAGAATGGCAGCACTGGGGAGAGTCAATAGAGACTCCAATTGTGTTTGAGTCGCAATTGCTATTTCTTGCCGATTATCTCGAACGCGCAATAAAACGCGAGCATTACATTCTTCTCCAACATGAAGACATTTTATCAAAGATCGAATCTTTGTCCGGCTCTTCATTGCATCCTCAAGTTGTGGATCTTTTCAACTCGGTAAATCAGAGTGAAGAATTTTGGCTGGATCTGGTTTCCCCGCGATTATATTCGCTTCTGCTCAATGAAGGCCCTTTCAGTAAAACGGTAATCGATTACTCGGATATTTCCGCAATTGCAGAGCTTTTTAGAAATATCATTGATTTTAAGTCCCGATTTACTTCAACTCATTCTTCAGGTGTCGCTGCATCTGCATCCATGCTGGCAAGAATTTTCGGACTTACGGACACTGAAATAGGGCTTATGGAAGTTGCAGGCAATCTGCATGATATAGGGAAATTGGCAATTCCGAACAGCATTCTGGATAAACCCGGAAGCCTTTCAAAAGATGAGATGTCAGTAATGAAATCGCACACGTATTATACTTATTCTGTGATTAATACTATTGGGGGACTTAATCACATTGCGGAATGGGCTGCTTATCACCATGAAAGACTTGACGGTTCCGGATATCCCTTTCATTGTGTTGCCTCCGGGCTAAGTACCGGGGCACGAATACTGATGGTCGCGGATATATTTACCGCACTGGCTGAAGACCGACCGTACAGAAAAGGCATGTCCAAAGATGGAATTGTTCAGATTATTAAACAGTTTTCTGATGGTAACCGTTTGGATACCAGAATAGTTAATCTCCTTTTTGAGAATTATAATGATATTTTTACCTATGTAGCTGAAAAACAGGCTGTTGCCAGAGAGTTCTACGAAAAGCAATTTATGTCTATCCGATGATGGAAAAAGGCACTAACGTTCACCATGCCCCTGAACATCATCTCCAGTAACCGGATGGAGTCGCTCGTCGACTCCCTGGCCGCGACCGTGGCCCGCCCCCTGGCGTCGCCGCTCGTGCCCGAGACCATCGTGGTCCAGAGCGCCGGCATGGAGCGGTGGCTGGCCATGGAGCTTGCCCGGCGCTTCGGAGTCTGGGCCAACGGCGATTACCCGTTTCCCAACGCCTTTGTCTGGCGTCTCTTCCGTGACATCCTCGGCAATATCCCAGACGAGTCGCCCTTTTCGCCGGACCTGCTGACCTGGCGTCTGATGGATCTGCTCCCGTCTTTGGCCTGCCGCTCCGGTTTTGAGCCGATCGCCGCCTACCTGGCCAACGACCGGGGCGGACTGAAGCTCTTCCAACTGGCGGAGCAGATCGCCGACACCTTCGACCAGTACACCCTGTTCCGGCCCGAGATGCTCGATGCCTGGGAAGCAGGGAAGGGGAGCGACTGGCAGCCGCTCCTCTGGCGCGAACTGGTAACGGCCTGTGGCAGCGAGCATCGCGGCCGCCTCCTGGACCGCTTTCGGCAGACCCTGGCGAGCCAAGGCTTCACTGGCGCCGGCATCCCCGAACGGGTGTCGGTCTTCGGGGTCTCCTACCTGCCGCCGTTTCACCTGGAATTCCTGGTGCAGCTCAGCCGCCATACCGACATCCAGCTCTTCGTCCTCTCCCCCTGCCGGGAGTACTGGGCCGACATCGTTTCAAGGCGTCAACTGGCAAAGGCCACCGCCGCGGAGCAGGGGGAGCCGTTCGAGGGGAACCCGCTTCTTGCCTCCCTCGGCCGGCTCGGCCGGGACTTCTCCGACCTGATCCTTTCCCACGACCAGGCGCGGCTGATCACCAGCGAGGCATACCGGGAACCGGCCGGCGGTTCGCTCTTGCAGGCCGTGCAGCGGGACATCCTCCAGCTCCGCGACCCGGCAGTCGAGGAGCCGTGCCGGTTTTCGGCCGACGACGCGGGGATGCAGATCCTCTCCTGCCACTCCTCCATGCGGGAGATCGAGGTTCTGCACGACCATCTGCTTGCCCTCCTGAACAGTGATCCGACCCTCACCCCCCGCGACATCCTGGTGATGACCCCGGATATCGAGGCCTATGCCCCCTATGTCGCGGCAGTCTTCGACGGGGTCCAGGAGCCGGCCAAGCGGCTGCCGTACTCCGTAGCCGACCGGAGCATCCGCTGTCAGGGGCATTTGGCCGAGGCCGTGATGGCGATCCTCGACCTGGTCGGGAGCCGGTTCGGCGTGACCAGGGTGTTCGACCTGCTCTCCCTGCCTGCCGTGCACCAGCGGTTCGGCATTGCCCGGGACGACCTGGAGATCATCCGCGACTGGCTCGTCGACACCAGGGTCCGTTGGGGGATCGACCGGGCGGACCGGGAGCGAAACGGCCTGCCCCCCTTTGGGGAAAACAGCTGGCGGGCCGGCCTGGATCGCCTCCTCCTCGGCTATGCCATGTCGGGCGAGGGGGACTGGCTCTTCCAGGGTATTCTCCCTTATGACCTGGAGGGTGACGGGCCACGTCTGCTCGGGCAGTTCCTGGCGTTCGCCGAGACCCTTTTTGCCGCAGCCGATCGGCTCAGGCCGCCCCGGACCCCGGGTCAGTGGGCAGAGGAGCTTGGCCGGATCATGGCGGAGTTCATCGTCCAGGACGAGGAGACGGCCCGAGAGGCGGCCGCCATGGGGAAGCTGCAGGAGAGGCTCCTGCAGAACCGGGAATTGGCAGGCTTCGACGGTCCGGTGACACTGGAGCTGTTCCGCTACTGGTTGGGCCAGCAGCTTGAGAAGGCCGAACCGGGGATGGGGTTCATCACCGGCGGCGTTACCTTCTGCGCCATGCTGCCGATGCGGAGCATCCCGTTCCGGGTGATCGCCCTGATCGGCATGAACGAAGGCGCCTTCCCCCGCCAGAACCGCCCTCCCGGCTTCGACCTGATCGCCGGGGAGCGGCGCCGGGGAGACCGGTCGCTGCGGGATGAGGACCGCTACCTGTTTCTGGAGGCGATTCTCTCGGCCCGGGAGACCCTTTACCTCAGCTACGTCGGCCAGAGCATCAGGGACGGCAGCGAGATTCCGCCGTCGGTCCTGGTGAGCGAACTGCTGGATTATCTCGACAGCGGCTACCGGGTTGATGATCGGGAACCGTCCAGGGTTCTGGTCAGACACCACCGGCTCCAACCGTTCAGCCCCGCCTACTTTGACGGCAGCGCCGGGCTGTTCAGCTTTTCCGAGGAGAACCTGGCCGCAATCAGGGCGAGGGAGCAGGGGGGGGCGGTTGGCGGCGAGTTCCTCGCCACGCCGCTGGCGCTGCCGGAGAATGATGGGTGGGAGGTCTCCCTGGCCGGGCTGCTCCGCTTCTATGACCACCCGGCCCGCTCGTTCCTGGTCGACCGGCTCGGCATCCGGCTCGAACAGGCGGCCGACCCACTGGACGAGCGGGAGCCGTTTGCTGTTGAGGGGCTTGATGCCTATGCCATCCGTACCCGACTGCTCGACCTAGCCCTGGCCAACGTTCCACAGCAAGAGGCGCTGCCGGTCATCCGTGCCGAGGGGCTCTTGCCGCCGGCCCGCCACGGCGACATCCTCTTCGCCGCCCTTGCCGCCGAGGTGGAAGAGTTCAGCAAGGAGATGCGGGCACAGATGGCCGGCTGCCCTGCTCTGGAGCCGCTGGACTTCTCCCTGGAGATCGGCCGCTACCGGCTCTCGGGGCGGCTGGACCGGATCTGGCCGGGGCGCCTCATCCGCGGCCGCTGTGCGAAACTTAAGGCGAGGGACCGGATCAGGGCCTGGATCGAGCATCTGGTCCTGAACGCCGTTGCCGACGAGGGGTATCCCCGGGAGAGTGTGCTCTGCATGCGGGACGGTACGGAATGTTTTTCGCCGGTGGCAGGCGCCACAGACCTCCTGCTGTTGCTCCTCGACCGGTATCGCGCGGGGCTGTGCCAGCCGTTGCACTTCTATCCCGAATCGTCCCTGGCCTATGCCAACAAGCAGGAGTGGAACCTGGCACGGGCGCGGCAGCGCTGGGAGGGTTCCGAGTACGTCAGCGGTGAGGGGCGCGACCCGTATTTCGACCTCTGTTTCGGCAAGACCGACCCGTTTGCGGCCGACTTCGACCAACTGGCCCGAGAGCTCCTCGGACCGCTCGTGGCCCACGGGAGCAAGACGTGAGGAGTGAGGAGAAAGGGGTGAGGAGAAACAACCCTGATGATCAATTTGCCTTTGATCGTTTGCTCCTCATCCCTCACGCTTCACAGGTGTGATATTATGAATCGGTTCGACCACCTGAACATATCCCTTAGCGGGCGCCGGCTGATCGAGGCGAGTGCCGGGACCGGTAAGACCTACGCTATTGCCTGCCTCTATGTGCGTCTGGTCGTTGAGCAGGGGCTCTCCCCGGAGGAGATCCTGGTGGTAACCTTCACCGAGGCAGCCACCAAGGAGCTGAAGGGAAGAATCCGGACCAGGCTCAGGGAGGCGTTGGCCACCTTTTTCGGCCAGGAGGGGAGTGACCCGTTCCTGGCCGGACTGTTGGCTAACAGCAGCGGTCTGGTTCCGGAGCCGGAGACGGCAATCAGCCGACTCGACCGGGCGCTGCGTGCCTTTGACCTGGCCGCCATCTTCACCATCCACGGCTTCTGCCTGCGGTCGCTCCAGGAAAACGCTTTCGAGAGCGGTCTCCTCTACGACACGGAGCTGGTCACCGACCAGGGGGCGATCATTCAGGAGGTGGTGGACGATTTCTGGCGACAGACCTTTTTCAGCGGTAGCGCTCCCCTGCTCGGTTACGCCCTGCGGAAAAAGGTGACCCCCGAGAGTCTCGCGACGTTCCTCAGGGGTATGCCGCTGCACCCGAACATCACGCTGCTTCCGGTCTTCGGCGCTGCTGACGGGGCCGCGCTGGAGGAGCAGTGCCAGGCGGCATTCCAGGCGCTGCAGCAGGCGTGGTCGAGAGAGCGGGGAGCGGTCGAGGCGATCCTGCTCACCGACAAGGGGCTCAGCAGGGCCGCCCAGACCTACCGCCCGGACCTCATTCCCGGGCTCATGGCGGAGATGGACAGCTACCTGGCCGGAGCAAATCCCTTTGACCTCTCTGAGGGGTTTGACCGGTTCTGCACCCCGTTCGTGGTCGCAAATACGAAAAAGCGTTACGAACCGCCGTGTCACCCCTTGTTCGATCAGTGCCAGGCGCTGCTGGAACTGGTGGAGGAGCGTCTGCTGGCCTTCAAGGCCTCGCTCGTGGCCTATGCGCGGGAACGGCTGCCGGCCAGGAAGCGGGAGCTGAACGTCCGCTGTTTCGACGACCTCTTGACCGATCTCCATGGCGCCCTCAACCGGGAAGGGGGGGAGCGCCTGGCCGAACGGATCAGGGGGCGCTACCGGGCCGCCCTGATCGATGAGTTCCAGGACACCGATCCGGTCCAGTACGACATCTTCCGCACCATCTACGGGGGTATCGATGCCCCCCTGTTCCTGATTGGCGACCCGAAACAGGCGATCTACAGCTTCCGCGGGGCGGATATCTTCGCCTATCTGGAGGCGGCCGCCGACCTCCCCGCTGACGCCCGCTTCACCCTGGAGACCAACTGGCGCTCCACCCCCGGCATGCTCCGGGCCTTCAACGGCATATTTTCCGCCAGACCCGCCCCGTTCCTGTTCGACGACATTGTCTATCACCCGGTGACTGCCGGCAAGGAGTGGCCAGAGGAGCCGATCACCCTTTCCGGCCGAGACAGCGCCCCGCTCCAGCTCTGGTTCGTCCCTACCCCGGACCAGGAAAAGGGGCTTATGACCGGCACGGCCAACAGCATTATCCCGCAGGGGGTGGCGGCGGAGATCGCCCGTCTGCTGCGGGACGGCAGGCAGGGGACAGCGACCATCGAGGGGCGGCCAATGCAGCCGGAGGACGTTGCCGTCATCGTCCGGAGCCACCGGCAGGCCGGGCTGGTGCAGGACGCGCTCCGGGAGCTGGGGGTCCCGAGCGTTCTCCAGAGCAGCGAAAGCCTCTTTGCCAGCCGCGAGGCGCAGGAGCTGTTCACCCTCTTGCACGGCGTGGCCGAGCCGGCTGTTGAGGGACGGGTGAGAGCGGCCCTGGTGACCGATCTCCTCGGGTGGCGGGGGGACGATCTTGCCCGCCTGCAAGAGGACGAGGCCGCCTGGGAGGAGATCCTTTGCCGGTTCCGGGACTATCGGCAGATGTGGCTGGAGCGGGGGGTCATGGTCATGGCCAGGACCCTGGTGGCCAGGGAGGCGGTGCGGGGGCGGCTGTTACGCTTCCCGGACGGCGAACGGCGGCTGACCAACCTCCTCCATGGCCTGGAATTGCTGCACAGTGCCTCCCTGGAAAGGGGGCTCGGCATCGAGGGGCTCCTGACCTGGCTCGGTGAGCGGCTCAGTCAGGTGCCGGAGAGTGAGGAGTACCAGATCCGCCTGGAGACCGACGCAAAGGCGGTCAGGATCGTCACGGTCCATGTGAGCAAGGGGCTGGAGTATCCCGTGGTCTTCTGCCCGTTCGCCTGGGGAGGGGTGCAGGACCGGGACGAGCCGGTCACCTTCCACGACCGCTTCCGCACGGTGAAGGACTTCGGTTCTCCCGACCTGGAGCGGCATCGGGCACTGGCGCAGAGGGAGGCGTTGGCCGAGAACCTGCGCCTGTTCTACGTGGCCCTGACCCGGGCCAAGTACCGCTGTTACCTGGTGGCCGGGAAGTTCCGGAACGGTGGCAGCTCGCCGCTGGCATGGCTTCTCCATCGCCCCGACGGCCTGGACCCGTCCCGCGATGATCTGGTGGCCCGCCTCAAGGAGGCAGTCGAAGGGCTCGCCGAACCAACGCTCCTCGACCACTACCGGGAGCTGGCAGCGGCGGGAGCGGGCAGCATCGCCCTAGCGGAGTTGCCGTCCCCAGACGATGCGCCTCTGTACACCCCGGTGCGCGACCAGGGTAGCGGCCTTGCCTGTCGCCAGTTTACCGGCGCCATTGAGCACGACTGGCGGGTGGCCAGCTTCACCTCCTTTGCAGCCGGGTCCCATGGTCCGGAGCTGCCGGACCGGGACCCCCTTCCCCGTGACGAGGCAGCGCTGCCCGTTGAGCCGCTCCGTGACGAGCCGGCGCCCCTTTCCATCTTCGACTTTCCCCGGGGGAGCCGGGCCGGTACCGTGCTGCACGAGATCTTCGAACGGATCGATTTTGCCTCACCTGACCGCCCATCACTGGAGCGGCTGGTGGCCCAGGTCCTGGCCCGGTCCGGGTTCGACGCCAGCTGGCAGGGGCCGGTCGTCCGGATGGCGGAAAACGTCCTCGCCACGCGGCTCGAAGAAGGGGAGGGCGGCTTCGCCCTGCAAGATCTGGCCGGCGGGAGCTGGCGGGCCGAGTTGGAGTTCTTCTTTCCCTTACGGTTCATCAGTTCGGAGCGGCTGCGGGAGATCGTTCTCCGCTGGCAGGGAGCGGCCGGGGGGAGCGGCCTCAATGAGTCGGTCAGCCGCCTCGATTTCACGCCGGTCAGGGGGATGGTGCGGGGATTCATGGACCTGGTCTTCTGTCACCATGGCCGGTATTACATTGCGGACTGGAAGTCCAACCACCTGGGGAGCAGGCCGGAGGATTACAACGGCGAGCGGCTCGCCAGGGAGATGGATCGGCGGTTTTACCCCCTTCAGTACCTCCTCTACACGGTTGCCCTGCACAACTACCTGGCCGCCAGGCTGCCGGGATACGACTACGCCAGCCATTTTGGCGGGGTGTACTACCTGTTCCTGCGGGGGATCGATCCGACAGCCGGACCAAGGTATGGCATATTCAGGGACCGGCCGCCGCAGGGGCTGATCGATGAGCTCTCGGCTGCCCTGGTGGAGTTCGGAGCGCGGACATGACAGCGTTGGAACGGGACTACAGAGAGATCGACCGGCACTTTGCCACCTTCATCTGCCGTCTGGCCGGGACAGCTGCCGAGGAGCTGCACCGGGCCGCCCTGCTCGTGGGCCAGGGGCACGTCTGCGTCGACCTGACCACTGTCGGTCCTGACGGCTGGTGGCACGGTCTGGCGGAGTTCCCGGTGGTCGGTACTCCCGGCGCTTTCACCCCGCTGGTGCTGGATGGCGCCGGCCGGCTGTATCTCCATCGCTACTGGCGCTACGAACACGACCTGGCCGCGGCCGTGCTCCACAAGGGGGGGCAACTGGTCACCCTGGATGAAGCCCTTCTGCGGGCGGGGCTTGACCGGCTCTTTCCCGATACGATACCCGGGGAGGTCGACTGGCAGCGGGTCGCGGCAACGGCCGCCGTGCGGACCGGTTTCGCCGTCATCTCCGGCGGGCCGGGTACCGGCAAGACCTCCACGGTGGTGAAGATCCTGGCGCTCTTACTGGAGCAGGCCGCCGGTCGTCCCTTGGCAGTTGCCCTGGCGGCCCCCACCGGCAAGGCGGCGGTCCGTCTCCAGGAGTCGATCCGTATTGCACGGGAGCGGCTTGATGTTGCAGCGGAGGTCCGGGAGCGCATTCCGGCCGAGGTCGTGACCCTCCACCGCCTTCTGGGCGCCGGCGGCTCCGGCCGTTTTCGCCATGACCGCGAGAACCCGCTCCCGCACGACCTGGTTGTGGTGGACGAGGCGTCCATGGTGGCGCTCCCGCTCATGGCGAGGCTCGTAACTGCCCTCAAACCCCGGTGCCGGCTGATCCTCCTGGGGGACCGGGACCAACTGGCGTCGGTGGAGGCCGGGGCTGTCCTGGGGGATATCTGCGACACCGGCCGTGGCCACTCCTTTTCGCCTGCCTTCGTCTCCCTGGTCACCAGGGTCGCCGCCATGGAGCTCCCGGCAACCGGCGCGGAACCGCTGGCCGACTCCCTGGTCATCCTCCGGAAGAGCTACCGCTTCGCCCCGGACAGCGGGATTGCCGTTGCCAGCCGGCTGATCTCGGCCGGGGAAGGGTCAGAGGCGCTCTCCGTCATCAAGGGGGATAGCACCGGGGAACTGGTCTGGCGGGATGCTCCGGCTCCCCAAGCGCTTCCCGAGGCGCTCGGCCCTCTGGTCATGGCCGGCTTTGCACCTTATCTCCGGACCGGTTCGCCGCTTGAGGCCCTGGCGCTGTTCGACCGGTTCCGGATACTCTGTGCCGTCCGCCACGGTCCGTACGGGGTGGAGGAGGTGAACCGGCTGGTGGAGGCCGTTTTGGCGCGGGCCGGCCTCATCGACACCCGGGAGCGCTGGTACCGGGGGAGGCCGGTGATGGTGACGGCCAACGACTACCAGCTTCGGCTGTTCAACGGCGATATCGGTATTGTCATCCCCGATCCGGACGGCACGCCAAAGGTCCATTTCCCGTCCCCTGACGGCGGCGTGCGCCAGCTCTCGCCCCTGCGCCTCCCCCCCCACGAGACGGTCTATGCCATGACCGTCCATAAGAGTCAGGGGAGCGAATTCACTAAGGTTTTGATGCTGCTGTCGTATGCTGATACGGAGATATGTACGCGGGAACTGATTTATACCGGCATGACCCGGGCGCGGGAGGCGGTTGAGCTGTGGGGGGACGAGAGCAGCTTCCTGGCCACGGTCAGCCGCAGGGTCGAGCGGCGGTCCGGCCTGCGGGAGGCGCTCTGGGGCATCAGCTGACCTCCACATTGCGGATGCCGCTCGGCCGCCAGGCCGGGGAAATGACGTGCGATCCTTTATCCTCTGCTTCAATGATACTGCCAAAAGTAACCGTAAAAGCGCCGAATTTGTCGTTGATCCGGTCCATGGCGCCGGTGGCCAGTGCCTGGCGCCGCTCTTCCGGGAAGATGGGGAGCTGTTCCCCCTGGTGGTCGAGGTTGGTGAGCCGTACCCCCAGCAGGCGGACCGGCTGTTCCAGGACCAGGCTGTCCAGGATGGCGACCGCTTCCCGGTAGATCTCCGCACTGACGTTGGTGCGGCTGTGCAGGGTGGTCTGCCGGCCGAAGGTGGTGGTGAAGTCGGCGTAGCGGATGGTGAGGTGAACGGTCTTGGCGGTCACGCCATAGCGCCTGGCGCGGCGTCCCACCATCTCGGACAGCTGTAGTAAATATTTCAGTATCTCCTTACGCTCGGTGATGTCCCGGTCCAGGGTCATGCTGTGCCCCACCGACTTGACCTCCTCCGCCTCCTCGGCCGGCACCACCGGGCTGTTATCGATCCCTCGCCCCATCAGGCTCAGCCGCTCCCCCACAACGCCGAACTTCCGGGTCAGGATCTCCACCGGGTAGCGCCCCAGCTCCCCGCAGGTCCGGATGCCCAGGAGGGCCAACTGGCGCCGGGTCTTGGCCCCGATGCCGCACAGCTCACCGACCGGCAGCTGCGCCATGATCCGGGAGACCTCGCCGGCCGGGATGACGGTGAGGCCGTCCGGCTTTTGCATCTCCGAGGCGAGTTTGGCCAGGAGCTTGTTGGGGGCGATGCCAATGGAGCAGGTGAGGCC
>JAJZTK010000031.1 GCA_021849045.1 Deltaproteobacteria bacterium | reverse complement strand
ATCTCCACCGGATAGCCGGTCTTCTCGCTGACCACGGCCAGCAGGGTCTCGGTTATGTTGTCGGTATCTTGTCTAGGGGCGCTGCTTGCCGCGCCCTGATTGGTGATGGATGTTTTGGGCGCAGCAAGCGGCGCCCCTACGAGATGAACTGCCGGCGCAGTAACCGGTACCCTTGCATCCGTAGGTGCCGTTGCGGCAGCCGGATGGAGTCGCTGCTGCTCCAAAAGTGTCCGGATGGTCCGACTCACCGTTTCCTGGCCTTCCAGGAAACGGCGGTGGAGCTGGGCAGTCTCCTCCTGCATCTTCTGGAGGAGTGCCATGCTCTCCCGCGTCACCCGGAGCGACTCGGAGAGCATTTCACGGGAAGGGGCCGGCGCCGCCGCTGCCGGCACGGCTGGTGGAGCAGCAATAGCCGGCCGGGTTTGGTTTATTCCAGTCCCAAGTCCTTTAGGCCCTTCAGGGTTCGAGTCCTTTAGGCCCAGATGGGTCCGAGTCACGGTTTTAACCGCCGGTCTCTTCTCCCGCGGCTTCACGTAGTTGGCACCGCTCAGGGTGACGGTCATGACCGGTTTTTTCCCCTTTGCCGCGACCGGCGGCACGAAGCTATCGTCCCAGCGACCGAGCCGCAGACCATAGCCGAGCACGGCCAGCTGAGACAGGGTCCGTGCCAGGTCGACGATGCCGTTCCGCTTGCCGCTGGAGGCGTCAAGGGCCACGGCCTGGTGGTCACGATCGCCGAGAATTGCCTTGACCAGGCCGGTCAGGCGGGCGCCGGGACCGACCTCCACAAAGGTGCGGACACCTGCGGCATAGAGCGCCTCGATCTCGGCCACGAACTCCACCGGTCTGGCCAACTGGCCAGCCAGGAGGGTCTTCGCCGCTGCGGCCTCGGCCGGGTAGATTGCTGCCGTACTGTTGGCGTAGACCGGGACCGTCCCCTCGCGCAGTTCGACAGTGTCAAGGGCCGCCAGGAAAGGCACGCTGGCGTCAGCCACCAGCGGACTGTGGAAGGCGGCGGCAACCGGGAGGCGCTTGCTGGCAAGGTGCCTGGCATTGAAAGCGTGGACGGCGCGGTCGATCTCGGCGCTGCTCCCCGAGAGGACTGCCTGGTTCGGGGCGTTGCGGTTGGCGATGACCAGATCGAGCTGTTCCTCAGCCAGGATCTGTTCCACGGTTGCCAGGGGGGCCGGCACTGCCAGCATGCTCCCCTTGTCGCCGTCGCCAGCGGCCATGAGCCTGCCGCGCAGGCGGGACAGTTCATGGAAGGCGCTCTCGTCGAGCCGGCCGGCAGCGCAGAGCGCCGTGAGTTCGCCATAGCTGTGGCCGGCCGCCGCATCCGGGCAAAGGCCGAACGTTTCCAGCAGGCGGAGGCTGCCGAGGCTGACCGCGCCGATGGCTGGCTGGGCCGCGTCGGTGGCGCGGAGCCACTCTTCCTGTTGCTCCTTTTCCGCAGGGTCGAAGGCCGAGAACGGGTAGATCCGGTCGGAAAGACGGCTCCCGTTCGCAGCGCTGAATCCTTGGTCAGCCGTGGCAACGGCTTTGAACACCTCAGGGAAGGCGCAGGCAAGGTCGCGGAGCATGCCGGTGTACTGGGCCCCCTGCCCCGGGAAGAGGAGGGCGAGTTTGCCGGGCGTGCGGCCGGTGGCGTAACAGGCGCCGTCCGGGGTCTGCCAGGGGGCGTGCGGGCTCTTGCGGAGCATGGCCAGGCTGTTGGCGACCAGGCTGGACAGGTTCGTTCGCTGCTGTTCGACCACCAGTGCCAAACGGCAGGGGGCATCAGCATCGAATACGGCCCGAAGCTCTGCGGCACGGGCGCGCAGTTCCTGACCGGAGAGGTCGGTCGCAAGACCTGCGAGCGCCGCTTCAAGGGAGGCGGGATCGCTGCCGGAAAACGGGATGATCTGGACGGTGCCGTCCCAGTCGGCCTTTTCCTTGGCTGGCCGGTACTCCTCCAGGACCGCGTGGAAATTGGAGCCTCCGAAACCGAAGGCGCTTACCGCTGCCCGGCGTGGCGAACCCTCGCTGGTCAGCCAGGGACGCTTTTCCGTTGCCAGGTAGAACGGGGTGTGGCCAGCGGTCACCTCCTCCAGGGGTTTTGTCACCTTGATGGTGGGGGGGATTACCTTGTGGTGCAGCGCCATGGCTGCCTTGATCAGGCCGGCTGAGCCGGCGGCCGCCTTGGCGTGGCCGATCTGGGACTTGACCGAACCGAGGGCGCACCAGGGGGCTTTTGCCTCGCCGTACACCTCGCGCAGCGCCGAGACCTCCACGGCGTCGCCGACCTTGGTGCCGGTGCCGTGGGCCTCCAAAAGGCCGATGCTCTCCGGGGCCACCCCTGACTGGCGATAGGCGTCCAGGAGCGCGTTTTTCTGCCCGGTGGCGCTCGGGGTGTAGATCGCCTCTCCTTTGCCGTCGCTGGATGAGCCGACACCGCGGATCACCGCGTAGATCCTGTCTCCGTCCCTCTCGGCATCGGCCAGCCGCTTGATGACCACTAGCCCTAGACCTTCGCCTAGGATGGTGCCGTCGCCCGAGGCGTCGAACGGTTTTGCGTCGCCGGTGGGGGAGAGGGCCGGCGTCTTGCTGAAGCACATGTACATGAAGATGTCGTTGAAGGTGTCGATCCCGCCGGTGACCACCATGTCGGCCTTGCCGGTGGCCAGTTCCAGGCTGGCCAGGTGCAGGGCGGAAAGGGAGCTGCCGCAGGCCGCGTCAACGACGCAGTTGGTACCGCCCAGGTCGTACTGCTTGCTGATCCGGCCGGCCACCACGTTGCCGAGCAGGCCGGGGAAGGAGTTTTCCTGCCAGGGAACATAGGCATCGGCGATCCGTTGTACCACGTCTTCGGCAACCGCGTCGGCAACGCCGGCTTCCTTGAGGGCCGAGCGCCAGATCGGGTGGCCGAGGCGTGCGCCCAGCGGGATCACCAGTTCCAGTGCGCCGGTGACACCGAGGATGACGCTGACCTTGTTCCGGTCGTAGGTCCGGTCCGCGCCGTAGCCGGCGTCCCTGAGCGCCTGGCCGGCCGTGACCAGACCAAGCAGCTGGGAGGTGTCGATCGCCTCCAGGGTGTTCGGCGGGATGTTGAATTCCATCGGGTTGAACTGAAGCGGCGAGAGGAAGCCGCCGCGACGGCCGTAAGTATGGTCCGGGGTCTTTTGCTCGGCAGAAAAGTACTCTTCGATGCGCCAATGGGTCGGCGGAATCTCGGTGATGGCATCGAGCCCTTCGCGGATGTTCGCCCAGAAGGTAGTCGGGTTATCGGCCTTGGGGAAGTTGCAGCCGATGCCGATAATGGCGAGCGGTGTCCCGCTGCGGGTGTTTTCCGTGGTCGCTTCTTTATTCACCTGAGAAACTCCTTGATCTGGGCATCTTCGAGCGGTACTGCCTGAATTGCATCTGCAGGTAGGCTGACTCCCTGGCTGCGCAGGAATGTGGCGCGGTTAAGCAGGGCAGCGCCAAAGAGGAGGTTGCGGGCAACGTTGGCTACCTCACGCCGGGCCGGGTCGGCGAGGAACGAGCCGGCAGCCCATTCGTTGAAGGCACCCATGGCCGGTCCGCACCAGACCTGGTAATCGATGGTGCGGGAAGCTTTGCCATCCTTGGCCCAGTGGGCCGCCTGTCCCAGATACCAGCGAAAGACCAGGGCCATCCGGTGTTTGGCGTCCCGGTCACCCCGTTCCACCTGGCGCGGATCGCGCTGGAGGAAGTAGGCGCGGGTCTCGTTCCAGACGGTTGCCAGCGGCTTGCAGAAGAGGGCGGCTTCCAGCTTCTCCCTCTCCGCAACAGGAATGTCATCGATACCTGCACAGCTGCGGTAGATTTCATAGAGTTTGGCAGCCCGCATCGGGAACATGGTCTTCCGTTTCAGGACCTGGACCGTTACCCCCATCTCGAACATGTCGGCAGCCGGGGCCATGGTCACGTCGGCCTGGCGCGTTTCCGCCAGCATCGCCCGCACTTGGTCCGAGGTACCGGACTCGACGCACGCCTGGTTCACCGAGCCGGTCATGATGTAGGCGGCGCCCATGGTGAAGGCTGCCGCGGCGGCAGCCGGGGTGCCGATGCCGCCGGCAAGGCCCACTCTGAGCCTGAGGTTGTAGCCGTGTTTCTTCTCCATCCTTGCGGCAAGTGAAAGGATGGTGGGGAAGAGCGCCATGGCCGGCCGGTTGTCGGTATGGCCGCCGGAATCGGCCTCGGCGGTCAGATCCTGGGCCATGGGTATCCGGGTGGCCAGTTCGGCCTGCCCGGCCGTGATCTCGCCACTGGCGACCAGTTCCCGCAGGAGCTTCTCCGGTGGGGGCGAAAAGAACCGCTCCGCCAACTCCTCGCGGGAGACCTTGGCGATGATCCGGTTGGGGGCGACGATGGTGCCGTCCGGAGCGCGGTGAATGCCGTGGACCCGGTACCGGACCAGCGGCAGGGTGAGGGCGAGAAAGGCCGATGCCTCTACCAGTCGCACCCCGCGCCTGATGTAGAGTTCGGCCAGAGCCTTTTCCAGGTCAGGTTCCTGGGGGGAGTGGATCAGGTTGATCCCGTACGGGAGCTTGCTGGCGGCGAGACGGTCCAGGGCTGCCTCGACCGCGGCCAGCGGCAGACCGGCCGCGCCGAAGAAGCCGAGCATGCCGGCCCGGCCCAGTTCCTCGGCCATGGCGACCGAACTGATCCCCTTGGCCATGGAGCCCCCCAGATAGGGGTAGCGAATCCCCAGGTCGGCGCAGAACTCCGGGTCGCCCAGCCCTTCCGGCAGGGAGGGTGGGGCGTATCCCACCAGGGGGAAGCCATCCTCATGCGGGTGGCTGTTGCCGATGAGTGCCGAGCCGTTGCTGACCGGGACGATCCCACCGTTTTCCCGCACCAGGTACAGGGGGTGGCTAAGCAGGCGAATCGGCTCAAGGCCGGTGGCAACCTGATCCGGCGAACAAGAGGAGTCTGCGCGCCACCAGCCGAGACGGTTTTCACCGACAGGGCCTGTGGCGGCCTGTTCCACTGGCAATAGTTGTTTCAAAGGGGGGCTCCTGTTGCTCTCATGATCATTAACGCAATGACGTTGGCCGAACTGCCGTGTCGTGCGAGGGAAACAGCCCTACAGCCAAAACGTGCAATTATTATCTGAAAACCGCTCATAAAACAAGTTAAGACTGTGTTCTTCGCTGGTAACCGGCTCAATCTTCATGCCTGCTGGCATGGGTGGTTGTGCTCAGGCACCGTACGGATGCGTTCAATGAGAAAAGCCCCCATTGTCAACCTGGTGATACAGGATGACAAGAGAGGCCTCTATTGGAACGCAAAAATCCATTGACCGGAGGGCAATGGATTTTTTGGTGCCTGATCTGATGCGCGTCAGCCTATTGCCCCTCTGAGCGGGTAGGGCCAGGCAAGGATGCCGCCATCCATGAACTTCGTGTTCTCGAAACCTGCCGCGTCCAGGATCTTCTGGGCCTCGTACCCCCTGAGGCTGACCTTGCAGAAGGTGATGATCTCCTTGTCCCTGGGGAGTTCGTCCAGCTTCTCCCGCAGCATGCCAAGCGGAATCAGCTTTGCCCCTGCGATGCCGATCTCCCCATGTTCTGCTGGCGAGCGGACATCGAGCAGGATGAAGTCGTCCTCTTCATCGAATTTGCGTTTGACCTCTTGGGGCGTAATCCCTCTGGCATGGCCGGCGAGCTTGTTTTTCAGGATGTCAGCCGCCACGATCAGGTTGTCCATGGCAGCGGAATAGGGGGGCGCATAGGCCAGGTCCACCTGGGACAACTGTTCCGCCGTGGCATGAAAAGTAATGGCGGTCGCAGCGGCATCGAGCCGCTTGTCAACGGCCCCCTCGCCTGCGGCCTGCAGGCCGAGGAGCCGACCGGTTTTCCGTTCGGCGATCATCTTCAGGACGATCGGTTTTGCTCCCGGGAAGAAGTGTGCCCTGTCGGGAGCCGGCGAGATGACTGTCTCCACATCGAAGCCGTTGGCCCTGGCTTCGGTCTCGGTCAGGCCGGTCTTGCCGGCATTGATGGTGAACACCCTGATGATGCTGGTGCCGATGACGCCGGCAAAGGTGGCCTCGCCGCCGGCTGCGTTGATCCCGGCCACCCGTCCCTGCTTGTTGGCCGTGCTCCCCAGGGGGATATGGACCTTGTTGCCGGTAATCAGGTGGGTGGTTTCGCAGCAGTCGCCGCAGGCATAAATATGCGGGTCGCTGGTGCACAGCCTTGTGTCGACGGCAATGGCGCCGGTCACGCCGATCTCCAGCCCTGCGGCCCGCGCCAGGTCGACATTGGGGGTGACGCCGGGGGCGAGGACGACCAAATCGGCCTTCAGTTCCCGGTCGCCGATGAGGATTGTTTCCACCCCTTCCTTGCCGCGGAAACCGGTTACCCGGTCGCCGGTCATGATCGTGACCCCCTGTTGCCTGACCTGCTTTTCGACCAGGAACGCCAGTTCCGGGTCCAGTATCCCCGGCAGAAGCTGGTCGCGCATCTCGACAATCGTGACCTGCATCCCTTTCTGCGTCAACGCTTCGGCCGTTTCCAGACCGATCAGACCGCCGCCTACGATACAGGCGGACCTGCCGGCTATGGCACGTGATTTCAGTGCTTCGGCATCTTCGATCGATTTGACGGTCAGGATGTTGGGGAGGTTCACATTGTCCAGCAAAGGAACAAAGGGAGAACTGCCCGTGGCAAGGATCAGGCGGTCGTATTCGAAAGACGCTTCCTGAGAGGTTGCCGTTTCCATGAGGTAAACGATCTTCGCCTTACGGTCGATCCTCGTCACCTCACTGTTTGTCCTGACCGTAACCCCTTTGACCTTTTTGAAGAACGTGGCATCCCGTACCACTCCGACCGGTGTGCTCATCAGTTCCTGGACATGGGTTACGTCATCCGAGACATAGTACGGTATGCCGCAGGCCCCATATGAGATGAAGTTGCCCCGGTCGATCAGGGTCACTTCCACGTTTTTATTCATCCGTTTTGCCTTGGATGCCGCCTTGGCTCCGGCGGCATTTGCACCGATGACTACAATGTTAATTTTCATGAGACTGGTTCCTTTTCAATATATCGCTGTTTGATCCAGCAGATAATTGAGAAGATCAACTATGATTTTCACGTCCTGCTTTGACATGTTAGCGTTGGGTTTCTTGAGCATCTTGTTGCAATAGGCACGGGCTGCGCTCTTGTCGAAAACGGTACTTGAAATGGGAGCAATCCCCGTAGTTACGGCCATCACCGTTCTCTCCATCGTGTGGCAGACGAGACATTTTGACTTCATTAAAGAATATGCCTCCTTCATTTTTGGGGGAAAGCTACTCTGATCGAATTCCTGATGGTCAACCTGGCCAATGGTTTTGAGTTTGGCATGGGCAGGAACTGTCAACATAACGAGCAGCATGGTAAGCGCAATAATCGTTCTCATAAAAGTACTCCCTTGAACTGTGGAATATTTGCCGGCACCGTCAAATGCGGACCGGCCATTTTCTTAATGTGATGTCTTTTGACGTTACAATTCTTGTGGACCCCCGGCCTGACGCCAGCCGGCCATATGCCCTTCGAGCAGAACAACATTCCGGTACCCGAAGGCGTTGAGTAATCCTTTAGCCAGTTGAGCCCGGGGGCCATGTTCGCAGGTCACTACCAGTTCAGTACTCTTGTCGGAAGCGATGTGCGCCGGGTGTAACAATATTTTCCAGATAGACGCATGAATCGCGCCGGGTATGTGCCCATTTCGGAACTCGAAACCGCTCCTGACATCGATGACAGTTGGCGGCTTTTTTGATTTCATCCGTTTGGCAAGTTCCTTGGATTGCATTCGCTCTCCTTTTTACACGATGGGGAAAGTTTATTCCTTTCGCTATCACCGGTCTTGACCCCCAACAGTTGAACCACCGCTGCCAGACCAGTATGCTTGTTTCCTTCATGCACGTCACGTTCCATTTCAATGGCATGGATAAATTCCAACCCGCTCAGTTCCCTCTTCAATTCTTCCAGAGACATGAGCATGTCAGGAGATTGTGGCCCTCCGGTGCCATAGGCAAGTTGCTCCTTGCTGAACGCCTCCAGAACAAAGACCCCGCCACGCTTCAGCCCTTTGACAGCGGCCCGGTGGAGCGGTATGCGGATGGCAGACGGCAAATGGCAATAACAGGAAATGATCCCGTCCCATTGCTCAGTCTCGATCTGGAAATCGCCCAGATTCGTCACGACCGTGGTTATGGCAACGCCCCGTTCTGCGGCAAGTTCTTGTGCCTTGCGCAGGCCTACTGCAGAGCCGTCTACCCCGGTCACCCCGTACCCGAGCGAGGCGAGGTAGACTGCGTTGCGGCCTTCTCCTTCCGCAAGGGACAGAATCCTTCCGCGTGGAATCCTGTCGACCACAGATGCGAGAAAATCATTCGGTGCCGTGCCATAGGCAAAGCCCGGTTCGCTGTACCGGTCATCCCAGTCCATGGGTTCCTCCCGCTTCCACCCGTTGCTTTTCGTTAGTGATCCGACCGTCGCTGACATGGAATATCCTGTCAAATCCCTCCACCATCCGGTGGTCGTGGGTGACTACCAGGATGGCCGAACGGTTTTCCACCGCCAGTTTCTTCAATAGATTCATCACGTTCTTCCCGTTTTCGGTGTCAAGGGCCGCGGTCGGTTCGTCGGCCAGGATCACCTTCGGTCGGTTTGCCAAGGCCCTGGCAATGGCCACGCGCTGGGCTTCTCCGCCGGAAAGGACCGAGGGGTAGCTACCCAGTCGGTGACCGAGATTGAGCGAATTCAGGAGTTCGGTCGCTCTGACTTTGGCGTTATTCCTGGTAAGGTTGTTAATCTCCAGTGCCACCATGACGTTCTCCTGGGCTGTCAGGAAGGGGATCAGGTTGTGGGCCTGAAAGATGAAGCCGAGCTTTTCCCGGCGGATTCGCTTCAGATCAAGACCAGGCAGCCATCCCTCATCCGCAACTGTAGTGTCGTCGATGATCACCCTGCCGTGGGTCGGTTCGTTGATCAGGCCGATGGAGGTGAGCAGCGTGGTCTTTCCCGATCCCGACGGACCCAGGATGGCGACCAGTTCTCCCGGCTTGACCCGGAGGGTGGCATCGGCAATGGCGGTGACCGTAGTCTCCCCCTTGCCGTAAATCTTTGTCAGTCGTTCCACTTCGACGGCATACATGGATTTACCCCCCCAGTGCCTCTGCCGGCTCGACCTTGAGTGCCTTCCGTATCCCCACGAAGCTTGAAATCGTGCAGATGGCGATAACGATGACAAAGAGTGCTTGCAGGTCGAAGGCTTCAAGCACGATCCGGCGGGGGAATTTTTCATAGGTGAGAAGGATCAGCACGTAGCCGATAGCGTAGGCGATGACCCCCATCAGCAGTGACTGCTGGAGGATCATGCCGATGATCACCCGGTTTTGTGCCCCGATCAGCTTGAGTGTGGCTATAACCTTGATCTTGTCTATGGTGGAGGTGTAGATGATCAGAGAAATGATGACCGCCGAGATAACGAGGAGGATGAGCCGGAAGAGGCCCAACTGCATCCGTGCTTTCTCTATCATTCCTTTGGTGAGTATCCTGGTCTGTTCCTCGGCTGAAATGGGACGAAAATGGTTCCAGCGGCTGATCCGTTCCTGTACCTCCCGCAAGTCTGCGCCCGGTGCCAGCCTGGCAACGATGGTGTTTACCGTATGTGTCGACTCCGTTATGCCGGTGATGTTCTGTTGCAGGAATTTCGACTGGGTCGGGGAGAGGGTCTGAAGGCCGGCCAGGTTTGCGGCTATTCGTTCCCGGTCGTTCCTGATGGCGTTATTGTCCTTCTTGAACTGGATCTCCTGGGCGTCCGCCAGGCTCACATAGGCAGCGGGGTCACCGCCGGAAGAGACGACCTTGCCGGTAATTCCCACCACCGTATAGTCGTTGAGCCCCAGGTGAATCTTCTCGCCGAGCTCCTTTCCCATCGCCTCGGCGACCACCATCTCGTAATGCTTCTGGCGGATGTTCCGGCCGGCGATGATCTCCGGTGGGCCGCCGAAGCCGTTCGGATCGTAGCCGATGAGGAAGAAACGGAACGGCTTCCCCAACCGCTCGATCTGTATGGTCTGGAAGGAGAGGGGGGATGCTTCGGCCACGCCGGGCACAGCTTGTATGCGGTACTTGATGTCCTCGGGAATGCGCGAATTCTCGGCAAACGGGCCGTTGGTCTCCTGCTGCACTACCCAGATATCCGCCTTGGTGCTGTCGAACACAGCCAGGGCGTCAGCAAAGAGCCCCCGGTAGATTCCTCCCATGCTTATCACCACCCCGATGAGGAGCCCCAGGCCGATGGCGGTCAGGATGAACCTTCCCCGGTGATAGCGTATGTCCCGGAGGGCAAGATTCATCGGCTTGCCCGTACTTTCATGCCGTTCCTGAATCGGGTCATTTCCGGCGGCGGCGCCAGAGCAACACGAGCGCCAGCGTCGAGACCGGCGACGATTTCCGTTAAGTTGCGGCGATCCTCAATACCGATGGTCACCGGTCGGAACATGAGCTTGCCGTTCTCCACGATCCAGACCCCGCGTTTCTTGCCTTTCGTGACAATGGCGGCAGATGGGAGGGTGGGGGCATCCTTTTTCATCCCCGTGACGATGTAGACATCGGACTGCTCCCCCAGGCGGAGACCTTGCAGTGGCTTCTCAAAGGCCACATCCACCTCCAACTCTTCGGTCACCCGGTCGCTTTGGTGCCCGATGCGGGCTACCCGGCCGGGGAGTTGCTCGCCGGAAGAGGACCGCAGGGTAATAACGGCCTTATTGCCTGAAGCCACCCCCCTCATCTGTGATTCGTCCACATTGGCCTTGACCCAGACGGTACGCGGATCGGCCAGGGTGAAGATCGACATCCCCGGCGAAACCGTGGCCCCCAACTCCAGGTCGCGGGTAATGATGACCCCGTCCTGGGGGGCATAGATGAGGGTGTCTGCCACCTTGCTCCGGGCAAAGCCGAGACCGGCACGGCTGGCATGTTGTTCCATGCGTACCGCGTCGATGGCTGCCTGACACCTGGCAACCTCTTCCCTGGCCACCTGGAAGGTTGTGTCGTACTGTTCTGCCTCCATCCTGGAGACCAGATCATTTTCCGCCAGGCGTTTGTACCGCTCAGCATTCTTTTCGGCCAGGGACAGGTTCACCCGGGCCTTCCGGAGATTGGCCTGCTCGACGTTCAGACTGGCCGCCGATCTGTTCAGCCCGGCTTCGGACTGCCGCTCCTGCTGGAGGAGGTCATCGTTTTCCAACCTGGCCAGGAGTTGGCCCTGTGTGACCCGATTACCCTGATCGGCATACAACGCCACGATCCTGCCGGTGATCTTGCTGGAGACGCCGACAACCACCTTGGCTTCTACTGTGCCGTTGCCGTAGATCTGGGCGGTCAGATCGCGCTTTTCCATGGTCACGACTTTGACCTTCGGCGGGGCAAGGAGCGTCAGCTTGAGCACGATGCCTATGGCCAGAACAGCTACCGGCCAGAGCAGGTATCTTCTCTTCCTGGCCAGAAACTTTGGCAGGTCCATCGATGACTCCTTAAGTTACTTGGCTACGGCTGTCTGTGCATCACTGTCTTGTGCAGGTTTGACGGGCATGCAGATGGGGAGACTTTATAGTTCCTTTGATATATTGTTTGAGTTGAATGTTATGCGATTATTTACTTACGTGCAACGCAAAAAAAATCAGTGAACCAAGTTCATAAAATTATGCCAAAGTTTTTCCGCCTCCTGCCGGATGTCAAAGGAAGCGTTACCCATGGTCCAACGCAGGGCATTGAACTGGATCATGCCGAGGAGGGTCAGGGCCGTTTCACGGGGAGACAGGCCAGGCTTCAATTTGCCTTCGGCAATCCCGGCGGCAATGACGCCCGTTATTGTCTCTACATAGTTGCCGATGCGTAGCGCCAACTTGTCCGCGATGTTCCGGTGACCGAGGTGAACATCGTCGGAGAAGACGAATCGGGGAATCCCCGGATGTTCCGCGATCAGGGAGATGTGGGAGAAATATATGGTTTCCAGCTTTTCCAGCGGCTTCCGGCTTCCACCGGCGATGGTGGAAGCCTTGCCCATCACCGCACTGCCGATGAAGTCCGCCAGGGCGGCAAAGATCTCGTCCTTGCCGCCGAAATGCCGGTAGATGTTCGCCTCGCTCATGCCGGCCGCATCGGCGATGGCGGCAATGGTCAGTGCCCGTACCCCGCGCTTGCCGACAACGTCGAGAGCGGCCCGGACGATTTCTTCCTTGCGGATGCGAGTGCTTTTTTTCGGTAACATATCAATGCCTCATGTGAGCTATTATTCGCATAATATGTAAACTCAGGCGATCAGGTCAAGCAAATACAGGTTAAAGCGACTTTTGAATAAATGCTGTGGAGCAATGATCTCCCAAACGACAACAACCGCCAGGACTCCGAAAAAAAAGCAAGCCGGATGCCCTGTTCTCCAGTCAAGCTCATCTCTTCCCCCACAGTGGATCGTCGGCAAATTGCATCCAAAGCCGTTCTTCCGGATTCTGCTCGTAAAACTCATCCTCGGCAAAGGAGAAGCGGTATTCGGAGACATAGTCGAGCAGCATCCTGTAAGCTGCATTAACCTTCCTGATCAACTCGGGGTCGCCGGCATTGCCGGCATCAGGATGGTATCGTTTTACCAGCTCCCTCTGCCGGGTCTTGATTTCCTTCAGTGTGGCACGATCTCCCAACCCCAGAATCAGGAGTGCCTCCTGCAAATCGGCATAGGTCATGGCATAATCTCAGTGAGTCCAGTCGATGATTTTCGTCTTGGGACCGAGCTTCTTCTCGACAGCAGCTTTGATCATCGCGAAGTGCGGACAAGGATACCCGATGGGGTTGCCGTTCTTCATGCAGGAAGCGAACACGATTGCCTCTGCCCCCCGGTCAACCATCATCCCGGCCCTGGTGACGGCTTTCTTGCCGGAGCAGCCACCGCACGAAAGAAACCCGATGATCTCCGCCGGACCGGTCTCCGCGAAGGCCAACGTCCCTTCCCTGGCAACCTTGAAATCGGTACTGCCGGGGCACATGTCCTCGGTCAACTGACAACGGATGATGCCTACCTTCATGACTGCCTCCTTGTGTCTTCCCATAACCATGGGTCGTGTTGGGATGTCGTTCCCTGATGACTGCCCCACGGACAGCAAGGGCCTCATCAGGTAAAGGGTTTCCTGAAGAGCAACCCGTAGTGGTACGGCGGCAGGTCGTGGCGGTGCCGCTCGTTGAAACGGAATCCGGCTTCTTTTCCCCATTCGATGCACTGTTCCTGCCGGGGGCGGATTTCCATGGCCGGACCGCGTGGCGTCGTAGGGTCATAGTTCCAATGAATGACGGCCAGCACGCCGTTCGGTTTGAGTACGCGCAGGGCCTCTTTCATCAAGCCTACCGGCTCGTCATGGTGCAGGATGTTGAAGAGCAGGGCCGCATCCATGGAGTTGTCGGTCAGGCCGGTTCCTGCTGCCACAAAATCGCGGACCGTTGCCCGGACATTGGTGATATCGGCTTCGCGGCATTTTTGTTGGACAATGCCCACCATTGCCGGTTCAATGTCGAGGGCATGGACGGTTCCTTCGGCAATTCCGGCGGCCGCCAGGGTAAAGGTTCCATAGCCGCAACCGAATTCAACCAGGTCCCGTACCCCCCTGTCGAGACCGAAAATGCTCAGGACCTTGGCCGGATCGAAAAAACCGGTCCACATCTCTTCATCGGGCATGCCGCTGTCACGGACCTTCATGGAGCACTCCTCCTGATGATTGTCTGTGCATATTGATCTCCTCCCTGGTTTTGCGGATGGCCGGCTCTCCCTTTTCAAGCAGGGCAATGACAGTCGACGCAAGCCGGGGGCGACTGACGTAGTAACAACGTTGAGCATCATCCTGGGCGAAATCCATTAACCGAGCATTGCGCAGGACTGTCAAATGCTGGGAGATGTTCGACTGTGATGCCGGGAGAACAGGCAGGGTCGCTATTGCTGACGCAACCCTGCCCGTTCTAACTAGCGCATTCCCCCGCCCATCATCCCCGTCGTAGGCCTCATCTGTCCGGACGAGTAATTCCAGAAGTACTGGTGGCTGGTCATGTTGCGGAACATGGTCGAAAAATTCCGGAAGCCGGACGATACCGGTATGCCGGGGAGTGACGTCTGCATCTGGCTCATCATGGAATTCATGAACGTACTGTTCATCCCCAGCCCCTGAACGGCGTTGTTGGCGATTTGCGGCAGGTTCTGGTTGATCTGTCCCATCATGCTCCGGAACCTGGTCATGTTCGCGTTGTTGCCGCTCATGACGAGCCCCGACTGTGAACCCATCAGGCCTGCCATCTGCTGGGCGACCTGGTGCATGGTCTGGTATTGTGCCATGAACTGCCCTGACCCGGCACCTGCCACGTAGTTGCCGAGCATGTCCATCCCGGCAGGCATGTTCAGCTGGTTGCGGAGTTGGGTCATGGCGCCTGCCAGGGTCATGCCGGGATTCGCCTGGAGTTTCTCCATGATAAGGGTCGACATCGGGCTGATGAAGTTGCCGACCGTGCCGGAAACACCGGCTGCCGGGGTGCTGAGGAGATAGCTGCTCGAAACCGCAGTGCCTGTATCCTTGTCAATGGTCTGGCCCTTGATCGCCACCGCCACGACCGGATACTTGCCAACATCGGCAGGATCAACATTCAAGGTATATCCGCCGTTCTGGTCGGTAGTCGTATTCGGCTCCCCGGCATCCAGCTGATAGTTGCCGTTCTTGTCGAGAAACACCAGGGCATTCCGGAGGTAGCCGTCGGCAACGACGCCGCTTACCGGTGCCGTCTGGGCACTGTTACTGCCGCTGCCGCCGCAGCCGGCGATAGCCGCCGCACTCATCAACCCTATTGCTGCAATGATTCTTTTCATCGTATGACTCCTTATTTATTGTGGATGTGATCAGAAATCGTAGAACACTGCTACTCCGGTGCCAAAGTCGGGGCTTGAATCGGCAACTCCCTTGGCCAGGTATCCGTCGAAGCCGGCATGCTCGGTCAGCTGGTACTTCACCCTCAGTCGAGCCTCCATGAGGGCCGAGGCTCCTTTGACAATCGGGGTGCTCCCTTTTACCAGAAACATAGGGCGCAACCGGTCGGTGAGCTGGTACCCGCCTCCGGCGTAGTAATACAGATAATCCCTGACGGCCAGGACCGACGATTTCCCCTGGAAGGCATACCCGGCCTCGCCGTCGGCAAACCAGTTGCCGAACCATTTCGTGAGCTCCACGGCCATCCCCTCGTCGAACGCGCCGGTTCCGAGAAACTTATTCTTGTCAGCAGTGGGAATCTTAACGTAAAAGTTCGGGCGGATGGCCGGCACAAGCTTTTCTTCGGTATACAGCACATATCCCGCCTTCAGCTTCATGTCGCCAAGCCCGTCCTGGGAATTGCCGGCAGTTCCCGACGATGCTGATGTCATGGAGCCGGAACCCGCCCCGGGACCGCTCATCGCGGCTCCAACCGACCGCGTTCCCGCGGACTGCCCCTGCATCCCCATAAACTGGCCCGCCACGACGGCGCTTGAGCTCTGGTAGACAAAGGGGAGCTCCAGGGAAATATCGAGCCGCTCGGTTGGGAAGATGGCCGCGGTAAACGGCAGGTAAACGGAGTCCGTCCTGGTGCCGGTGCCATATTTGCCGGTGGCGAATTCGAAGCCGAGGCCGACGGAATAGGCAGGTCCGGCGGCATGAACGGCTGCCGGGAGAAAAAAAGTGGCTGTGACCGCGAGAAGGATGAAAAGCCGTCCCGATCCAAGAGATTGTTTCACTATTAGCTCCTTTTTGAAGAAAGCCGACTGTGCGCAGAGCGGCCCGGCTGTCTTCAGCGTCTCATCATGCCGCCGCCATTGCCCCGCATGCCGCCCCCCGGCCCATTGAACATCATGCCGCCCGCATTCCGCCCTGACCAGGCAGCTACTCCCCGTTCGCTGCGTACTGCCATCTGGGCGCCGGTTGTTCGGTTAGTGAGTTTTTGCACCAGCAGATATGTCTTCCCGTCTTTTCCCTGGGCCTTGGATCCCTTGGCGGCAATGTCGTCGTTGGGATGGAGCGGGATTTCCTTTTTGTCCCAGAAAGATTTCGGGCCGAGACTGAGACTGATGATGTCGCCGTCTGCCTTGACTTCAACGAAAACCTGCTCATGTTCATCGGTCCGGGGGGAAGAGACGATCCGGCCCGAAACGGTAGTCACCGTGTTGACGTCGTACCCCTTGCTAAAGTCTAGACCGCTCTTCCCCAGATCATCGCCGCCGAATCCAAAGCCCGCGAACGCGGTGCCTATCAGCAGGCAATTCAGAAAGACTGCCAGCGTTACTACGGGCGAAAAGCGTGCAATGCTCATGCTCAACAACTCCGGATGGGCTTTGGTCTGTGGCCATTATAACGGGTCATTGTGTAACCGTCATGCCGCTGCCAGGCGTGTGCCGGGCTCCGGCAGCATTTCCCGCTCTTTTCTGCATAACGCTCTGCTGGCCGGTACCGTTCATGGGGCCTTTCTGCATGGCTGTGCCGCTGGTGGAGCCATGCTGCATCACGTTTCCCTGTCCTCCACCCTGTTGGTGTGTGGCTGACATTTGACGGCTTCCTGCCATGCTTCCTCCCATTCGTCCGCCCCCCTGGGCAAATGCCTGGGCGGTCAACGTGAGGGTTGCGATAGCTGCCAGTGTGGGAATGATTGTGCCTCTTTTCATCTGGGTATACCTCCTCTAGGAGAGATGTTGTTTCTGTGGGGAGGTATTCCAAGGCTCGTGCCAATAGCGATATGTTTCGTAATATGCTGATATTACGGAATCCGTACTCTCCGTGCGATAGTCATTTCTGAAAAACAGGTGCAAACCATTGCATGCAGTGGGAAGCGTTTTGCACTTCCTCACCTATCTTCGAGCAGACCGTATTCTTTGAGCTTGTACTGGAGGGTGCGGCGGGAAATACCCAGTTCTTCGGCAGCCAGACGGCGGTTGCCTCCATGGCTGGCCAGCGCCTTGGTGATCAGGTCCCGTTCCACCGACTTCAGTGCTTCTCTGCTGTCCATGCCCGCAGGAGCGGCCTTGCTCAAGAGCCCATCGGGCAGATGCGCGCACCTTACAGTCCCCTGGGCCAGGATGGCCGCCCGTTCCAGGGCATTCTGAAGTTCGCGGATATTGCCGGGCCAGGCATAGCGACTCATGGCGGCCACTGCCTCGGGTTCTATCCCTTTCAGTTTCTTGCCGATCTGCCCGCTGAAGTGCCCCAGGAAGAAATTTACCAGGAGCGGTATGGCGTCGACCCGCTCGCGCAAGGGAGGCAAATGGATGGGAAAGACGTTCAGTCGATAATACAGGTCTTCCCGGAAGCGGTGTCCAGCCACTTCATCCTGGAGGTCCCGGTTGGTTGCGGCGATCACCCTGACATCGGCCCTGATCTCCCTGCTGCCGCCAACCCGCTCGAACACCCGTTCCTGCAGAACGCGCAGCAGCTTGGCCTGCAACGATACCGGCATCTCACCGATCTCGTCGAGGAAAATCGTTCCCCCCCGGGCAAGCTCGAACTTTCCTTGCCTGGCCTGTATCGCACCGGTAAAGGCCCCTTTTTCATGGCCGAACAGTTCGCTCTCCAGGAGGTTTTCCGGAATGGCGGCGCAGTTGAGCGGGACGAAGGGAGCCTTGCCCCCGTGGCCCAGCAGATGGATGGTTCTGGCGATCAATTCCTTGCCGGTGCCGCTTTCGCCATAGATCAACACCGTCGCCATGGTGCCGGCAACGTCGAGAACCAGGTTGCGCACCAGCTTCATCGCCTGGCCGGCAAAGATCAGTTCGTCCGGAGGCAGGCCCGTCGAGGTTGACTCCTTCATGGCGTGTAACGTCCTGGCAAGCTGCTGGTTTTCCATGACCCGGTTGACCAGGTTGAGCAACGCTTCCGGGGCGGAAAGCGGTTTGGTGAGAAAGTCGACAGCCCCCTCTTTCATTGCCGCTACCGCTTCATCCACGGTGCCATAGGCAGTCAGAAAAACAAACTGCGGCGCGCCGGGGTCCTGCCGGGTTTCCCGAAACAGCTCCAGTCCGCTCTTGTGGGGCATCTTCAGGTCCGAGATGACCAGATCGAAACTCTCCCGGCCAAGCAGTTGACTCCCTTCGCGTCCGTCACGGGCAATACGGACCTCATACCCCTCATCTTCGAGAATCGTCCGGACGAAACTCCTGAACGTGGCATCGTCTTCTGCCAGGAGAATGCACCCCTTTGTTCCGCTCATTTCCGAATTCCTCCTGGCAGTTCAACAGAAACCGTGGTGCCTCTTCCGGGAGAGCTGGTTACGCCGATGGTGCCGTTGTGCTCCTCGACGATCTTTTTGCAGAGCGCCAGGCCCAGGCCGGTGCCCTTGGCCCTGGTGGTAAAGAATGGCTCGAACATCCTCTCCCTGTCCTCTTTGCCGATGCCGTGACCGGTGTCGGAGACGGAAACGGACACGCCTTTGCCCCCGGCACCCGCGGCAATGCTCAAGGTGCCGCCATCCGGCATTGCCTGGATGGCGTTTTGTATCAGGTTGAGCAGGACCTGGCCGAGACGGTCCCGGTCGCCATGGCATTGAAACCGTTCGGGACAGGATGCGACAACTGAGATCCCCAGGCGGTCCAGTTCGGGACGCATGAGCGATACGCAGTGGCTGATGAGCTCATCGAGGCTGAACAGGCTCGCTTCGGGGCGGTCGCTCCTGGCATAGGCGAGGAGGCTGGCAACGAGTTGCTCCAGGCGCAGGACCTCGCCAACGATCAGGCCGGCAAAGTCGCTGTTGCGCGTGTCCATCGGCTTCTTCCCGATGATCTGGGCAAACCCCTTGATGCCGCCAAGTGGATTGCGGATTTCATGGGCAAGCGTGGCCCCCATCTCGCCCAGGCGCGCCAGGCTCTCCTGCCGGGCCATTTCCAGGTGATGCATCTCCTCCCGCACGGCAAAGCGATAGATCATGGCCGCCATGACCCAGCCGGCAAGCAGCAGCGCCAGAATGATCGTCATGTTCAGCTCCGACCGGCGGATGACCGCATCGGCGCGATAGGTGTGGAGGATCAGGCGCAGGATCAGTGTCGTGTCGGCGAGATGGAGCGGGGCAAGGAATTCATAGGCCTTTTCCCCGGTCCCCAGCAGTACCCGACCTTCGATCGCGGTCCCCTTGGTCAGCGCTTCGCGGTAGCGGTCGTCCTCTGCACGGGTGCCGACCAGGTCGGGATTGGAATGGAAGCGGTAGGTGCCCTCTTTATCGAGCAGTGCCAGAAAGGCCACATCCTTGGGGTGAAGGGTCGTGAGCGAGTGCAGGGACGGATCGTGGGCCGCAATATTCTCCACAGCGGCAGAGATGGACAGGGCCACCCCCCGGAGACTTTCTTCCGCCAGGGGGGTGGCTGCCCGATAGTTGCTTACGGCAAACCAGAGCAGGGCCAGGGTCAGGCCGATTCCGCTCAGCAGCAGGACTCTTTTCAGCATTGGCGGCTCAAAGTGCTGACAGTACCCGTTCCATTTTCTGTTTCACCAGCAGGGCAAGCTCCGCGACCTCGGGGTTGCCGATCAGTGATAGTGCGGCTACCGGGTCCATGACCATGACAACACTCTGGGCGTCATCACCTTCATAGACCACCACGTTGCACGGCAGCAGGGTGCCGATATCCAGTTCCCGGCCGAACGCCTCCCAGGCCATGGCCGGGTTGCAGGCGCCGAGAATGAGATACCTGCGGAAATCCTTGCCGAGCTTCTCCCTGAACTTGCTGGCCACGTCGATCTCGGTGAGGATGCCGAATCCTTCCTTGAGCAGTTCCTCCCGCACCCTGGCTTCCGTCTCCGCAAAGGTGGTCGCTACTGTCTTACCAAAGGCGTAGTTCTTTTGCAGGTTCATGGGTCTCCTCCTTCGTGGTTCGCGTTAAGTGCGTTACCGATGCACCACCCCGGACCTTCGGCTGACGTCGAGACTGCTGGTGAACGTTTCGTACCGTTTCCGGTCCTGGATGGCCGGCAGCGAGAAATCCCCCGGAATCTGCCAAGCATCCTTCAGATAGACCCACGGGGCAAGTGCCGACAGGGTATACCCCGGCTCCAGTTCTATCTTGTCCGACTGCATCCCTTTGACGAACAGTCCGGAACGGTTGGCGAGAATCTCGTGACTGCCGCTGAACGGCAGCGCGCCAGGGTCGCTGTATTCCCAGGTGACCTTTCGTACCTGTGCGCCGTCAGCAGCGGCGTGGCACGAGTCGCACGAGCGGCTTTTCCCCAGTTTGTGCGACATCTTGTCCATCTGTATCCAGAGCAGGGCCTTGTTGTTTTCCGGCAGTCCTCCGGAAAGACCCACATAGCCCCAGGCATCGTCCGTTCTCTTCAGATCCGGAAGATCGAGCGGGTAGCGCCAGTACAGGCCGGGTTTGAACGGGGACATTTTCTGGTTCATGACCGCCATGGGGAACGGCTTGACCGGTATCCAGCGTCCTTTCTGGTCTTTGATCAGAATCGGCTCCGGCATGTAGCCGTAATAGGCCTTGAACTTGAAATAAGGTGTTGCCGCCCCTGCCAGCTTGCCCGGCCCCCAGTATGTCCCCTGATAGCCGGCTACCTTCTGGATGTGGCACGCTTCGCAGGAGAGATTCCTGTGCAGTGAGGTTGCATGGCTTTTAACCGCCTCGGGATGACAGCGCTGGCACGACTCCTGTGCCTGGCGTCTGATCATACCGTGACCGATGGCAGGGTTGCTTCTGGTGCTTTCGTGGCAGTCGAGGCAGCCTACCTTGGCCTTCAGGTGGACATCGGGTTCGTTTCCTTCGGGATAGGAGAACGACCCGCCGAAATAGCCGGCCCCGCGGCGCCGGTCCTCCGGCCCTGCATGGCAGATAGAGGCGCGTCCGTTGCCGTAGCAGCTTTCGGAAGGGGGCGTTTTTACAAACGTGTGGGGGCCAATGGAGGGATCGGCGGGATGTCTCTTCTGTGGGTTGAAATGACAGTCCAGGCAGCCTACATGGCAGGTGTTGCAGGCCTTCTGGTTGATGCGGTGGCTCTCCGGCGACATGGGGACCATGGTGTTTGCCCGCATCGTCTCGAAGTTCCCCTCGAACCATGGGCCGCAGTTGTGGGGGCCGCGGTCTTTTGTAACCCATCCCCGGTATTGGCTCTGCTTGCCATTGGTCGCCATGGTGCTTTTGGAAAACTCGTCAAACTCCTTGGCATGACATGTCCCGCAGGTTTTCCCCATGACCTCGAAATCCTGGCTGAGGGTATCGACCTTTTTGTCGTGCCAGGAAATGGCTGCCACCGAGGGCTCACCGACCGGTTTGCCATTCTTGTCAACAACGGTATAGAGACGGTTCATCGGGTTTGTACCGTATTCGAGCGGGTAGCGCCGGGCCGACGTCGCCACCGCAAACCCTTTCTTCTTCACGACAAGCAGACGGGCCAACCCTTTATGGGCTGTATCCTTGTCCTTTACACCCGGATTGCCCAGATGGCATTCGCTGCATCCGGCCGGCATATGCGTCTGCGCTTCCGTTTCCTGGCGGGTTACGGTGAACGGACCGTATCCCAGGGACTTCATTTTTTACCGGCTGCCATGGCACTCGGTGCAGCTGTCCGAAGCATTGACAGTGACTGCGGTTCCAGCGAAAAGGATGCAGATAAGCACCAGTCGTACCATAACCTTGCTCCTTCCGTCCGAAATGCGGTCGACTTGATGTCGTTGGCCACCAGTCCCGTCTTATTCCGGAGATTGTCCGCTGCTATCTGTTTTATCTGCGCTGTTTTTTTTACCCCGGTCCCCGAGGTCGCAGGTGTTGGACATTCAGGTGGGTATCCCGAGTCGTGGCAGGATGAATTTCTGCACCACTACCCAGGCAACCAAAAATGCAATCAATATCATTAGATCTGTCAAATCATCACCCCCAATCACTTTATATCACGTTTCGCAACAACGCCAATCCGTTGGGTCCCATGTTTATTCGGAAATCGCCATGGTCTTGCAATATTCAGTTTATTGAATATATATAGTTCATGATGCTCTATTATGTCAATGCGGAACGACGATATTACCGGCAGGGGTCTGGTTTGTTTTGGCTTCCTGGTCGGCAGCATTCTTAGTGCCGATTTGGCGTTACGTCTCCCCACGGAAGTCTTGACGCGGATATTTGGGGCGATTCTCGTGGCCGTGGGGCTGAGAATGTTGTTTGTCGGGTAATTTGTGTCAATATGAGCGCTTCATGAGCATTCAGACCACCCGGATGATGAACTCCGGACACGAGGCGCCGCAGTAGCCACAGAGGATGCAGGCGGTTTCGTCGAGTATCGCCTTGCCGTCCACGATGGACAGGGCGCCGCTGCCGCAGGTTTCGACACAGGCGCCGCACCCCTTGCAGAAATTCTCCATGATGCGCAGTTTGCGCCGTCTGCTTTCCAGTTTTCGCCACACCTCGTCCTCCGGGGCGTTGCCGGAGAACAGGGCGACGTTGGCTTCGACCTCAGCTTCTGAGAGCATGCCGATCGCCACGCCATGGACCCCTTCCAGCCCCCGTACGTATGCAAGGCTGGCCCGCGCCTCAGAGATGAGATTCCCTCCGGCCAGGGCCTTCATGGCGTAGACGCCCTTTCCCGCCCTGGCGCAGGCAGTGATCGCCTCTGCCATCTCTGCCGAACTGCCGTCCAGTATTCCCATGCCGGTCCGGTTGATGAGCGGGTGGATCACCTCGATCTCCGGGTGATCTGCCGCCTTGCGGACGGCGCAGATGTAGTGGGACGACAGCCCCACATGACCGATCTTTCCTTCCTCCTTCATTCGCAGCAGTTCCGTCAGCACCTCCGCCCGGTCGCTAAAAGGATCTGCCACCCTTGCTCCGTGGATATGGACGATATCGAACCGTTCGCACCCCAGCTCCCGCAGCCCCATCTCCACATGTGCCCGGGCGGTCGGCCCGTCATTGGCGTGGGTCTTGGTGACGATGGTGACGTCGTTCCGCCAGCCGGCGATTCCTTCCCGCACATGGGGATAAGTACCGTAGAGAGTGGCAGTGTCGATCATGGTGACCCCGCGTTCCAGCGCATGGCGGATGAGGCAGCCTCCCTCGGTCGGAGAAAGACCGGCCTGAAGCGGGCCAAGGGGAAGTGTGCCGAACACAAGAGGGAAAAAAGAGATATTGGTGGCACCGAGTGCGACGTGGTTCATGGAGAGCTCCTTATCAATAGGTCCGATTGATCGATGCTAAAACTAGTGCCGGCATCTTCGGCTCTGCTATAAATACCCCGGGTGAAGAAGAGGCTGACAAGGCTCTACTCAAGCTGAATAGTGCCATAAGGCAGGCAGAAGGACAATAGCAAGCTCCAGCCCGGTTCATCTTTTTCATTGCAGTTGTGCATAGCGATTGTTGCCAACCCGTAACACCGTGCCTGAGCGGATTGCATTAACATGGACGTCATGCAATCGATGATCGAAGTTCCAGGTGTCACGGAATCCCGCGTGCCGGGCGGTCAGACGACAACTCGCCGTTTTGCCCTGATCTGTACACTGTTCCTGCTCGCCGCCGTTTGGCTGGAACCGTATCTGGGGCCGCTCAATAGGTTGACGGCCAGGCAGGTTGGCAGCCTGCTCCAGTTCTTTGACATGGCCCCGCGAGTAGAGAACGATTTTATAGCCATAGGCAGTTTTGCGGTTCGGATAATCCCGGAGTGCACACCGCTATACCCGGTCGTCCTCTTCGGTGCCTTCGTGCTTGCAACACCGGCCCCGTGGCTCAACAGAGTCGCCGGTGTTCTCTGTGGAGGAGCGCTGCTGGCCGCCGTCAATCTTGCACGCATCGCCGCAGTGACGGTCGTGGGTGCGGAATATCCTCGACTGTTCGAGCTGTTGCACCTCTATCTGGGGCAAGTCGTCATGCTGCTGCTGGTTGTTGCCACCGGCATAGCCTGTTTGCGTTGGTCAGCATCTTCAGAAACAGCGGGCCGTATTCGTTTCCTGCTCCGGGCGCTTTTATCGGGCAGCCTGCTTTTCCTCCCGTGGTTCATCCTCAACAGCAGTTACGTGCGGGCAATCGACCGATTGGTAGCTGCCATGTTCAGATTGGCCGATTATGAGTTGATCATCAGCTATCAGCACGTTGCCTACTACCAGACTTTTAACATCGTTCTTTTTGCAGCACTTTTAATAGCCGAAAACCGCGTGCGCTGGCAGTTGAGAATGTTTTGGGGCTGTTGGGGGGGAGTGGCTTTGTTCGGTGGGCATCTACTTTTCAGAATCTGCAATGTACTTCTCGTTGCCTTCGACTGGCAACCGGCCCTGCAACTATCCTTTCTGGTATCGATAGTTGGACAATATTTTCTGCCGGTTCTGCTCTGGATAGCACTCAACCGGTACGAAGCTGTTCGGAATCCCGCGCCCGCTGCTTCGGCAGGCAGCATTTCTTGAATTTCAGGCCGCTTCCGCACTGACACCGGTCATTTGCTATCGAATTCTTTCAGAACTGGTACCGCACCTTGAAATGAAAGGAGGCATCACCGGCGGCGACACGGTTCGTGTCACGCAGGGCAAAGGCCAGGTCCACCTGATAATCGACGTCGCGGAAAAGAAGTCCCCGTACGCCGAGGCCGGTCCCCTGCAGATCGACGACCGACTCCTGGCCGGGAAGCGGCTCCCTGGTCCAGAGGGCGGCGGCGTCATAGAACAGATAGGGGAAGAGCGAGAACCGCTCCTTACCGACTGACTTCAGCAGATCCGGACCTGCCAGCTCGAACAGGCCATGGGCCGCATTGTCGCCGCTTGCCTCGCTCTCCTTGTAGCCGCGGACGGTGTCGATTCCGCCGGCAATATACTGTTCATTGGAGATCAGCGGCTGGTCGGACAACCGGCCGTCCACCTTGGCAGTCAGGGAAAACCCGCGGGGCAGCTGCTGGTTCCGCTCCACTCCGGCGGTAGCGGTGACGTAGTTCCCCCTGGCCTTGTAGCGCTTATCCATGAATTTTGTCGAGTCGGTCACGGCACCGCGAAAAGCGACCACGGCCCCTGCGTTGATCTGGGTGACGCCGCTAGCGTCCCTCAGGAAGCCGCTGTACGAGACCGAGAACGGCAGGTAGCTGACCGGCGTTTTCACCGGCTCGCTGCCGGCCAGCCCTACGGTCTCCTCGAACTCCTTGTAGTCTAAGCCGAGCACGGCCGTGTGACCGTATTCCCCTGCCGCCGGAAGCGGGAAAATGGCCCGGCTGCCGATGATCATCCCTTTGCCCAGGTTGCTGAACCCGGCGCCATATGCGGTTTTCGTGTTGGACCAGACTCCGTAGATCACCAGCTTGTCGTTGAACTCCCAAGGGGAGGGGAGGGTATAGGAACCGGAGGCGATCTCCACCTCCGACGGATTCTGGGGGGAAATCTGGTACTGGGCCGAGATGGAGTGCTCCCGCTGCCAGAGATTGTCGTAGCGGAGCGCTGCGTTCAGGCGCAGGGCCGTGGTGCCGTGACTCGACCGGTTGTTCAGCTCCAGGCTGCCGTGCAGGGGAAGCTTATCCTCCACCTTGAGGGTGAAATCCACCGACTCGGCGGTCTTGCCCGGCTGCATGTCCGGGATCGCCTTGAAGTCCGGGTGGCGGTTGATCCGGCCCACTTCCTCCTGCACCCTGGGGAGGTACAGCACCTCCCCAGGCGCCAGTGACGGGAGGTCGCGTCTGATCTTCTCCGTGGAGAACCAGCGGTTGCCGGTGATGGTCAGGTTGCCGATCCGGTTCTCGATCACCTCCAGCCTGATCACCCGGCTTTCCACCTTCTGCTCCGGGATGTTCACCAGCACCGTCGGATAGCCCCGGTCGTGGAAGAACCGCTCCAGGGAATCCCTGGCCCCCTCCACGTCGGCCGCGGTCTTTTTCCGGCCGGTGAACTCCTTCAGCCGCTGCTCCAGAACCTCCAGCGGGAAAAGGGTGGTCCCTTCGATAACGAACCGTTTGATGGTAAAGGTCGGTTCGCCGGCACGGGCGGGTGGAGCGGCAGCTTCTTCCGCCCGTGTCGCTTCCGCCGGAGCTTCGTCCCCGGCAAACGTCGGCACGGCGATGGCCAGCAGCACTCCCGCTGCGAGCAGAGTAACGGCTGGAACGGTCTTCACGGCTCTTGTTAGGCGCATATCAGAGCACACCCTGCAGTGCCGCCCGGAGTGCGGCAGGCTCCTGGAACCCATTGAGCTTCCGGTCAATCGAGCCGTCGGCCCGGAACAGGACGATCATCGGAAAGCCATCCTGCCCGTACCGCTGTTTGTATTCTGCCTGTTTGTCCGAATTGACCTTCACCCAGGCGAACCGGTCGCGTAGCGAGGTGATGCGTGGGTCGGGCATGGTTTCACCGAACAGCTTCTTGCAGAACGAGCACCAGTCGGCATAGAGGACCAGCACGGCCGGTTTGCCGGCGGATTTCGCCTGCGCCAGGGCTTCGTCATGCTTGTCCTGCCACGGATAGTCGCCGGCCGGCAGCGCCGCAGCCTTGGTGAGGCCGGTCAACTCCAGGTCGATGACAATCTTTTTGCCGGCCAGCGGGTTGTTCATGTCGACGGTAAAGCTGCTGTCGTCGCTGGCCGTGATGATACCGACCCCGTTCTGGAGCGGAAGGGCCGCGCCAATGCGCGGCGCAAGGGCAAGCGTGATCCGGTCGCCGGCAACCGTGACCGTGGTCGTGCCGTACGGTTCAGGATAGCTCTTGCCGTTTTCGGCCAGTAACTCCAGGGTTACCTCTTTTTCGCCCACCGCCGTGACGCGGGCCGGGAAATACGGGGTCACCGGCACCTCACGGCCAACAGCCGGAAAACCGCCGAACTGCTTGACATACTCTTCAGCGCCCAGGCTCACTTTTTTGGGGAGCGTGCGGCTGAGCGGCAATTTGGTCGCCTTTTTCGGGTCCGGCTGGCCGAAGGCCTGCTCCGGGGAAAGCACCAGCCGCTTCTTTTCGCCGACCCGCATGCTGGTCACCGCCTCGCCGATTCCGGGGAGGAACGCCGCCTTGCCTGCTGTCACCGCTTCAGACGAAAAGTGGGGGGGATCGTTATACCAGGAGATCTTCCGCGTCGCAGGGTCCTTGGCAACCTTCTCCCGGGTGGTGAAGAAGAGAGCGCCATCCTCCAGCGAGGCGGAATATTCGACATCAGCGAGATCGCCTGCTGCCACGCTGCCTGCCGCCTCTGTTTCCGGCGCTTTTTTCCGGGTCGCGGCGAGCAGCGCATCGGCGTCGATGTCAGCGGACTTGCCGCTGGCGGTGGCAGTGTCAAGGGCCTTTTGCAGCATCTCCAGCGCCGCCTTCTGTTCGGTGGGGGAAAGAGTCTGTTGGTCGGAAGGGGGTGGCACTGTTGCCGGCAGCTCCGCGGCCGTTGCCGCGGCATACCCGCCGACCACCACAAGGGAACTCATGATGAATTTTATTACTATTCTGCTTGTGAACGGTGCCATTGGTCCCGCTCCTTTCTCGTGAGAGCATATAGGGTTGCGCACGTTAGCACAGCATTGTTACAGACGAACGACAATCAGCTTACCGTTTCATGAAATCTGCCGGGGTGATGAGCCGCGTACGTATGTGTACATTCAACGTATGACTTCTCAACCGATATCCGCAATCCCGCCACAGATCCATTCAATATTGCAATGCTCAAATTTGTTTTCCAACTTTTGCCAACCTGCGACACGGTTGCCACAATCACCTGCTATGCTCGCCTCGAACTTGAAGCGTTAATGTTTTTACCTGAAAAAATACCAATCAAATGTTTGCGTAAAAGTTCAAAACCTGTCGTTTGTCTGTAACAAACGTCTGCTAGAGTCGCTTTCGTTGAGACAGACGAGGAGCATCGGACCGGGATGAACAACGGCAAGAACATATCACCAGTGAGGTCGCGCTCCATGCAGAGGATGCGGGACGACAAATATTCCCGTCTGGTGGAGGTCATTTCCGACCTGATCGACAAGGAGTTCACCGGCCACCTGAAGATAAACTTCAGCCAGGGTGGCATCGGCCGGATCGAGAAGTTCGAGGAGATCCTGCGGGGCACGGTCCCGGGCGAGTAAAGAGCGGTTTGCGAACCGTTGGCAGTAAACCTTGACAACCGAATAGAGAAGGGTCCTTGACCGACCTGGTGAGCACACCCAGGCCCCGGACAGCCCACTACGAAAACAGCTCCGCCGGCGCGCGTACCGCGCCGTTACTGACTCGTTTCGCAGTGGGCTTTTTTGTGCCCGCAACCTGAAGAGCCGGTTGTTTTATGAACTGACATGCAGTGGAGCAGTTTGCAGTACGACAATTGAATAGCAGACGCGCAGGACACGGAAATGAAGGCCGACAGCCTTCACCCTGCTCCTCCCCGCCGGGTCGGGGTTCGGAGCGCAACAGGGACACCGGCAGCACCAACGGCAGCAGAAGCACGACGCAGCACCATCAAACCAGGCAGTACCAAACAAAGGAAGAAAAGGAGAAACACCCGATGAAAAAGAAGATGATCGCCCTCCTCGCCGGCGCCCTGCTGACCATGGCCGCCAGCAACGCCATGGCCGCCTTCGCCGTTGGCGACCTGTACCGCGTGGTCTATAACCGCGCCGGCAGCGTCGAGGTTGCAACCGACCTCGGCTCGATCAGCTCCCTCCTCGCCGGCGGGGCCGTGACTGCCGATACCTTCAGCCTCAGCCAGGTCACCGGCGCCACCAGCGCCAATGACCTCTACGTGGCCTACTACGCCTCCACCGGTTCCACCGGGACCGCCTACGTCGGCACCCCCTCTGCCCCGACCACCGGCAGTAGGAAGTTCAGCTACTTCAACACCGGGTACCAGAACAACCAAGCATACTTCCAGTCTCTCAGCCCGACCGCAACAACCGTTGTGGCCTCCCAGAGCTATATTAACTCATACAATTCTCAGATGAACACTGCCGGGAACATCGGCACGCTGGCGGGCTACCTCCCGACCGCCGCCAATAGCGGCAACGCGATCGGTGACCAGAACCTGGCCACCCTCCTGGCCAGCGGCGGCAAGACCACCCTCTACAGCATCCCCGGTTCGGCCTACGTTATGACCGGCACTGCCACCAACCTGGTGCTGGCTACCAACTTCAATACCGCCACCGGCATCGGCAGCACCTCCCTTGTCCCTGCTGCCACCCCCACGCCGATTCCAGCTGCCGCCTACCTGCTCGGCTCCGGCCTCCTGGGGCTGGTGGGGATCCGCCGCAAGCAGAAGTAACCGTTAGCGCCTCTGTTGTCAACTCCTCCCCGGCCCGGCCGGGGAGACCTAACCCTTAAAGGAGAATTGAACGCATGAAAAAGCAGATCAAGACCACCGCCCTGGCCGGCGCTGCTGTGCTGGCCCTGTCCGGCGCCGCCTCTGCCGCCGTCATCGACCTAAACGTCTACGGCGCTTCGGCCCAGTACCTCTTCTGGAACGCCGCTGCCCCCACGTTCCTGACCTCGGTCCGCGGCTGCACCGCCACGACGCAGGCCGTCACCACTGACGGCAAGAACGGCATCACCAAGGGGACCGGCTGCGACGGTACCGCCAACAACACCATCAACATCCGTTACTCCGCCAAGGCCTCCTATGACGGGATCCGCGCCGTCAGCAACGTCGACCCGGCCAACACCTGCGCCGGTCAGCCGGGCCAGCGGCCGATGATCGCCGACGTCGGCAACACCGCGACCATCTGCCAGGACGTTCACCTCGGCGCGTCCGATGTGGCCGGCGAAAGCTTCACCCAGCAGTCCCATGGCAACCTGCTCGGGCCCAATGGCGGCGTCCCGACCGACCGGGTCTTCACCGGGATTCCCACCACCGGCCTGACCTCCTACCAGCCGGTCGTGGTGCCGTTCGGTTTCTTTGCCAACAAGAGCGTCCAGGTTAGCACTTGCGCCAGCGGCGCCAATGCCGGCAACCTCTGCACCACTGCCACCGAAGTCGCCGACTGCGGCGCCGTCGGTCTCTGCACCACCGGGGCCATGAGCAACATCTCCCGTGAGCAGGCGGTCCAGATCTTCTCCGGCAACGCCTTTGCCTGGACCGACTTCGGCGCCTCCTACTCGGTCACCGGCGACGGTACCAACACCGTGGTCGCCTGCTTCCGTCACGCCGGCTCCGGCACCCACTCCACCCTCGACAACGCCGTCATGAACAGCAAATGGGGAGGACCTCTTGCCATCAACCAATCGACGGTTGCGCCGATCGTCTACTTCAACGACGGGGCGTCCGATGAGATGAAGTGCATCAACGGCACCACCGCCACCGCCCTCACCCCGGGCGCCATCGGCTATGCCGACGGCGACCAGGACCTGACCTCTTTCACAAACGTGGTGGCCCTGAAGTACAACGGCCTGCTGCCGCGCCGCAACATGATCCGCAACGGCGCCTACGACTTCTTCTCCAACCAGTGGCTGTACGAGAACCCGGCCAAGACCCCGGCCACCAGCGTCCAGCACACCCTGATCACCCAGTTGAACACCTTTGCCAGCAACCCGGCCAATATCCCGGCCACCAAGAAGGCCTTCTGGGCCTCCAAGGGGGAGATGGTCTGGAACAAGACCACCGACCAGGCCTATCCGGCTTACGTGGGCGCTACCCTTCCCCAGACTCCCTAAGAGAAACCTTCCCATCCGTGTTATCGGGGCCTCGTTCGAGGCCCCTTTTTTTGAGACGTACAACCATTTGTTGGAGGTTTGGACCATGCGCGTGGCAGTTATGATCACAGCCCTCCTGCTGACCGCCCTGGCAGCAACGGCCTTGGCTGAAACAAAGGTGAGGGAGTATGACGACCGGGTGGTGGTGGAGGTGACCGGCACACCCCAGAAGACGGAAGAACGGGCAGCTCAGGACCGGCAGGAACAGCTCCGCTCCCTGGAGTACGAACGGCAGCGGCTGACCGCGGAGCAGGAGCGGCTGCAGCGCAGTGAAGACGGAGGAAGCCTGGATATGCGGGAGCGCCGGACCGCCATGATGGAAAAACATCGGCAGATCCAGCAGGTGGAGGAGCAACTGCGCGATCTGGCCCAACAGTCGTTGGCAGAGGGTTCTTCGGCGGCCGCTGCCCGGTGAAGCGGCTGCCGGCAGGATCGTTCGGAACTTGTTACCCGGCTGACCTCCGTTTGTAACAGCCCACTGCTAAGTTTACGTCATTCTGGAGTAAGGAGTTTTCATGCGCATGAACAGCAGTTTTCGACTGGGCGCCCTGTTGCTGGCAGCGGCCTGCGCCGGCGGCTGTGCCGCTGCGGGCACGGGTACCCCCATTGCGGCGGGCGACCTGGTAATGCTGCAGTACACCTGCCGGCTTGCCGACGGCACCCTGGCGGCCACCACCCAACCCAATGGGGAAGCCGGCAATCTCCCCACGTCTCCCGTATATCTCCGGCCCTCGACCACGGAACCGGTCGTTGTCATTGCCGGCCAGGGGCTTAAGGCTGACAAGCCGGTCACGAGGCGGAGCTTTGAGGACGAGATCGCCGTTCAACTGGCAAAGCGGCTCGTCGGCCTCCCCGCCGGCGTGGGCAGCCGGCTGGAGATCCGCGGCGACGGCTCGCTGCTGGCCGACGGCCAGTCCCACAAGCTGCCGATGGCGACCGTACGGCAGCGCCTTAAGGAGCACCGGCTCGACAGGGCAGGGTACAAGGCCAGGACCGGCAAGGAAGCCGAGATCGGTCAGGAATTTTCGGTTGACCCGAATGTGCCGGGAAAGGTGGCCGGGATCAACGGGGACGAGGTGCTGATCAGGTTCACCGCTGCCGTGGGAAGCACGGTGGAGACCCCGTTCGGCAAGGGGGTGATCCGCGAGACCCCGGAACATTTCGAAATTGTCCTCTCCCCGAAAGTGGGGACCCTGGTCCGCACCGGCCCCATTGTCGGACGGATCGCCGAAGCGAACGAACGGCAGTTCGTCGTCGATTACAGCGACCTCCTCGGCGGCGAGACGCTCACCTGCACGGCGACCCCGGAGCTGCGTCCGCCGGCTTCCGAGGTCGCCCGGTAGTTTTCCCTCATCCCGTTTTCAGAAGCGCCGATCTTCCGCTGCCGTTTTCCCCCTCCCTTGACGGGAGGGGGCGAGGGGGTGGGTGAAGCTGTAACCTGCTGATGCCATTGCAACTTCCCCCCCACCCTATCCCTCCTCCGCAAGGGGGGAGGGGATGTTGACAGGCCTTGCGGAAGATTAGCGCTGACCAGATCCCGTTTCACCCAATTTTCATCGTTTTGCCATGTCACCGTAACATTCAGGTGCTACAGTGCGCTATTCCCGGCTCAAGCGCGATGCTGCGGCCGGGAATAGCCGTGGTCACCGAAACGGCCACCAGACATCCCGTGTCTCCCCAACAGGTACCCCGAAATGAAACGTATCGTTGCCTCGAATATCGTACTGGTCCTGACTGCCAGCTCTGCCGCGACGCATGCCGCCCCGCAGATTCCCGGCTTCTATGGCAACGTTGCCCCGGCCGGACCGGCGATCACCACCCTGCCGTCGTTGCGCGCCGGCTCGCCGGACGGCGTTGCCTCCATCACCACCGATCTGTCGAAGAACCAGATGGTGATCAACCAGAACAAGCCGCAGGCAACAATCGACTGGAACTCGTTCGATATCGGCGCCGCAGCAACGGTGACCTTCAACCAGAAGAACGACAAGGGGGCGCCGCAGCAGAGCTGGACCGCGCTGAACCGGATCTACGACCAGAACCCGAGCCGGATCTACGGCAGACTCTCCGCAGACGGCAACATCTACCTGATCAATACGAACGGCATCATCTTCGGTCCCGGCTCCCAAATTACCGCGCACTCCGTGCTGGCATCGTCACTTGCCATGACCAGTGCCGACTTCACGAAAGGTCTCCTTCGTTTTGCCGCCGATCCCGGCAGTTCGCCCGGGGCCGTTTCCAACTACGGCAGCATCAGCACCGACAACGGCGGGTCGGTCTTTCTGATCGGGCCGAACGTGGAAAACTACGGCAGCATCGATGTCCCCTACGGTCAGATCGGCCTGCTGGCCGGCAACAACGTGGCGCTGAACGCCGATCCGAATAGAT
>JAJZTK010000186.1 GCA_021849045.1 Deltaproteobacteria bacterium | reverse complement strand
GTGCCATTCTTACAGGCCCCTTTTTACCGGCAAAAACATGGCTCTAAGGCTAAAAACAAGGGCAGATAAGCCCATTAACTGTAATATTTCAGATAGTTAACTTGGTCCGACTCCGCCCAGAGGCGCCGGCAGTTTCTTCTCTCAGCACGAATCGGTCAGCTTCTTGCGCTTCAATTTTCCTCCCTATTCCCCTGATGCCAAGTCTCTGGCCCTGATCTCTTCAACATAACCGATACTGCCAACGGCAATACTCTCTGTCAAGCAGCTTTCCCATTGATTATTGCCGGCATTGACGGCGTCATGAACCCACTGCCGGTGCTGCTCGGCAAATTGCCTGTGGTCTTGAAACCCGCAAAGATTACATAAACTCGACATCAATCACGCCATAACTTTTGTCCCATTCGGAGGGATGGCTTACCACACCGGCTCTCCCGGTGATCAACTGAAGGCTCTTCGCAATGACATCCGGGCCGCTATCGACCACCAACAGGTGAATATGATTGGAGGTGACCACGTAGTTGAGTATCCGCAAACCAAAACGCTTCTTGGCTTCAAATAGCGCAGCCAGGAATGCCAGCGCCGTCTGTCCCTGGCGAATTTCAGGAGAAACTCCTTTTTGTGGCAACGGTGAGTAATGTGCCATACCTGCCCCGGGATATGATGTCGGTCTGCTCGTGCCATTCTTACAGGCCCCTTTTTACCGGCAAAAACATGGCTCTAAGGCTAAAAACAAGGGCAGATAAGCCCATTAACTGTAATATTTCAGATAGTTAACTTGGTCCGACCCCGCCCAGCAGCAGCCCGCAACATCGATCTGGAGAGCCAGCTTGGCCAGACCTTTCGTTCACCCCCTCACCACTCTCGTGGGAGGACCAGGACTTCTTTGTAAGAAGAAATATTTTGCTTGACTTAATTACAAAAAAATATTAATAACTCGTCAATGTTGTGGATATTTTTAATTAAAATAAATTGGATAACGGGAAGCGGCATGATTAGTGTGAAACGATGTGCGAGAAAATCAAATCTGATGTTTGTTTCTATCGTCAGGAGCCATGCAGTTCATGTCAATTATTGCTCTTGGGGCCACTGCGAGTTCTGTTGACGGGACCAAAATCCCCTCTCTTGCCAGGGTAAGTTTTACTAATATGTCGTATGCATGGTGACCCTAAATTGTACTTAATAAAATTTTATTTCTAAACTGTTGGTGGAGGAGGTAGAGTATGCTGCATTCCGTTGTCAAGCCTATGGTTGCAAGACTATTTTCAATAACGTTTGGCGTAGTGTTGTTGCTTAATGGGCAATTAGCGGCTAATGCTGCGACTACGTTTGTGGTCGATCCCACATACTCGGACAGAGTCATTGATGGTTTTCCTCATGCGGGATTTCAAAGCACGGGAATCAGCGTGAAGGCGGGAGACCATGTTGTTATTTCAGCGTCTGGCACTTGCTGTGTAATAGGAGGGGGAGGATGCGTCGACCCTAATGGTACTGGTACCCCCCCGTCTCCAGACATTGCTTGGCGTTATCCTGCTCCTTCTGTTTCTGCAGTTGCCCTGGCCGGCAGAATTGGGAGTGGCACTCCTTTTTTTGTCGGCCGTTTGTTCGACCAGGTCGTAACAGAATCGGGAATCCTCTATTTGGCATTCAACGATAGTCGTTGCGACGATAATACGGGATACTTCACAGTTCAGATCGACACATCAGGATGTAACCTTCATATCACGGATTTCCACGGCAGCAATGCGATCATTTCTCCCTCTACAGGTGGAAACATAGCGTTTTCCGGCGCCATCTCCGATAGTTCCGGGCAAGCTATAACCTGGACTATGACAGTGGCAGGTAATACCTATACTGGTACTGGTGCATCTCCTTCATTTGCCTGGGACGGAAAGGACAGTGGGGGCAAGGTGGTTGAGCCTGGAAGTTACTCTGCCACTCTGACCACCCAAACAGCTGATGGAAAGTGCTCCGATTCGAGGACTATCAATTTTGAGGTCGTTCCTGCCTTGGACGACCAGTGCGGCCTACTCGTCACCTTCGGCTCTTCGGCCAATATGGCAAGCGGCAACCTCTCCCATAGCCAGGAGCTCTTCTCCGCCGGAACCGGCAGCCTCGCCACGAGCATTACCCTCTACTACAACAGCCTTGATGGATACGCGGGGCCTCTGGGCACCGGCTGGAGCCACAGCTATGACATCGCCGTCAAGCAGAATGGCGACGGTTCCGTGGTCTTCAGAAAAGGCAATGGCGGGCGCAAGCTGTACAAGCTTTCGAATGGGGCGTATGTTTCCCAGCCGGGCGACACTTCTGTACTGACCAAGGCCGCTGACGGCACCTTTGTCCTGACGCAGAAGGACGGCACGAAATATCAGTTCGGCCAGGACGGGAGGATCGCCTCCATTGTCGATCCGAACAATAACGCCATGACATTCGTTCACACGAGTACCCAGACTACTATTACCGATGGGAACGGGCGGGTCACCACGCTGAACTATGATGCCAACGGGCACATCTCTTCTGTGACCGCTCCGAACGGCGCCGTCTACACCTTCTCCTATAGCGGCGGGCTTCTCTCCTCCGTCGCCTATCCTGGCGGCGGCACGTGGGGCTACACCTACGACGCCAAGGGCTTCATGCTCTCCAAGACCGATCCGCAGGGAGGCATCACCACCTATACCTACGATGCCGGCAACCGCGTCGTCTCCTCGACCGATACCGAAGGGAAGACTCGGGCAGTCAGCTATCCACAGGGGGGAAGCGGTGTTCAGACCACCTCGTTCACCGAAAAGGATGGGGGCGTCTGGCAGTATCAGTATGACACCGACAAAGGGATTTTGACCCAGAAGACCGACCCGCAGGGGGCGGTCACCTCCTACACCTATGATGCCGCCGGCAATCGGCTTTCCACCGTTGCCCCGGACGGGAGCACAACCTCTGCCACCTACGATGCCGCCAGCAATCGGCTTACCTCGACAGATGCCCTCGGCAAGACTACTACCTACACCTACAACGCCCTAGGGCAGGTGACAACCATCACCGATCCGGACGGCAAGGTCACCAGCTATGCCTACGACACCAAGGGAAACCTTACCCAGACCACCGATCCGGCGGGGGCCATCACCAAGTATCAGTACGACACCAAGGGGAACATGGCGACCATCACCGATCCCACCGGCAAGATCACCACGTTCACCTATGACCAGAACAACAACCTCGCCTCGGTGAAAGACCCGGCCGGGGCCATGACCACCTTTGCCTACGATGCCTTGGGGAACATGACCGCCCAGACCGACCCCCTCGGCAAGACCACCCGCTTCGAGTACGACCCGCAGGGACGGCTGACCAAAACGATCGATCCTCTGGGGAACAGCAGTACCTTCGGCTACGATGCCGCCGGCAACAAAATTTCCCAGACCGACGCCAACGGCAACGTCACCCGCTTCGAGTACAACGCCAAAGGGCAACTCGTCAGGGTCATCGATCCCCTCGGCAACGCTACCACGTTCGCCTACGGCGCGAGCGGCTGCGCCTCGTGCGGCGGCGGGACCGACAAGCTCACCTCGGTAACCGACGCCAACGGCAACGTCACAAGCTACGAATATGACCTCTCCGGCCGGCTCGTGAAGGAGATCGATCCCCTCGGCAACATAACGACCTTCACCTACGACGCCAAGGGGAACCTCGCCACCAAGACCGACTGCAGGGGCTATACCACGATCTATACGTACGACCAGGCGGGAAGACTCCTCACAAAGACGCCTAAAATGGGAACTGGCGACTTGGTGACCTTTACCTACGCTTCCGATGGAAAGATCCTTACGGCGCAAACTGTACCGTTCTATTCCACGACCGGTTTCCCCTATTACGTCAAATACACCTATGTGTATGACGCTGCCGGGCAGATCGCGAGCGTTACAGATACCCGGGGCAGAACCATCAGCTACCAGTACGACGCGGCGGGCAACCGGACCAAGATGACCGCCCCCGATGGCAAGATCACCACCTATGCGTATGATGCCAACAACCGGCTGGCTGCGCTAACGTCTCCCTCTGGAACCTTCAGTTTCGTCTACGACTCCTTGGGCCGGAGAACCAAGCTCACCTACCCGAACAAGGTTGCTACCACCTATGGCTACGACGTCGCCGGGCGGCTCACAAGCCTGATCACCAAAACCTCCACCGGCAAGCTCATAAGCTCCTACAGCTACACCTATGACAAAGCCGGCAATCGTATCTCCAAGGCCGAGCCGGATATCAACTACACCTATACCTACGACAGTCTCGATCGGCTCCTGAAGTCCCTTGCGAGCGTGAGCACGCGCAATGAGGAGTACAGCTATGACGGCGTCGGCAACCGCCTGAGTGGGCCGAAGACAACGACTCACTACACTTACGGCGGAGCGAACGAGTTGCTTTCCGATGGCATCTTTACCTACCAGTATGATAAAAATGGCAACATGACGTCGCGGAGCCAAAGTGACAATTTCAGTTTCTATGACGACAACCGCTTACGGGGCAACAAAGGCTACGATTTCTATTACGATGCGCTTGGCCGTCGCCTATCTTGGAATAACGGCAATGCCAATACATTCAGCAGGGTCTACCTGTACGATGGCGACAATATCCTGTATGAGGATGGCCTTAACGGAACCACGAGCTACACCACCCGCTACACTCACAACCTGGGCGTAGATGATGTTCTCGCTATGGAGCGCGGCGGAGTGCGTTACTACTACCACAAGGATGGCCTGGGGAGCGTCACGGCGATCACCGACAGCAAGGGGAACGTGGTGCAGACCTACGACTACGATTCCTTCGGCAACATCGTTGCCCAGAAGTCGACGACCTTCGTGCAGCCGTATACCTATACGGGAAGGGAGTGGGATAGGGAGGCTGGGCTATATTATCTGAGGAACAGATACTACGATCCGATGGAAGGACGTTTTATCTCAAAGGACCCTATTGGTTTTAGAGGCGGAGACACAAATCTGTATGCGTACGTCAAAAATAATCCAATCAATTTTAAAGATCCCTTTGGGCTTAGTGCTTACCCAGGCGTCCCGACTCCAAATGCGAGTGATTTCTTCGAAGTACTACAAACCTTCCTGTCTTTCTATCATGCTGTGAATTTGACCAATGAGGCTATGTCAAAGATTGATGCTGCAAGAGCAGGCCTTCCTTGCGGACAGAGAAAAAGAATTACCTTGTGCTTCAATCCTGGTCCTCCACCATCTAATGTCCAGGTTTATGACACCGTTGGCGCAATTCACAGTGAAAACTCTTCTTGCACTGTGCTTGAAGTGTCCGGTTCAAACTGCTGTCATTGAGTGGGAGGATATATCGTGAAAAGGACAATTTTAATCTGCGTTGCTATTGCTGTAGTGATAGCTGTGTCGTACATCATGTTTAATAATACTTGCAGTCGTGGTGCTGTTCGGCTGGAAGTGAAGGGATCTGCTGAGAGCTTGAGCTTAACCAGACCCGAAATAAACAGCGTAGTATTGCAGCGGATGCCATATTCTACCGACAAGTATCAACAATTTGAGACAATCATAAGCGTCACACCAGCAGCAAAACAATCGTTACTTTCGTTTACCAAAACTCACTTAGGCAAAACAGTCTCTGTGTATTTTTGCGATAAGCTATTTGCGGATGTTGCAGTTGCCAGCACAACTGACGAGTTAAGAATATCGTCAATGAACATCGAAGTAGATCATACTCTAAAACTGCTGAAAAAAATCTCAAAGAATGTGGAGTATAAGAAGTAGTGCTATGGATGAATTAGAGAAGGTCGAAGATATAGATTATGTTGAGATTGGAAGAATTCCCACATTTAGCGCGCTTGCTACTATCAAAGCTATCTTTGGAGGTGAGGGAATAAAGTACTTCATCTGGGGCGAGCAAATGATTGGTGCTGGCGTTATGTCAGGCGGTGGCGCAGCTATAAAGCTGCATGGGGACGTTGTTTATTTGTTTACTAATTACTTGATTTAATCGACAAATAAACAACGTCCCCGACGTACCCGCGTGGAAGAACCTACGATCCTATGGAAGGGCTTCATCCAAAAAGACCCAATAGGCTTCGCTGGTGGGCCCTTTCAGAAAGGTGTCGATGGTCTTGAGAATTGCTTTCCGCTGAGCTACAGGCAGGCTTTCAATCTTCTTCAAGCGTCGGACAAGCTTCATGTCCGGCGCCGGCTCGGTACTCGCCGTCTTTTTCATTCCAAGAAGCTCGTCCGCGCTCACTTCCAGCGCTAGCGCGATCCTGACAATCATTTCATAGTGCGTAAGCTGCATGGGGACGTAAGCTGCATGGGGACGTTGTTTATTTGTTTACTAATTACTTGATTTAATCGACAAATAAACAACGTCCCCGACGTACCCTAATCGACAAATAAACAACGTCCCCGACGTACCCGGCTCAGGTCACCCGGCACCACAACCTGCTCAAGCCGCCGAAAAGCCTGTCGTGCCTGCAGTGCCATCAGCCGGCACAGGACGGGAGTTCAGACATCAGCTTCCCCGTGGTGAGGGACTGCATAGTCTGCCATAAGTCATCCGTCCACGATGCCGTCGTACACTGTGTTGTGGACACCTGTCGCGGCTGTCATACGGGATCACTCCCCCAGATCCATGCGGGTGGCGGGAGCAGGTCCGGGAGCTGGAGCAGCTACCACGGCGGCAGTTATGGCGGCAGCTCTTCGGCCATCGGCGTCTCTTCCTGCTACCTCTGCCACACCAGCACCAATCCCCGCGGGAGCATTACCCCTCTTTGGCACTGTCTCGAAACTTTTTTGCGATATAGGCGTTCAACGCCACATCGAAGGTGCCGTTGTAGAGGGCGCAGCGCAATCTGAGCATGACATTGCCGTTTCCTTCCAG
>JAJZTK010000030.1 GCA_021849045.1 Deltaproteobacteria bacterium | reverse complement strand
CCTCCTCCATGACGGCTATCCGGGTGGAGCGGTCCAGGTGGAACAGCTCCGTGACATGCTGCTTGGTAAAAACAAAGGTATAGCCGGAGAAAAACTGGTCGCGGTTCAGGAGGACATAGCACCGCTCCAGTTCCGCGATCCTGAGATCGGCGTCGTCACTCCACTTGCGGCACATTGGGCAGTCGGTCATTGTCGCCTCCTGAACGGCAAAGGGCTAAAGGCAATCGCCTTTAGCCCTCTGAGATGATACATCACGTCGTTGCCAGGGATTACAGCCTGGTCAGGTCGATTTCGCCGGAGAAGACCTCGGTTGCCGGACCGGTCATATACAGGTGGCCATCCTCGGCCCATTCCAGCTCCAGGTCGCCGCCGGAGAGGTGGTTGCGTATCCTCTTCTCGGTCAGGCCGTTGAGGGCTCCGGCCACGCAGACAGCGCTGGCGCCGGTGCCGCAGGCCAGGGTCTCGCCGGCACCGCGCTCCCAGGTCCGCTGGCGCACCTCGGTGCGGGAGATGATCTGGACGAACTCCACATTGGTCCGCCGTGGGAAGAGGTCGTGGTTCTCGATGAGCGGGCCGTACTTCTCCACCTGGAAGGTTTCGACGTCATCCACGAAAATGACACAGTGCGGATTCCCCATGGAAACGGTCGTGATGTTGAAGGTGGTATGCAGGATGTTCAGCGGCTGGTTGACGGTCTGCTCCCCCTGCGGCTCACCCATCATCGGGATCTCCGCCTTGGTGAGCCGCGGCTTGCCCATGTTGACCCGTACCCGCTCCACCTTGTTGTCGCTGCCGGTGAAGAGCTGCAGGGTCAGGATGCCGGCACCGGTTTCGGCGGTGATTTCCTTTTTGCTCACGATGCCGTGGTCATAGGCGTATTTTGCCACGCAGCGGATACCATTGCCGCACATTTCCGATTCCGAGCCGTCGCTGTTGAACATCCGCATCCGCACATCTGCCTTGTCAGAGGGAAGGATCAGGATCAGGCCGTCGGAGCCGATGCCGAAGTTGCGGTTGGAAACCTTGATGGCGGTGCCTGCGGGATTCTCAACCGGTTCGGCAAAACAGTTCACATAGACGTAATCATTGCCGGCACCGTGCATCTTGGTGAATTTCATGGGTCTGGCTCCTTTGGTGCAATGGGGATCGTTTCCGGGCTAGAATTGCAAATACATAGCAAAATTGCCGACAACCAACAAGCAAAAACACAGGAGCGCTTGAACAGCTGCCCGGTTTATGTTTCAATACAGCAAATACATTCAGGGGGAACCATGGCGATAAAGAACAAGATCTGGATGACCGGCAACCTTGACTGGTTTGCTTATATCGGTGACGAGGAAGTGTTTCTCGGTCGCAGGGAGGTTCCCTATCCGCTGGACGAGGGGGACAGCTGGACCAATCAGTTCGGTGCCCGGTTCCGGGTGGAGAACGACGAGATCGTACGGCTGGAGCGTGGCAGCGGCGAGCCGGCGGAGTGATGGTCGGGGTGCAGTGAACGTGTGGGGGTAATCATGGCGAGCATGCGAATGGTGTTGGTCGGGATACTGGTTGTGCCGGTGGCTGCCTGCGTCAGTGCCCAGGGGCTCGGCTCTTCGGAGCACCACGGTCGGTCTCTGGTCGGTATGGATCGGCAGGCGGTCTGTGTTGAATGTCATACCTTCGAAAAAAACCGTCATCACCCGTCCCATGTTCCCTATCCACCGCCGGGGCGCGAGCAGCGCTACGCTCCAGTGCCGCAGCTGGCGGCACGGGGTATTGACGTGCAAAAGGGTGAACTCACCTGCCTTACCTGCCATGATCTGCACAACCGGGAACCGTGGCATCTGCCAGTCGGTATGACCCAGAGTTCCCTTTGTCTCGCCTGCCATCAGATCTGATGCCAACGGTGCGTGGATGACCTCATGGAAAAGACCGGGGAATGGTTGGTTATTCATCAGGTTATTTTTGACAAAAGCGCTAGAGTTTTCTATAGTGATGTATCTTATCGCACGAGGAGAAAACAATGCGTCTTTCCACCAAGAGCCGTTACGGTCTGCGGGCGCTCTTTGACATTGCCTACAACTCCGGTACCCTCCCGGCGCAGATCCAGGACATCTCCCGGCGCCAGCAGATCTCGCCGCGCTACCTGGAGCAGATATTCCAATCCCTGAAGAAAGCGGGCATCCTGAAGAGCAAACGTGGTCCCCAAGGGGGATACATGTTGGCCAAAAAGCCGGAGGAGATCACCCTGAAGCAGATTATCCAGGCGACTGAGGGGGATCTGGTGCTGGTGGAGTGCAATACTACCAAACGCAAAAAAACGGGTGAGTGTACCTTTGACGGCGCCTGTGTCACCCAGATCATCTGGCAGGAAGCCAGCACCCTTTTGAACGGCTACTTTGACGAGATCACCCTGAAGACCCTCTGTGACCGAGGGGTGGCCATGGGGGTGACCAGGGAACAGGATCACCGCTTCGTGTACTACATCTGACCTGCTCAATTGAGGGGTACGCGGCCCGCTTTGGCGGGCCTTGTTTTTTTAAGGGGATGCAAATGGACGAACTGCACACAAAACTCGCCACGCTCAAGGCGATCATCAAGGATATGGGGTCGATGCTGGTGGCTTTTTCCGGCGGCGTCGACTCAACCTTTCTCGTTGCGGTGGCCCATCAACTGCTGGGCGACCGGGTGGTAGCGGTGACGGCCACCTCTCCCACCTACCCGGAGTACGAGTTCAGGGAGGCGGTGGCGCTGGCGGAGCTGGCGGGGGTACGGCAGGTGGTGATCGAATCCAACGAACTGGAGATCCCCGGCTTTGCGGACAACCCCCGGGACCGCTGCTACCACTGCAAGAAGGAGCTGTTCTCCCTCTGCCGGGCCAAGGCGGACGAACTGGGTCTTGCCTGGGTCGTTGACGGCAGCAACACGGACGATCTTGGCGATTACCGGCCGGGCCGCACGGCGGCAGGGGAGCTGGCCGTGCGGAGCCCGCTCTTGGAGGCCGGGCTCGGCAAGGCCGACATCCGGGAGCTGAGCCGGGAGCTGGGGCTGCCGACCTGGAACAAGCAGCCGTTCGCCTGCCTTTCCAGCCGCTTTCCCTATGGAACGGCCATTACCCGGGAGCGGCTCGGTATGGTGGGGCAGGGGGAGGATTTCCTGCGGGAGCGGGGGTTCCGGGTCTACCGGGTGCGCTACCACGGCGAGACCGCCCGCATCGAACTGGCACCGGAGGAAATGGGCCGTCTTCTGGAACCCGACCTGCGGTACGAACTCGTCGGGGCATTCAAAGCGGCGGGGTTCAAGTACGTTGCCCTAGATCTGGAAGGGTACCGGACCGGGAGCATGAATTGAAAGAGGGGCGGTTGCTGAAAAACAGCCATCTCGCCGCCGTCCTCGCAAGCTTCCTTGTGCGGCGTAGCGCTGTTTATGCCCGGTGTTTGGGTACTACGCCTCCGCGGAGCGTGCTGCGGGTGCGACGATCTGACTATTTTTTAGCAACCTGAGTTCGATCTCCTGCGGGACCGGTAAGATCTTGACAGGCTGCTTGCAGTGAATCAGCCCTCCCCAGTCCCCGTATTATTTCACTTCCACATTGATCTGCTTCGGCTTCTTCTCTTCCCGTTTCGGCAGGGTGATGGTGAGCACCCCCTGGTCGCAGGTCGCCTTGACATGCTCCTGGTCGATGGTGTGGGGGAGTGAGAAGCTGCGCTGGAAGGTGCCGTAGAAGCGCTCGACCCGGTGGTAGTTTTCCTTCTTCACTTCCTGGCTGTGTTTCCGTTCGCCCCGGAGGGTCAGGGTGTTGTCCTCGATCCGGATGTCGATCTCCTTCTGGTCGACGCCGGGGAGTTCCGCCTTGATCACCACTGAATTCTCGTCTTCATAGATGTCAACCGGTGGCTGCCAGATTCCTTCCTTCAACTCCTCACCGATCTCCCGGTTCCACGCCATGTCGAGGAGCCGGTTCATCTGCTCCTGCATGGCCCGCAGATCCCGAAACGGATTGTACTTGACGATCGCCATGGTTGTTTCCTCCTTCCGAACAGTCTCTTGTTGCCAACAACATAATCATGACATTGGAAAAGTCAAGGCGGGAGCAGTCATTCTGCTCCCGCCTGATGGATTGGCGTATGGTGCCGTGCGCTGACTAGATTTTTTTGCCTTTGGGGACACTGTGTTTCAACTTCTTGGAGCCGTCGTAGAGCATGGTCTTGGCGACTGCCCGGCGTTCCTTCAGGTCCTTGCGGCTACAGTCGCTTTCCAGTGCCAGCTCCTTTTCTTCTGCCAACTGCTCCAGCACTGCAATCTCCTTCTCTGTCATGTGCACGCTCCTTTTCGCCATGGTTGCCAGACATGTGGCGGGTGAACAAACGATACCACAAGGGACAAGGGATGCAACCTGCGACGAATCCCCTTGAAGGGTGGGGGTAACTCGGCTACTATGGCCGCATCATGGGGTAGGAGGGAGAGAGATGCTGCGTTACAAGGTGGTGGAGGTGAGCACGGTTTCCGAGGATATGCTGGAAGAGATTCTGAACGAGTGGACCGCAAAGGGGTGGTGCTTCGACGGCATCCATTTCGCCATGAGGGAGTCGCAGAAACGGCCGTCCATGGCCTTTGTGCTCTTCACCACGGAAGAGGGTGCATAGATGGCCGACCGCCCCACCCTCTACCTGATCGACGGCTCATCCTACATATACCGGGCCTACTATGCGATCCGCCACCTCTCCTCGCCGAGCGGCTTTCCGACCAATGCCCTCTACGGCTTCACCCAGATGCTCCTCAAGGTCCTCAAGGACCGCCGGCCCGAGCACGTGGCCGTGGTGTTCGACGCCGGCCGCACGACCTTCCGCAACGCCCTCTATCCCGACTACAAGGCCAACCGGGCCTCCATGCCCGACGACCTGGTACCCCAGATCGCCCCCATCAAGGAGATGGTGCGGGCCTTTAATATTCCGGCCCTGGAACTCCCCGGCTATGAGGCGGACGACATCATCGGCACCATTGCCCGGGTCAGCCGGGAGGAGGGGCTGGCGGTGATGGTGGTGACCGGCGACAAGGACCTGATGCAGATCGTAACCGATTCGGTCCGGCTGCTGGACACCATGAAGGACAAGGAGAGCGGCCCGCCCGAGGTGGTGGAGCGGTTCGGTGTAGGCCCGGAGCGGGTTATCGACATCCTGGGGCTGGCCGGTGACAGCTCGGACAATATCCCCGGCGTCCCCGGCGTCGGTGAGAAGACCGCCATGAAGCTGATCCAGGAGTTCGGCTCCCTGGACGAGCTCCTCGCCAGGGCCGGCGAGGTTAAGGGGAAGACCGGCGAACGGCTGAGGGAGTTTAGCGACCAGGCGCGGCTCTCCCGGCAGCTGGCCACCATCGATGACCATACCCCCATCCCCTTTGCCCTGGCCGACTTTGCGGCTTGTGCGGCGGATAACCGGCGGCTGGCCGAACTGTTCAAGGAGTACGGTTTCACCACCCTGATGCGGGAGCTGACCAGCCAGGCCACCCTGAGCACGGAGGAGTACCGGACCGTGACGACCGCTTTGGAACTGGATCGGCTGGTGGCGGGACTGACCGGGGCCGAGGCCTTTGCCTTCGATCTGGAGACCACGAGCCTCAACCCGCTGGAGGCCGATATCGTCGGTCTCTCTTTCAGTCATCGGGAGCACGAGGCGTACTATATTCCGGTCGGCCACCGCGGCGCCGGCGCTGGCGAACAGCTCCCCCTCGCCACGGGCCTCGACGCCTTCAGGCCGCTGTTCACTGACCCGGAGCGCAGGATCGTCGGCCAGAACATCAAGTACGACTACCAGGTGCTGCGCCGCGCCGGTGTCACCCTGGCCGGGGTCTGGTGCGACACCATGGTGGCCGCCTACCTGCACAACCCGTCCCGCCAGAGCCAGGGGCTCGACTCGCTGTCAGTCGAGTTCCTGGACCACAAGATGATCAGCTATGCCGAGGTGACCGGGAAGGGAAAGGAGCAGAAGAACTTTGCCGACGTGGAGGTGGCCGCGGCCAGCCGCTATGCGTGCGAGGATGCGGATGCCACCTTCCTGCTGCACCGGCTCTTCCTCCCCATGCTGGCAAAGGAGGGGATGACCGGTCTCTTCAGGGAGCTGGAAATGCCGCTGGTGACGATCCTGGCGGAGATGGAACTGGCCGGCGTGCGGCTCGACCTGGAACTCCTCGCTGAGCTGTCGGCCCGCTTCGGGGGGGAGCTGGCGCTACTGGAAGAGTCCATCTGCGCCCTGGCCGGTGGCCAGTTTAACATCAATTCTCCCAAACAGCTCGGGGAGATACTGTTCGAACGGCTCAAGCTCCCCACCGGGAAGAAGACCAAAACCAAGACCGGCTGGTCCACCAATGTGGAGGAGCTGGAGCGGCTGGCCGAGGCGGGGCACGAGATCGCCCGCCAGATCCTCCTGTACCGGAGCATGGCCAAGCTGAAGTCCACCTACACCGATGCCCTGCCCAAGATGGTCGACCCGGTCACCGGCCGGGTCCACACCTCCTACAACCAGACCGTGACCGCCACCGGCCGCCTCTCCTCGTCCGAGCCGAACCTGCAGAACATCCCGGTCCGCACCGAAGAGGGGCGCCTGATCCGCCACGCCTTCATCGCCGAGCCGGGGCACCTGCTCCTTTCAGCCGACTATTCCCAGATCGAGCTCCGGGTCCTGGCCCATCTCTCCGACGACCGGGTCTTCTGCGACGCCTTTGCCCGGGACGAGGACATCCATACCCGGACCGCCAGCGAGGTGTTCGGCCTCTTCCCGGAGATGGTCACCCCGGAGATGCGCCGCCAGGCCAAGACCATCAACTTCGGCGTCATCTACGGCCAGGGGGCGTTCAGCCTGGCCAGGCAGCTGGGGGTGGCACGCCGGGTGGCCGAGGATTTCATCGACAGCTACAAGGCCCGCCACAGCGGCGCCATCGCCTTCCTCGACCGGTGCATCCACCTTGCCGGAGAGCAGGGGTTCGTCACCACCCTGCTCGGCCGGCGGCTCCCGATCCCCGATATCGCCAGCAGCAACTTCAACGTCCGGGCCTTTGCCCAGCGAAACGCCATCAACTACCCGATCCAGGGGTCGGCGGCGGACATCATCAAGCAGGCCATGGTGAACATCGCGGCGAGGCTCCGGCGGGACGGTCTCAAAAGCCGGCTCATCATGCAGGTCCATGACGAACTGGTCTTCGAGGTGCCGGAGAACGAGCTGGTGGCCATGGAGCAGCTGGTGGCCCATGAGATGGAGCATGCCGTGCCGCTCAGGGTGCCGCTGAAGGTGGACATGAGTTACGGCAGGAACTGGAGCGAGGCGCACTGATGGCAAAACTCCTGGAGCAGCGTTCAAAGAAGATTGGTCTGCCCCCGCCGGTCAGGCCCGCTTTTTCTTGTCCGCACAGACATGAAGCTGGCAGTGCAGGCACTGGCGCAGGTACATCGGGATGAAGCCGTGCATGTGGAACGTGTTGCCGCAGCGGGGGCAGCGGGCAAAGGCGGCCCGTAAGACGGCGATGCAGACGAAGACCAGCCAGACGCAGAACACGTAGCCGGTTTTCCGGTCCGACCCGGTCAGCGCAAGTGAGAGCCAGATCGCCGGCACATAGATCAGGATGACCCCCCACAGGAACCATCTCCTCCTCCGCAGGGCGCGCAACCCGGAAGCGATAGCAACGTCGTCGGTCTCCATGTTATAGATCCTTCACGGCATAGATGCCGGGAGCATTGCGCCAGTAGCCGCGATAGTCCATGCCGCAGCCGAACAGGAAGCGGTCGGGCGATACCAGGCCGACGAAATCGGCGGTCAGGTCGGGCGCCTTGTGGTCGTGGTCCTTGTCGATCAGGACGGCGGTGACGACCTCCTTGGCTCCCTCCTCCCGGCAGTAGTCGATGATCGCCGCCAGGGTCGTCCCCTCGTCAAGGATGTCGTCCATCAGGAGCACGGTGCGTCCGCGCAGATCTTCGGTCGGCCTGACCCGCCAGTCCAGGTGGCTGCCGCAGAAGTCGTGGCCGTAGCGCGTGGCGTGCAGGTAGCCGGTTTCCAGGGGGAAGGCGAGTTTGGGGAGGAGGCGGCCGGTGACGATCAGGCCGCCGTGCATGACGCAGAGCACCACCGGGTCGGTGTGGGCCAGCCGCTCGGTGATGGCAATGGCCATCCGGTCCAGGGCCGCCTCTATCTCGGCAGGGGTGAAGAGGCAGTCTGCCTCGGCGAAAACCTGCTTGATCTCATTCATGTCCGGCTTCATGGCAACCTCATTCGCAGATGTTCAGTGTGTGGGCTCGCACCGTCAGATCTTCACCAGTTCATACCGCCTGCTTCCCAGCCCCATCTTTTCCGCATGGGCCAGTTGGACCTCCCAGTCGATTTCCGGATGGACCCCCCGAAACTTGTCGCCGCCAGGCTCATGCCCGGTTGCCAGGGCTGTGTTGGCGTTGCCGGGGGCCGCGTTCACCAGGTCTGCGCTGGCCTGGTCCAGGGCCACCGGGTCGCAGGAGGCGCAGATGCCGATGTCGTTGACGATCGGCGCATCGGCATGGCCATAGCAGTCGCAGGACGGCGACACCTGGGTGATAAAGTTCATGAACAGGAGCTTATCGCCCTTGCCGGCAACGGCACCGGTGGCGTACTCGGCCATCTTTTTCATGATCAGCGAACTGTTCTCGTTCCACTGGACGTTGATCGCCTTCTGCTGGCAGGCGGTCACGCAGCGGCCACAGCCGACGCAGTCGACCGGATCGAGTTCGGCCTTCCCTTCGATGATGGCTATTGCGTTGTGGGCGCAGGTCTTGAGGCAGGCGCCGCACCCGTTGCAGAACGCGGCCGTCACGGTCGGGGCCAGGGTGGAGTGCTGCTGCATCTTGCCGGTCCGGCTGGCGCACCCCATCCCCAGGTTCTTGAGGGCGCCGCCGAAACCGGTCAGGTCGTGGCACTTGAAGTGGGAGACCGCCACCAGGACGTCGGCCTCGATGATTTCGGCGCCGATGCTGACGTTCTTGAGGATCTCACCGTTCAACGGCACATCCACGGCCGTGTGGCCCCTGAGCCCGTCGCACATTATCAGCGGGGCGTTGACCACGGCATAGGCAAACCCGTTCTCGATAGCGCAGGACAAAGCGGAAACCGCCTCTTTCCGTTCGCCCACATAGAGGGTGGAGGAATCGGTGAGGAACGGCCGGCCGCCGACCGACCGGATCTCGTCCACCACCCGGCGGATGAAGATAGGGCGGATAAAGGTATGGTTCCCTTTTTCGCCGAAGTGGACCTTCACGGCCACCAGGTCGCCGGCGGCAATGCGGTTTGAGAGGTCGCAGCTCTTCATCAGGCGACCGATCTTCCCGAAGAGGTTTTCCCTTTGACCGGTCCGCAGGTCGGCAAAAAAGACCTTGTTTGTCATGGTGCGTTCCTCCATAGCGGGGTGATTGTAGGACGCTATCACACAAAACGCCAATTTTCAACGGCTCACGGGTCAAGTTCGGTTGCAGTGCGCCGAAAGTATGATAAAGGATTCAATAAGCGTTATGCATGGAGGGGTGACACCGCTATGAGGGATACCGTCAACGAACGGGAACTCTGGCTGATGGGGCTGGGCGAGCAGATCGAGCGCGGTGCGGTGATCTGCAGCTATCTGGCCGAAGGAGGATATCGAGCGCGCACAGCCCGGATTGAAGAACTGGCCGAGGAGCGCCCGCTGGGAATTGTCCTCGATCTGTCGCCCCATTCTGCCGACGGCTGGGGAACGCTTCTGACCCTCAAGGGGAATCCGGAAACCCGCAATATTCCGGTCCTTCCCGTGTTCCTCAGTGAAAAGGGGAAGGTGGGCGGGGTCTTTCCGGTGGCCGGCTTCTTTCTTCTCCCGGTTGATCCGGAGCATATGGCCGAGCGTCTTGCGGTGTTCGGACTCACCGAGGACACCGAAGACTACGATCTCCAGACCCTCGTCGTAACCCGCAAAGGGGAGGAGCGGGTAACCCGGGCACTCGATCATCTCGGCTTCAGCGTGGTGAACGGCTATACCGGTAAAGAGGGTCTTGCCCTCGCCACTACCACCCATCCCTATCTTGTCTTCTCGGCCCTCATGCTACCGGATATGTCCGCATTCGAGCTCCTGGAGCGCTTTCAGCTCTTTCCCCAGACCGGGAAAATCCCGTTCTTCGTGCTGCTGAAGGATTCCATGAAGGAGGGGGAGCGACTCGCCATGAGTCGCGAGGTGGAGCACCTGGTGCGGAAAAAGGACCTCAGCCGCGACGAGTTTCTCGCCTATCTGCGCCGGCGCTCCTGAACCAATCTGTTGATTTCAAACATTTTTTCTTCAGCGTACCGCTGCGGAAAAAATCTTGCCTTTTTTCTCCGCTGTGATAACATGCCCAAAAATTAAGCAGGTGGGGAGCCGCATACAATGGAGCCCCACCTCTCTTTTATTCTGCTCCATGACACAACCACTCAAAATAGGTTCCCTGGTCCTGACCAATCCTTTGCTGCTCGCCCCCATGGCCGGGATCACCAATCTTCCGTTCCGGCTCATTGCCCGAGAGGAAGGGGCAGCGCTCTGCTTTACCGAGATGGTGAGCGTGAACGGCCTGGTCCGGGAGGGGCAGAAGAGCTTCGCCCTCATTGTCGGCACCCCCGAGGACCGGCCCCTGGGGATACAGCTCTTCGGCGACGACCCGTCGCTCCTGGCAGAGGCGGCGCGGCTCGTGGAGGGGCACGGGGAACTGATCGACATCAACATGGGGTGTCCGGTGCGCAAGGTGGTGGGGAGCGGTGCCGGCAGCGCCCTGCTGCGCGAGCCGGCCAAGGTGCGGGCGATCGTCAGGGCGGTGCGGCGGGCCACCGGCCTCCCGTTGACCATCAAGATCCGCACCGGCTGGACCTGCGAGGAGCCGACCTTTCTGGAGATCGGCAGGATCGCCGAGGAAGAGGGGTGCGATGCCGTGACCCTGCACCCCCGGAGCCGTGCCCAGATGTTCGAGGGGCGCGCCGACTGGAGCCGTCTCCGGGAGCTGAAAAAGGCCCTCGCCATTCCGGTGATCGGCAGCGGGGACCTGTTCCGGCCGGGCGACGTGACGGCCATGCTGGCGGAGACCGGCTGCGACGGGGTGATGATCGCCCGGGGCGGGTTGGGGAACCCCTGGCTGTTTCGCCAGTCGCTGGCCCTCCTCCGGGGTAAGGAGCCTGCCGTGCCGACCCCGGCCGAGCGGCTGGCCGTGGCCCGGCGTCACCTGGAACTGTTTGTGGCCACGGCCGGTGAACGGGTGGCGGTGCTGGAGATGCGCAAGCATGCGGCCTGGTATGCCAAGGGGATTCCCGGCGCGGCCCAGTTTCGGGATCGGGTGAATCGATTGGCCACGGTCGATGAGCTGATAGCGGCCATGGAGGAGTTTTTCGGCCAATGACACAGCGGGTTGACACAAGCCAGGAGTTCTTTTCCAACGTCATCGACAGCGTGGGCGACGGCGTCGTCGTCATCGACCGCGATGGTCTGGTGACGCTTATGAACCCGGCGGCCGAGGAGATTGCCGGTGTCTCACGGCGTCAGGCCTATGGTGCCCCGTTCACCACCCTGTTCAAGGGGGAGGGGGCGCTGCTGGAGATGGTCCAAAAGACCGCCGCCACCGGGATGAGCGTTGCCGACCACGAGAATGTGGTGCTGCGCAAGCTGGGAAAGATCACCCCGGTGAGCGTCATCACCTCGCCGCTCCTGATGAGCAGCGGCGAGCGGGTCGGGACCATCGTGGTGCTGCGGGATCTGACCAGCATCCGGGAACTGGAGGCGGCAGTCCGCCACTCCGACCGGTTGTCGTCGCTGGGTACCCTGGCCGCCGGTCTGGCCCACGAGATCAAGAACCCGTTGGGAGGGATAACGGGGGCGGCCCAGCTCCTGGAGATGGAGCTGTCGGATGATTCGGAACTTCAGGAGCATATCCGGGTGGTGCTCAAGGAGGTCAAGCGGGTCAACCGGATAGTCGAAGAGCTGCTGCACCTGGCCGCGCCCCGCAAGCTGCAGTTGTCGCGGGTCAATATCCACAAGGTACTGGGCGATCTGGTGCTGCTCCAGAAGCGGGCAGTCGTTGGTAAGAGCATTGTCTTCCAGCAGCACCTGGACCCGAGTATCCCGCCTGTCCTGGTGGACGAGGGGCTGATCACCCAACTCCTGCTGAACCTGATCCGAAACGCCGTGGAGGCCGTTGCCGAGGAGGGGATGGTCAGGATCACGAGCCGGATCGTGGCCGATTACAGCATGACCCAGAAGGGGGAGGGTCGTTCCCGGATGGTGGCCCTGGATGTGAGCGATAACGGGCCGGGGATTCCGCCGGAGGTGCTGGACAACCTGTTTACCCCGTTCTTTACCACCAAGGCGCGAGGGACCGGCCTCGGCCTGGCCATCTGTCAGAAGATCGTGGCCGAACACCGGGGGATGCTGAAGGTGGAGTCCGACCTTGGCAGGGGAACGACGTTTACGGTGATGCTGCCGTTAATTCAATGAAGCTGTTCGATGTTCGATGTTCGAGTTTTATAACGTCGAACATCGAACATCGAACCGAGGTTCTTATGATTAACCGTATTTTAGTTGCCGACGACGAAGAGAGCATGCGCTGGGTCCTTTCCAAGGCTTTGCGCAAAAAAGGGTATACGGTGGATCTCGCCAGGGACGGGGACGAGGCGCTGCGCCTGATCCAGGCGGCGAGCTACGACCTGGCCATCCTGGATATCAAGATGCCTGGCATCTCCGGACTCGATCTCCTGGAAAAGGCTCGGGAGGTGAGAAGCGACCTTCTCATGGTGATCATGACCGCCGAAGCGAGCATGCGTAACGCTGTGGAGGCGATGAAGCGGGGCGCCTACGACTATCTCACCAAGCCGTTCGATCTGGATGTGATTGACGCCCTGATCGAAAAGGTAAGCCGGGCACGGGAGATGACTTCCCAAGTGGCGGTCCTCAAGGAGGAGCTGAAGGACCGCTATCAACTGGAAAAGAACATCATCGGCAACTCGCCGGCCATGCGGGAGATCTACAAGACCATCGGCAAGGTGGCCCCCAGCGACATGACCATCCTGATTCAGGGGGAGTCCGGCACCGGCAAGGAGCTGATCGCCCGGGCCATCCATTTCAACTCGCGCCGCATCGGCAAGCCGTTCATCGCCCTCAACTGCGCCGCCATCCCCAAGGAGCTCCTGGAGAGCGAACTGTTCGGCTTCGAGAAGGGGTCGTTCACCGGCGCCACCGAACGGAAGCTCGGCAAGTTCGAGCAGGCCAACGGCGGCACCATTTTCCTGGACGAGATCGGCGACATGCCGCTGGATCTGCAGGCCAAGATCCTGCGGGTGCTGCAGGAGCGGGAGGTTACCCGGACCGGCGGCAACCAGAGCCTCAGGGTGGATGTCCGGATCGTGGCGGCGACCAACCAGGAGCTGGAACAGCTGGTGCGGGAAAAGGGGTTCCGGGAGGATCTCTACTATCGCCTCAACGTGGTGCCGCTCCAGCTGGTGCCGCTTAGGGAACGGTCCGAAGATATCCCGCTCCTGGCCGATTTCTTCCTGAAGAAGACCTCTGCGGAGCTGGAGATTCCGCCCAAGCAGATCGACGGCGAGGCGATGCAGTTCCTGATGGGCTACTCGTGGCCCGGCAACGTCCGGGAGCTTGAAAACACCATCAAGCGGGCAATCATCCTGTCTGCCGACCCGTTGCTGACCGTGGCGGACTTCCCCGGGCTCCGCCGGGAAAAGGGGAGCAGTCAGGCCCCAAGCGAGGAGCTTTCCCTGGAAAGCCTGGTGGAGACGAAACTCAGGAGCAGTCTTATCAATCTGGACAAGCTGGAGAGCGGCGATGTTCACGCCATGGTGCTGGAGCAGGTGGAGAGGCCGCTTATCAGGTTCGTACTGGAAAAGACGCGGGGGAACCAGGTCCGGGCGGCTTCGATACTCGGCATCAACCGGAATACCCTGAGGAAGAGGATTACGGAACTGGGGATTCCGGTGAAGAAAGACTAGACCACTCAACAATCAACCAAGGAGAAAGCCATGAGTGTTGCGGAAAAGTTCATGCTGGACAGGAGCCAGGCCGTACTGGTGGTGATCGATGTGCAGGAAAAGCTCTGCCGGGCAATGAACGAGAAGATTCTGGAGCGGTTGACCGGCAATGTCGTCATCCTTCAGGAGACGGCCCGTGAGCTTGCGCTGCCGATGGTGGCTACCGAGCAATATGTGAAGGGATTGGGCGAGACCCTGCCGGTTCTCGCGGAACGGCTCACCGATGCCGCGCTGGAGAAGATGACCTTCAGCTGTTGTGGCGACGATACCTTTGTGGAAAAACTGAAGATCCTTGGCCGCAGGCAGGTGATCATCACGGGGATGGAGACCCACGTCTGCGTGCTCCAGACCGTCCTGCAGCTGCTCGATGCGGGCTTTGTCGTACACGTTGTTCGCGATGCGGTCATGAGCCGGCGCAAGGAGAACTGGTTCATCGGGCTGGAGGCTGCGCGGGACGCCGGTGCGGTCATAACCTCCACCGAGGCGGCCCTGTTCCAGCTGCTTCGGGTGGCGGGCACCGAAGAGTTCAAGAAGCTGTCCAAACTGGTCAGATAAGACAGGTCAAGGAGTGAGGATCGGGGTTTGTTGTCAATCCTTTTCCCTTGTGCCTGCCCTTACTGCTTGACCGTTAGAGCGTTCAGCCTCTCCTTCGCTTTGGCTGCCATCGGGCTGTCCGGGTACTTTCGGACGATCTCCTCATAGAGTTTCGTTGCGTGCTCCCGATTATTCTGCTTCTCCTCGAACTGGGCGGTGTCGAACAGTTCCTTTCCCTTGTCGCCGCTGCAACCGGTCGCAGCAAGACAGATTGCGAGTAGCAGTGCAGCTGTCAGGCGATGCGTCATTTTTGTCTCCTTTGCAAAAAAAGCCCCGGAGCGGTTCTCCGGGGCTTTTCGTTGTCCAGCCCTTTGTGTTCCCCTTGACTACCTCGAAATTCGGCCAGAGCCGTTTGAGTCAGTTCCCGGCCAACACCGCATGGGCTGCGGCCAGCCTGGCGATGGGAACCCGGAAGGGTGAGCAGGAAACATAGTCGAGGCCGACGTTGTGGCAGAAGATCACCGATGCCGGATCGCCGCCGTGCTCGCCGCAGATGCCGAGCTTGATATGCTTACGGGTGGAGCGCCCCAATTCGCAGGCCATCTTTACCAGTTTGCCGACGCCGCTCTGGTCGAGCGAGACAAACGGGTCTTCCGGCAGCAGGTTGTTCTCCACGTAAAAGGGGAGGAACTTGCCGGCGTCGTCGCGGGAGAGGCCGAAGGTGGTCTGCGTCAGGTCGTTGGTGCCGAAGGAGAAGAACTCCGCCTCGGTGGCGATCTCGTCGGCAGTGAGGGCTGCCCGCGGCAGTTCGATCATGGTGCCGATCAGGTATTCGACCTTGACGCCATAGCGGGCAATGACCTCGTCGCAGATCGTGACTGCATTGGCCCTGAGCGCCTTCAGCTCGCTGACCGTAGCGATGAGCGGGATCATGATCTCCGGCACGATACTGAACCCTTCGTTCTTGACCAGCTCGCAGGCCGCCTCCATGATGGCCTGGACCTGCATGTCGTAAATCTCCGGGTAGGTAAGGCCCAGCCTACATCCCCGGTGGCCGAGCATCGGGTTTACCTCGTGCAGCGACTCAACCTTGTGCTTCAGCTGTTGGGCAGAAACCCCCATGGTACGGGAGAGCGCCTCGATCTCCCTGTCTTCCTGGGGGAGGAACTCATGCAGCGGCGGATCGAGGAGGCGGATGGTGACCGGCAGCCCCTTCATCTCCCGGAAGATGCCGATGAAGTCCCCCTTCTGCATCGGGAGGATCTTGGCCAGCGCCTTTTTCCGTCCTTCCAGCTCTTCGGACAGGATCATCTCCCGGACCGCGGCGATCCGGTCGGCTTCAAAGAACATATGCTCGGTCCGGCACAGGCCGATCCCCTCGGCCCCGAACTCCCGCGCCACCCGGGAGTCGTTGGGGGTGTCGGCGTTGGTCCGGACCTTCAGTTTCCGGAACTTGTCCACCCATCCCATCAGAACGCCGAAGGCGCCGGTCAACTGGGGGGGGACGGTCGGCACCTGGCCCAGCATGACTTCGCCGGTGGAGCCGTCCAGGGTGATGACATCCCCCTTCTTGACCACCACGCCACCTTTGGCAATGAAGGTGTCGCTGGCGTAGTCGACCTTGATGTCGCCGCAGCCGGCCACGCAGCACTTGCCCATCCCGCGGGCCACGACCGCCGCGTGGGAGGTCATGCCTCCGCGGGCCGTAAGTATCCCCTGGGCGGCATGCATGCCGTGGATGTCCTCCGGGCTGGTTTCCACCCGAACAAGGATCACCTTGAGGCCGATCTTGGCAGCAGCCTCCGCCTCATCAGCGGTGAAGATCACTGCCCCGCTGGCAGCGCCCGGCGAGGCTGGCAGCCCCTTGGCGATGATGTTCTTTTCCGCTTTGGGGTCGAGTGAGGGGTGGAGGAGCTGGTCGAGTTGGGACGGCTGGACGCGGAGCACGGCGGTCTTTTCGTCGATCAGCCCTTCCTGCACCATGTCAACGGCAACCTTGATGGCCGCATTGGCGGTCCGTTTGCCGTTTCTCGTCTGGAGCATGAAGAGTTTACCCTTCTCGATGGTGAACTCGATGTCCTGCATGTCCTTGTAATGCTTTTCCAGGATCTGCCGGATGTTTGCCAACTGGGCGTAGCACTCCGGGAGCACCTCTTCCATGGAGGGGAGATCGCCCGGCTTTTTCTGGTGGTTGTTGATCGGCTGCGGGGTGCGGATGCCGGCCACCACGTCCTCACCCTGGGCGTTCACCAGGTACTCGCCGTAAAAGTAGTTGTCGCCGGTGGAAGGGTCGCGGGTGAAGGCGACGCCGGTGGCGCAGTCGTCCCCCATGTTGCCGAAGACCATGGACTGGACGTTGACCGCGGTCCCCCAGTCTGCCGGGATGCTGTTCAACCGCCGGTAGGTAATGGCCCGCTGGTTCATCCAGGAGCCGAACACGGCACCGATGGCGCCCCAGAGTTGCTCCTGTGGGTCGTCCGGAAACGGCTTGCCCAGGGTCTCCTTGATCTTCGCCTTGAACTTGGTCACCAGGTCCCGCCAGTCGGCTGCGGTCAGGTCGGTGTCGAGATGGACCTCCTTTTCGTCCTTCTTCTGCTCCAGCAGGTGCTCCAGGATATCCTTTTCCATCCCCATGACCACGTCGGAATACATCTGCACGAAGCGGCGGTAGGCGTCGTAGGCGAAGCGCTCGTCGCCGCTCTGGGCGATGATTCCCTGGACCGTGGTGTCGTTCAGTCCCAGGTTGAGGATCGTGTCCATCATGCCGGGCATGGATGCCCGTGCGCCGGAGCGGACCGAGACCAGGAGCGGGTTCTTCGCGTCGCCGAATCTGCGTCCCATCAACTCCTCGACCTTCCGCAGGTGTGTTTCAACCTCGGCCGTGAGCCCAGCCGGATACTGACTGTCGTTCCTGTAGAACTCGGTACAGACTTCGGTGGAGATGGTGAAGCCGGGTGGTACCGGCAGACCGATGCTGGTCATTTCCGCCAGGTTGGCTCCCTTGCCGCCGAGGAGATTTTTCATCTCCGCGTTTCCTTCGGCCGTACCGTTGCCGAAGAAGTAGACGTACTTCGCTGCCATGATGTGCCTCCTTCATATTTACTGTTGCTGAACTCTGTTTAAGGATATTAAAATAAGTTTAATAAAACTCACGTCGGTTTAATGGCAATAAAATCGGCAAAGAAAAAAGCCGCCCAGTGGGCGGCTTTCGTGTCAGGTGGTGATGCGGGAGAAGTCGGCGATGCCGCCGAACAGTCTGGCTATGCTGGTCAGCAGTGCCAGCCGGTTGGTGCGGACCTGTTCATCTTCGGCCATGACCATGACCTTGTCGAAGAACTGGTCAACCGGGCCACGCAGGGTGGCAATCTCGGCCAGGGCGACCACGTAGTCGCGGCTGGCAACGGCAGCGACTACCTTGTCCTGCACCTCCAGGAAGGCAGCATGCAGCTCCCCTTCGGCAACGTCCTGGAAGAGGTCTGTCTGCACCGCTGCGTCGGTACCGTCCTTAACGATGTTGCCGACCCGTTTGAAGGCCACTGCCAGCGGCTCGAAATCGTCGCGCCCTTTGAAGGCTGCCAGGGCGCCGATCCGGGCCGTCGTGTCCACCAGGTCGTCGCAGCCGGCGGCAACCGCCGCATCCACGGCGTCGGTCGGGTAGCGGTCGGTCAGGAGATTGACGAAGCGCCCCTTGAAGAATTCCAGCACGTCGGTCTTCACGTCGGCTAGCGGGCGGGTCAGCTTGGCGGCCAGAAGGCCGAGGGCGACATCAGTAAGGGGTTCCAGGGCGAGCCGGTATTCCCGGTCGAGAATGATGTTGATGACCCCAAGGGCCGAGCGCCGCAGGGCGTAGGGATCGGCTGAACCGGTGGGGATCAGGCCGACACCGAAGCAGCCGCAGATGGTGTCCAGTTTGTCGGCGATGGAGACGAAGGCGCCGATGTCGGACGCGGGGAGGTCACCGCCGGCCTGGGTGGGGAGATAATGCTCGGCAATGGCCGTGGCCACCGCCGCGTCCTCACCCTCCAAGAGGGCGTATTCCCGGCCCATGATCCCCTGTACCTCGGGGAACTCACCCACCATGCCGCTCACCAGGTCGGCCTTGCAGAGGAAGGCGGCCCGGGAGGCCTTGGCCCTCACTGCCGGGTTGAGCCGGTCGGCCAGCCCCTCGGCCAGTGCCCGGAAACGCTCCATCTTCTCGAAGGAGGTGCCGAGCTTCTGCTGGTAGACCACCGATTTCAGGGCCTCGACGCGTGTTTCCAGCTTGACCTTCCGGTCCTCGTCGAAGAAGAAGCGGGCATCGGAGAGACGGGCGCGCAGTACCCGTTCGTTCCCCTTCACCACCACGGTCGGGTCCTCGGTCAGGGTGTTGTTGATGGTGATGAAGCCGGGCAGCAGCTTTCCGTTGTCGTCGACTATGGAAAAATAGCGCTGGTGGCTCCGCATGGAGGTGATCAGCACCTCCTTGGGCACCTTGAGGAAGTCGGCCGGGAAGGTGCCGTGCACCACGCTCGGGTACTCCACCAGGTACGTCACCTCGTCCAGCAGCCCCTCGTCAGGGAGAAGGTGGCCGCCGGCGGCCTTGGCCACCCGGTGGATTTCCCGGCGGATGGTCTCCTTGCGCTGTTCCGGGTCGGGGATGACGAAGTGGCGCTCGCACTCCTCCACATAGTGGACGAAGTCGCGGACCGGGAACTGCTGGTTGGCCATGAACCGGTGGCCGCGGGAGATATCGCCGCTTGCGATCGGGCCGAAGGTGAACGGCACCACGACCTTGTCGAACAGGGCCACGATCCAGTGGATCGGCCGGGCGAACCGGACGTCGAAGTCCCCCCAGCGCATGGATTTCTTGAACGGGATGTTGCCAATGAGGCGGGGCAGTATCTCGGCAAGGAGATCGGGTGTCGGCCGGCCGGTCTCTTTCTTGACGGCGGCCACATACTCGCCCTTGTCGGTGGCGATCAACTGCAGCGAGGTCACATCGACCCCCTGGCCCCGGGCAAAACCTTCGGCTGCCCTGGTCGGCTTGTTGTCCGGGCCGAAAGCGATGTTTTTCGCCGGCCCCATGGCGGTGATCTCCGCATCGGGCTGGATCGCCGGGATATCCTTGACCGAGAGGGCCAGACGGCGCGGGGTCGCCAGGGTTCTGATCTCGCCGAAGCCGAGCCGGGCGTTCTCCAGCTCCTTGCGGATGAGCGCTTCCATGTCGGCCATAGCCTTGGGGAGAAAGCCGGCCGGGATCTCTTCGGTGCCGATTTCGAGGAACAGTTCTTTCGTGCTCATCAGGCGGCACCTCCTTTCAGGAGCGGGAAGCCCAGCCGTTCACGCATCCGCAGGTACCCCTCGGCGCAGATGCGGGCCACGTTCCTGACCCGGCCGATGTAGGAGGCCCGCTCGGTGACCGAGATGGCGCCCCGGGCGTCCAGCAGATTGAAGGTGTGGGAGCACTTCATGACATAGTCGTAGGCCGGCAGGACCAGTTCCTTTTCCGCCAGCCGGATGCACTCCTTCTCGTATTTGCCGAACAGGTCGAGGAGCAGCGCAACGTCGGCCTCCTCGAAGTTGAAGCGGGAGAACTCCACCTCGCTCTCGTGGTGGATGTCGCCGTATTTGACCCCCTTGACCCACTCCAGGTCGTAGACGTTGTCCACTCCCTGCAGGTACATGGCGATCCGTTCGCAGCCGTAGGTGATCTCGCCGGAGACCGGCTTCAGGTCGATGCCGCCGGCCTGCTGGAAGTAGGTGAACTGGGTGATCTCCATCCCGTCCAGCCAGACCTCCCAGCCGAGACCCCAGGCCCCCAGGGTCGGTGATTCCCAGTCGTCCTCCACGAAACGGATGTCGTGCCTGTTCGGGTCGATGCCGAAGGCGCGAAGGCTGTCCAGGTAGAGGTCGAGGATGTTGGCGGGTGAGGGCTTCATGATGACCTGGAACTGGTAGTAGTGCTGAAGCCGGTTGGGGTTTTCGCCGTAACGGCCGTCGGTCGGCCGGCGGGACGGCTCCACGTAGGCCACTTTCCACGGCTCCGGACCGAGAACGCGCAGGAAGGTGGCGGGGTTGAAGGTACCTGCCCCCTTTTCGGTATCGTAGGGTTGTTGAATGACACACCCCTGCTTGGCCCAGTAGCCCTGCAGGGAGAGGATCAGGTCCTGAAAGGTCACGAGTTGCCCTCCTTGGGAAAGCCTAAATATGTTAATTACAGTAAAGGTGATTTGGTGGGGCTGAAAACCCTACGCAATCCAATGGGTTAGGCGCGATAGAGTAACCAGAAAAACGTAGTGTGTCAAGGACTATATACAGCGTCGCCCCGTGTGGTGTGCAATTCCGTCCCTTGCCAGGCGAAGCATCTTCGCAGTTTCAGGCGATCCGATCTTGCTGGAGAAGTCGCGCTGAATGGACAACGGTGACGATCATTACCGCTTCGGCAGCAGGCTCATAACGATAGATGATGCGATAGGAACCGACAATCAGCTCACGGTGTGGAAAATGGGGAAATTCCGGCAGGGAGCGGCCGGATTCGGGGAAATGCACAAGCCGTCCTGTGGCGGTTATCAGCCGCTCAACCTGGACGCGGGCATAGAATGGGGAGTCTGTGGCGATGAAATCGTGAATCAGCTCCAGATCGGCAACCGCCTTTTCCGACCAGATCAGGCTGACCATCTGCGGGCAAGCCGATCGGTAAGCTCCTCGTGCGAGAGGGTTCTCCCCGACTTGATGTCGGCCTCGCCGGCCTCAATTTTCTCCAGCAGATACAGGCGGTACATAACCTCTTCTATGTCCACCGGATCGGGCATGTCGGCTATGCATGACTCAAGAGCGGTTTTGTCGATGTTCATCACGGTACCTCACTGCCGGAACTATACTGCATTTTGCGGTGGTCGGCAAGGTGGAGCGGGTAGATCACTCCCCCGCCCGCTCATGCACCTTTCCCAGATAGTAGTCGTAACTTCCCTCGTAGACCCGCATCTCCGCGTGGTCGATCTCGAACACCCGGTCCACCAGGAGGCGCAGGAAGTGGCGGTCGTGACTGACCAGCACCACTGTGCCGGTGAAGTTGCGGAGGGCGTCGAGCAGGATCTCCCGCGACCGGATGTCCAGGTGGTTGGTCGGCTCGTCCAGCACCAGGAAGTTGACCGGCCGCGCCAGGAGGGTGGCGAGCACGACGCGGCTCTTTTCCCCGCCCGAGAGGTTAGCGACCCGTTTGTCCACCGCATCCCCGGAAAAGAGGAAGGCGCCGAGCAGGTTGCGGATCACGCCGATGGTTGCCAGCGGCATGGCGTCCTGCAGAGTCTCGAAGACCGTTTTCACGGGGTCCAGGATCTCCATGGCATGCTGGCTGAAATAGCCGAGCTCCACGTTGGCCCCGAGGGTGACGCTCCCTTCACCGGGGGCGGTCTGGCCGGCCAGGATCTTGAGGAAGGTCGATTTCCCGGCACCGTTCACCCCGACCACGGCGATCTTGCTCTGGCGGCGGATGATGCCGGAAACGCAGGAAAAGACCCGCTTCTCCAGGCCGTCCGGGGTCTGCCAGGTTTTACCCAGACCCTCCATAGCCACCACGTCTTCGCCGCTGCGGGGCGGTTCATTGAACTCAAAACGGATGGCCCGCTCTTCGGCCGGGATCTCGATCCGGTCGATCTTTTCCAGCTTCTTCACCCGCGACTGCACCTGGGCGGCATGGGATGCCCGGGCGGCGAAGCGGGCGATGAACTCCTCCTCCTTGGCCAGCATCTCCTGCTGCCGCTTGTGGCTGGCCAGAAGCTGATCGCGGCGGATATCCCGCTCCCGTTCGTAGAAGTCGTAATTGCCGCCATAGGTGGTGACCGTCTTGTTGGCCACCTCGATGATGCGGGTGACGACCCGGTTCATGAAGTCGCGGTCGTGGCTCGTCATCAGCAGGGCGCCGTCGAACTCGTCGGCCAGCCATTCCTCCAGCCAGATGATCGACTCCACGTCCAGGTGGTTGGTCGGTTCGTCCAGGAGGATTACGTCCGGCTTCAGGGTCAGGATCTTGGCCAGGGCGATCCGCATCTTCCAACCGCCGCTGAACGACTCCACCGGATGGTGAAACCGGTCCGGGCCGATACCGAGGCCGGTCAGCACGGTCTGGGCCCGGACATCCAGGTCGTACCCCCCCTTGTGCTCGAACTCCTCCATGGCAGTCCCGTATCGCTCCAGCAGGGCAGCCATTTCGTCGTCCGGCATCGGCTGGCACATGGCCTCTTCCATCACCTTGAGCTCGGCACCGAGCCTGACCGTATCGCCGGCGCCGGCCATGACCTCTTCCAGGACCGAACAGCCCGCCATATCTCCCACGTCCTGGGAAAAGTAGCCGATGGTGGTCCTTTTTGCACAGGTGATCTCACCGCTGTCCACCTCTTCCTCGCCGGTGATAATCCGGAAGATCGTGGTCTTGCCGGCTCCGTTGGGACCGACCAGGCCGGTCCGCGTGCCGGGAAGGATCTGGAAGCTCGCGTCGCGGAAAAGGAGTTGCGAGCCGTGCTGTTTAACGATATTGGAAAGGTGGATCATCGGTCTGCCCCGTTCTGGATGTCATGGTAAACGTTGCCTGATAGCACGACGGGCAGAGGGTGACAACTTAATTTATCCTGAACAATCGTATTTAACGAGGAGTCATCATGCCTGAGTTACCCGAAGTAGAGACCACCCGGCGCGGCATCGAGCCGCACCTCGTCGGGCGGACCATAACCGCCTTCACGGCCCGGACCCCGAAGCTGCGGCTTCCGCTGCCGGAGGACCTTAGCGGGCAGCTCGTCGGCCAGCGGGTCGCCGAGGTCGTGAGACGCGGCAAGTACCTGCTGGTGCGCTGCAGCGCCGGGTGCCTCATCATGCACCTGGGGATGACCGGGCATCTGCGGGTGGTTCCGACGGATACCCCGGCCGGGAGGCATGATCACGTCGACCTGGCGCTGGACAACGGCCTGCTGCTGCGGCTGACCGATCCGCGCAAGTTCGGGACGCTCGTCTGGACCGCCGGTGAGCCGCTGCAACATCCGCTGCTGGCCTCACTGGGACCGGAGCCGCTGGAGGGCGGCTTTGACGGGGCATACCTCCGTGCGGCCAGCAGCGGCAGGCGGGTGGCGATAAAACCGTTCCTGATGGATAGCCGGGTGGTGGTGGGGGTGGGGAACATCTACGCCAGCGAGGCGCTGTTCAGGGCCGGCATCGATCCGGCCAGACCGGCCGGGGCCTTGTCCGATAGGGAGTGTACCACGCTGGTGGAGGCGGTGCGGTCGGTGCTGGAAGAAGCGATCACAGAGGGGGGAACCACGCTGAACGAGTTCCTGGTCGGCGAGGAGCGTCCCGGTTATTTCCGGCTCAGGCTGGCGGTTTACGGCCGGGCCGGGGAGGCCTGCCCCCGCTGCGGAGCGGTGATCCTCTCAAACCGCCTCGGCGGCAGGTCCACCTGCTGGTGTCCTGTCTGTCAGAGGTAATCACCCATCCGGGGGGGATAACGGTCATGCGGCTTCTCTCCACGGCTTGACTTCGCGTTCGATCCGTTCGCTGAGTGTGGCGGCAGCGACTTCCAGATCATACTCTGCCTGGAGGTTCATCCAGCTCTGGGGATCGGTGCCGAAAAAGCGGGCGAGGCGCAGGGCGGTGTCGGCGGTGATGGACCGCTTGCCGGCGCAGATTTCATCGATACGCCGCTGGGGTACGCCGATGGACTTGGCCAGCCGATAGCGGCTGATCCCCATTGGGGTGAGGAAGTCTTCCAGCAGTATTTCGCCGGGGTGGACCGGCGGCAGGTCGCGAGTGCTCATAATAGGTTCCTCGTTAGTGATAATCGACGATTTCAACGTCCAATGCGTTGCCATCTTCCCAGCGGAAGCAGATGCGCCACTGATCGTTGATCCGGATGCTCCGCTGACCGGCACGGTTGCCGGAGAGCTGCTCCAGTCGGTTGCCGGGCGGTACGCGGAGGAAGTCGAGGGTGGCTGCGCCATGGAGCTGCTTCAGCTTGCGCTGGGCGATCCGCTGTACGTCCGGCGGCAGTCCGGAGGAAAAGCGGCCGTGAAAGAGTTTTTCCGTTTCTTTGCAGGAGAACGACCGGATCATATATGGATAGTAATGAGATGCGGTAGTATTGTCAAGCGATCGTAGCTCACCCCATTCTTCATGATCAACCTACGGGGTACTAGCCGGGTCCCGGCGCAGCCAGCCCGCGCCTGATCAGCGTGTCCCGCACAAAACCACCCGGTGTCTTCCCAGGTAGCAGTGGATATAGATCTTCTCCTTTTGGTGTGCGGCCACGAAGTCGGCCAGTCGAGCGGCCATTGTCCGGTTGGCGGCGCTGTTCACCGGCAGGTAGCCCAAGGGAAACGGGCTGATGTTCAGGCCGATCTCCCCCAGGGTGCCGAGCGCCACCGCCGCATTGAGTCTGACCGTGTTTGCCGTCCCGCTCTTCCGTCAGGCGCCCACGGAAAAACGGCGCCAGTTCGGGAAAAAGAAGAAATCCCAGTTTCTCCACCGACTTGTACCGTTTCGTCCACGACCTGGCAACGGCATCGCGCCTGATCAGCTCCAGGACCCCCAGTTCCTGCAGCATCTTCCGGTATCGGTCCCGCTCATTCCTCCGCACGTTGCTGCAGAGGTAGATCGCCACATCGGCACAGGCGATGTAGCTGATCCGGTCGGTCGGTTCAACCTGGTCGCAAGGCGGGTTGACGCCGTGGCTCAGAAAGAAGGCGAGATAACGGTTCCAGAGCCGCCGGGAATGCCGTTCGCGATGCTCCACCAGCAGTTTGTGGCCGATCATGGCAACGGTCATGACAATGGTCATGACCAGGATGCCCCTGATGGTTGCCGACAGCAACGGTTTGGAGAGAAACGGTGAGAGGATGCGGGCCAGGATATCGTACATCTTACCACCAGTACCGGCAGAAAAGGGTAGCCCCGGCCTTGTCGTACTGCCCGGCCCGGTGCTCGTGGCCCAGTTCGGTGCCGCAGCTGTAGGAAGGGTCGGGCCGGTATTCCAGGGTTAGCCGGTTGGTCAGAAAGGAAAAACCGTCGTTATCCGCAACCAGGTATAACCGTTCGTTCAGGGACAGGCCGGCCGGCAGGGGGAGGATGACGCCGGGGACGATGATGTTCGTTGCCGAGTCCGAATAATCCATCCGGAAGTAGCCGAGAGAATACTCGACAGGGCCGTGTGCCTGGAACAGCTCGCCGCCTACCCTTGTCCGGGGAAGAACGTGCTGACCTCCAGGGAAAAGTAGCCGTAGCGCTGCGGCGCAGCTCGGCGTAGAGATCGCGGGCAGCAGCGTTGTCGCCCCGTTTCCGGTAGAGGTAGCCCAGGCGATGGCCGGCTTCGTAGCGGTTTCGGCCACTGTCGATAAGTGTGCGCAGCAGCTGTTCCGCTTCAGCTGTGGAGCCGTTCTGAACCAGCACCTCAGCCTTGGTCAGTTCTGCACCGTAAGAGGTGCGCGAAGTATGATCCGAAACTGACCGATTCCCGGAGATTGCGTCAAGTTCGGCACGGAGTTCCGCCTGTTCGGCAGGCTCCTGCCACTCTGGTAGAGATCGGACAGCCTGGTTTCCGCCTCATCATCCCTGCCGGCGGCAAGCAGCCGGTCGACCTGTGCCAGGGCATCCAGTGCTTCCACCCGTTCCAATTCAGTTTGCAGCTGCCGGTTCGGCCGGATTGCCAGCGACTCCCGGAAGAGCAGGATCGCGGCCTGGTGCCGGCCCTGCCACAGTTGCACCCGAGCTGCCATGGCGGCCAGTTCCTGGTCGCGCGGCTCGCGGCGGCGCAATTGGTTGAGAAGGAGTTCAGCGCGCGTGTACTTTTTGCCGGCGATTGCGTTTTTTACTTCAGCGCAAGGTTGGTGTCTGCCATGGCTATCTGCCAACTGCCGGTAACGGTGCCGACCAGCTCCAGCCTGTCGAAAGGAAGGATGTTGAGTGCTGCGGTTTCCCGGCCGAGATCAAGCAGAAAGCCGCACGGACGGTTGTCAGGGCGGCTCAGCTCTGGCCCGTTGACTGGGCATGGACCGAACGGTATCAGCTTGGAATCGACGATGGTGTATCCGGAGAGGGGTGGCGTTACCGGAACGATGGGGTTTGGCGTTGTTTGGTATTCGATATGGGAGAAGGTGCCATTGACGTTGACAATTTCTATACGTTCAGCTCTGGAGGCCAACTGCGGGTCGATATGCTGCTCGATTTCACCGGAGTGAGGCGCGGCGGCAAGAAAGAGGGCGCCGGTGAGAATAGCCAGAGAAGCCGCGGACATGTCTCCTCCTGAGGATGATGGAACGGTGCTGCATATGGTTGATCGTGGGGGAGTTGTGTCGGCCCTTTATGCTGCGCACAGCCGCAGGACTTCCTTGGAGATCCGCTCCAGCGGCACGACGATATCAACGCCGCCATGGGCGATCGCTTCCCTTGGCATACCAAAGACGGCACAGCTCGTTTCATCCTGGGCTATGGTGGCGGCGCCGGCATCCTTCATCTCACGCATGCCTGCTGCCCCATCGTCTCCCATGCCGGTCATGATCACCCCCACGGCATTGCTTCCGGCGTAGCGGGCGGCAGAACGGAATAGTACATCGACCGATGGCCGGTGCCGCGAGACCAGTGGCCCGTCTTTTACCTCAACGTGATAGGTGCCGCTGGCCTCCTTGAGCAGGGTGTGCCTGTTGCCGGGGGCGATGAGGGCGTGGCCCCGGATTACCCGGTCGTTGTTTTCGGCTTCCTTGACCTTTATTTTACAGAGGGAGTCGAGCCGGGCGGCGAAGTCGTGGGTGAAGTGCTCCGGCAGATGCTGAACGATTACGACCCCCGGCGCATCGGCGGGCAATTCCTGGAGAACGGCCCGCAGTGCATCGATGCCGCCGGTTGATGCACCGACCACCACCACTTTCTCTGTGGTGCTGATCAAGGGGACAACGTGCGCGGCAGGTTTGTCGAGCATGACATCTGCGGTCAGCTTGGGTTCCCCTTCCATGCGCGGAAAGTGGGGAAGTGCTGAGGTTGGCCTTGTCTGGGCTGCTGCCTTGACGATGTCGCAGATCCTGATTTTCGCTTCTTCGATAAACTGTCTGACAGCGAGGCGCGGTTTGTGGATGAGTTCCACCGCACCGTACTCGATGGCCCTGAACGCGGTTTTCGAGCCTTGTTCCACATGGCTTGAGCACATCACCACCGGGATCGGCCTGAGGGCCATGATCATCTGGAGAAAGGTCAGGCCATCCATCCGGGGCATTTCCACATCAAGGATCATGACATCCGGCAGTTCGTCGCGGATCTTGTTGGCTGCCGTGATGGGGTCGCCGGCGGTCGCCATGACCTCAATATGGGGGTCCGAGGTGAGGATCTCGCTGAGCGTTTTGCACACGAGAAACGAATCATCGACAATGAGCACCCTGATCTTTTTCAAAAGGACCTGCCCTCCTCATCTGGTCGGTACAGAGTTCTTCTTATCGGCAGACTTGTTAGTCAGTTGTAATCTATTTTACAGTGACGGTCAAAAGGTACGAACCGGGAGGGGCAACAACCGAAAATGTTGAGTGACGGGAAAGCTGATCAGCATCCAGCTGGTGGGAGCGGTGCGGGGTGCTGATCAGCGGGAGGTTGCTCTGCCTTATTACTTCTTTTTTTGCTGCGCCTGCTTTTCCGACTGCAGGCCTGCCGGATGGTCCGTCAGCTTCTGCTTCTCCGCTTCCTTGACGTACCACTCCAGTGGTCGTTCGGTCTGATCCTTGAATGTGTTCAGGGATGCGTCGCGCAGTTTGGCGGCTTCTGCGTCGGCCTGCGCAACCAGGATTTCGTCCACCACCTGCGGGCAGGAGGCAACTGACCCCGGGCGGGCCTCGATCTCTTCACGGACAGCGGGTTCCATCTTGAGATCCTTGGCGAAACGCATCTTCAGGTCAATGGAGAAGTTGGTGTACGCCTCCAGCATGCGGAAGATTCCCGAGTCTCCCATCGGCCCCATGGTGCGTTCCTCGTCAGGGAGTGGCGAGACCTTGCCGTTCTCGATCTTGGCCCGGCCCACCATTTCGCAGCCGGTACCGTTGTCGGTCGTGTACCCCAGGTTGTCCGTGATGACCGCCAGAACCGTCGGCACGTTGGCCAGATCCCAGTGGGCCAGCAGGCCGACTTCGCCATCCGGGAGGGGGCTCAGGTCATCGATATTCATGGCCAGCACGCGGGACCAGGGAGGGACCGGCCGGGTGCGTTTGCGCGGGGGGAGACCCTTGACATGGCGGCGCAGGGCATCGTCAAACAGGTTGGTGGCGGTTTCCGCTTCTCCCAGCACGTTGACGCAGTGGGTCTCCGGTATGTCGAGAATCTCCTTTACCATGGCATAGTAGTCGTCGCGGGTGACGACGCCGAAACGGCCCCGATAGCCGCCTCCATCGCAGATCCGGCTTCCGGGTGGCAGCTTGAATTTCATCTTCTTGCGACGACAGGACTGGAAGAAATACACGTAGGCAGCCGTGGCGCCGATCAGTGCCACCGGCACGCCGGTCGCCTCCGCCTCGCGTAACGCCTTGATTAGATTCTTGACATCGATGCCGGTCTTGCCCAGGAGAAACATGCTGTCAGTCGTGCCGAATGCCTGTCTCGTCTGGTCCATGCCGATTGCCATCCCCATGGAGGGGGCCAACTCAGGACTTGGGGCGAGGATCAGGATGCGGCACCGCTTCCCCTCCTCGAAATCGGGGAACAGATATGACCCGGTCATCATCCTGTTGGCACCAAAGACCAGGCGTTTGCCGTCCTCGTCACGGAAGATGCGTCCCCTCTGCGTGAGGCTGGTGGTGCCGCCTGTCAGGCAGGCCATGACCGACTGTTCCAGGGGGAAGGAGGCGACCAGATGGGTCTTGAAGACGTCGTTGTAGACCATGGGGACATCCTGCCAGCGATTGATGTCGCCCGGCCCCACTTTCTTGATATCGCAGAATTCCCGGAAAATCTTGTTGGTTTCGTAGTGCAGAGCGAACAACTGCATGCAGTAATCGTTGAACGTGGCATCGGAAAGCTCGGCATCGACCCCTGCTTCGATGAAGCCGAGGATCTCCTCGGTCAGACGATGACTTGTGCTGTTACTCGTGGACATGGATACATCTCCTGTTCAAGCAACTCGTTGATGTGGCTGGATTGATGACTTGTGCCAACTACGCAATATTTGTGCCGTCAGGCGCTGTGGTGCATGACGGCGCTGATAAGCGAGACATGATTAGTCCCTGGTAGTTGCATGGGTACTCGGTTGCCGATTAATTGGGCAATACGGTGTATGTATATAGTGCATGTAGTTGGCTCGGAAGAGGTGGCGAGGTCGAAAAAGGAATGGCGGTCTCGGTGGTATCTGGTGAGGCTACTGCTCATTAAATAACGTAGTCATGCCCGGGCCGTTTGTAAAGAGCAATCTGGATTTTGACAGCCGTGTAATCTGCCGGAGGAAAGGTTTTACGTTGACAACCGCTGCCGGGATTTGGAAGATTGCTCTCTGATCCAGGGTGGCTGCCTGGTATTCCATCGTTGCCTTCATCGGTGCCCCTTCGTTGCTTCCTACCGGGGACCTCCATCCCTGTGGAATATTTTGAAATAGAAATGGATGGTCAGCATATGAACCTGAAAAAAAGCGCCATCGTTCTGAACGGATTTATTCACGATTTCATGACCGGTTACTGGGTGTCCGACCTGATTGCGATCTACTTTCTTCATGGATATCAGGCCAGGTATCCGGAGTTTTCCTCACAGCTGAATGTTATCGAGCGGTTTTTTTTCTGGAACTCGCTTGCTGCAGCTGTCGTGATCCTGGCTACCGGTGCCGGCCGTACCTTCACCTACGTGGACAATGTTTTTGGCGAGCAGACCGAAGTAACCCGGAGAAATATGCTGATCATCAAGCATATCGTCCTGTTGGCCATCTTCGGGATGGGGGGCTGGTGGGCCTATCGGGCGACGTTTCATTGAATGGTCATGGCTGTTTTCATGCTTTTGGCGAAAAAACGGTTAGTGTGTTTTCATAATCTGCCAATTGGCGTATATCGGTCAGAACTCGATGCCGAGGACCGATAGCGTCAGAAATCAGTTGTGGTAAACCGGGTAGTTTTTTCTCTAACGAAGGTGTACGATTCGTTTTCCTTTCAGATTTTTTAACGAAAGATTCTCGATGGCTCCCGTTATGAGTGGCGCATTTTTTGCAAAATGCCTTGCCCGATAGGCCCGCAAAAGCGGCCAGCAATCGATGGACACACGCACAATGTCCCAACGTATCTTCAAAAACTGGTTTCTCCCGCTCCTGTTAGTTCTCGCCTTTTTGGGCGGGAGGCTGGCGGATGCCTGCGATTTTTCCGACTATCATTTCGATTTCAAGAAATCCCACCTGGAGAGCAGCGACAATTCGGCCTGTGTTGCCGATGATTCGAAGCACAAGGTTCAGGCACTCGTCAATCTTGTCCCATTGAAATGGCAGCTTCTCCTGCCGCCGGTTGCACCTGCACCGCATGAAGTTGTCCATTTTGCCTGTGCATCAGTAACGTCCCCCGTATCACTGCCCGCCCGGGCACCACCAGCTTGATCCCAGGTTTTTCCAACTAAAAATCCGCATTGAATCATAATCATTCCTGATTAGTACCAATCTTCCGCAACACACTCTCCCCCTCCCTTGACGGGAGGGGGGCGGGGGGGTGGGTGAAGCTGCAACCAGCGGACTTCGTGGCAACTTCCCCCCCACCATCACCCTCCCCCGCCAGGGGGGAGGGGATTTTTTTCAAGCGGGCGGAAGATTAGTGCTAATCAGGTAATCATTTGACGACGGTCTCTTCACGGCTCCGTCCAAGGCGTGCAGAGCATTCGTGACGCGTTTCGTTACATGGAGTCGCATCCGTTGCGATTACGAAGTCACCTTCCGGGCTTCGTGTTCGCTGAGAGATAATCGTTAGTTACGGGAACGGTTCCGTTCCGGGAAAAGGTGAGGTCATCATGGGTAACACAGAGCAACTGGAAACAGCTAAACGCTTCAAGACAATCATTATCAAGGATCAGGAAACATCCATCATTGAGGACAGCTATCTGGTAGCCGCACTGGTGACCCTCGATCCGAGCATAAAATACAAGCCGGTGCAGGGGGCCGACGGCAAGGTCTCCTTCCAGGTGCACGGGAAGATCTCCGACGAAATGGGTCGGCTCTACTCCGGCGAGAGCGCCTCGCTGTCGACCTATATCAGCAACCTGAAGGCCTGTCGTTCGGCCATCTTCGCTCTGCGGAGCAGCCAGCGTGGAAACAGGTTCAGATGATTGCAACGTCGCCGGTAACTCTGCAGCAAGGCCGTCTGTTGGCCATTAGAGTTCCGGCACAGGCAGGTCAATGATGCATAGACGGATATCTTGCGGTAAAGTAAAGGAGTTGATGTCATGGGAAAAGTGATCGCCAGGAAGATCGGGGGGATGAGCCGCTGGGCCAAGTGGAGCATCGTTCTGCTCTTCACCCTGCTGACCAGTATCTTCATGTACAAGGGGTGGTACAAGCCACTGAATGCTGAGGCGGCGATTGCCCGGGTACAGTCGGTGACTCTGAATAACGGGTCCAACACCGCTGGGACGATCACCATTGCGCCCACCCATGCCGGAAACCTTCTGGTCGTCGTAATCGGCGGGATTCAGACCACGACCGGCAACGTGTCCAACGTTAAGCTCGGGTCAACGCCTCTGACACTGGCAAAAGACATAGTTGTCAGCGGTGGTCCGCAGTATGTCTCGATCTGGTACCTGGCAAACATCCCCGCCGGGCAGACAACGGTGACCTATACCAGTACTGCGGTGGATAACGGCGCTGTTGTCGCTGAATACTCGGGGATTGCCACCACGAGCCCGCTTGACGTTACGGCTTCTGCCGGAAGCAGTTCCACAAGTAGCACCCTCAGCACCGGCACGGCCACGAGCAGTGCGGCCAACGAACTCTGGATCGGTGCCTTTGGCGACAACACGTCCTCAACGTTCAGTGCCGTTACCGGAACCAACGCCTCCATGTACGCGCAAACTGCCGCCTTTGGTACGCAGCTCGGTCTTGCCGACTCCATCACGAACTCCGCCGGGCCGGCAACCATGGGGTGTACCGGCGCCAACGATTGGTGGGCCGGCGCCATCGCCGTGTTCAAGCCGGCGGCCGGAGCCCCGGCTCCCACGGTCACCTCTACATCGCCGAACAATATGGCGCAAGGAACCGGCCCGACCACGGTAACCATAACCGGCACCGGCTTCCAGTCCGGTGCCGCGGTCGCCTTCAGCGGTACCGGGGTCACCACCGGCGCTGTCACGGTCGTGAACGCAACAACCATCACGGTTCCCGTTACTGTTGCCGCCGGAGCCACCACCGGGGCACTCAACGTAACGGTCACCAATCCGGATGCAGGGGCCGGCACCGGCACCGGCGTCTTCACCGTCAACCCGGCAGCAGTCTGCACGGCGAACACGCCGACCATCTCGGTGACCCCGACCTCGTCGACGGTCACCTCCGGCGGCGCTGCCACCACCTACACAGTCACGGTAACCAACAACGATACGGCTGCTTGCGCCAGCACGGTTTTCACCCTGACCAAATCGGACAACAACGCCGGTGTCTTCACCAGCAGCCTGCTGAGCCCGACGACCCTGACCCTTGCCCCCGGTGCCAACGGCACCGCCACCTTCACCGTCTCGGCCCCGGCCGGGGCCGCCAACGGCGCCTCCAATGTCACCACCCTGGGGGTCTCAGCCACCGGACATACCGCACCGGCCAACATCACGGCCACCACCACCGTGAGCAACCCGGCCCCGACCGTCACCACGGCCACCCCGAACAGTGGCACGCAGGGGGCCACGAGCCTGAGCGTCACCATCGGTGGTACGAACTTCGTGAGCGGCGCCACGACCGCCTTCAGCGGCACCGGCATCACCGTCAACTCCACCACCTTTGTCAGCGCTACCCAACTGACCGCCAACATCACGATTGCCGCTGGCGCCACCACTGGCGCCCGTAACATCACGGTCACCAACCCGGATACCCAGTCGGCGATCCTGACCAACGGCTTCACCGTCAACGCGTCGGTCGTCTGCACGGCGAA
>JAJZTK010000185.1 GCA_021849045.1 Deltaproteobacteria bacterium | reverse complement strand
CACAGCGAATTCAACACCCACGAGATGGATGCGTTTCTCAAGATGCAGTCGGTGGTTGACCTGCATCGCCACTGTACCGACTATCGGGATCTCCTGGCCGGCAGGACCGTCTATCTGGTGGTGCAGGAGATGGTCGGGAACGGTCATGGGGATCCGCCGGTTCCTTTTGCCCTTATCAGCATGGGGAGCGACGGCCGCGAGGAACAGACCCTGATCACCGATCAGGATTATCTGGTCGTGTATGGCGATGACGGCGGTTTGGCGGCTGATGACTATTTTACCGCCTTCAGTCTTCTGCTGGTGGAGAGATTGGCCGAGATCGGCTTCAAGAAGTGTACGGGCGACATCATGCCGTCAAACCCTACCTGGCGTGGCTCCTATGCCCAGTGGCGCAGGAAGTTGCTAGCCATTGTCCGCTACGAATATGAGGATTATGCCAAGAACCTGATGGACCTGATCGTGCTTTCCGATGCCCGTTACGTGGCCGGAGACCGGGATCTCGCAGCGCGGCTCATAGGGCTGATCCGGGGCCTTGAACAGGACTATTTCCAGGCCCTGTGGGGAATGGCCAAGGCCGCCACCGAGATGAAACTGGCCCTCGGATTCCTCAAGCGGTTCTGGACCGAAGGGGGGGGGGAGCACAAGGGCGAATTTAACCTGAAGCTCCTGGCCTGGGCGCCGCTGGTGATGAATGTCCGGATTCTTGCCATCAACCAGGGGATTCCCGCTTCCTGTACCCTGAAGCGGATAGAGCTGCTCCAACAGGAGGGGAGTTTCTCGCCTGCCATGGCCAAAGGGCTTACCAATGCCTATCTGGTCCTGACCCGGTATCGCATTTTACTCCAGATCAAGGTCATCAAGGGAATCCTGAAAGACTCCCATTATATCAATCCCTATGAACTTCCGGCTGACGAGCGGGAACAGGTCCGCCAGGCCCTGCTCCGGATCGAAGATTTGCAGAAGGTGATTCATACCAATTTTTCCATCATGTGATTACCTAAGCTCGACAGATCCCTCGGTTTCGTTGCCGGTGTTCGGCATGACTTCATGAAAAAGTTCAGCCATTATCTGTTCGAAATTCCCTTTATGGAAAGACAGGTGTCCCTCCAGGCGGATCAGCATACTGACGTCCAGGTGTTGTGAGTAAATGCCGATGCCGTTGGCATCGGCACGTACTACTTTACTCGGAACCGTCAGGGAGAGGGCGGTCTTTCCGTCCCGCAGGTAGATGGACAGGTCGACATGCTGATCGAGATAGTACTTGATGTGCGTTTTTAGATATGCCCCGCGATTGCTCAGATTGCACAACTGGGCAAAATAGACGGCATTGTTGTGCACAATGGCGGCAGGCAGATGTGAATCAATCCGGTGTGATGCTCTCTGCTCAATCATCTGGCGACTCTTTCGACTCTAACTGCTTCATGATGTGAAGCTACCGCAACCGCATATTTTTCACAAGTGTGCGATGTCGTCTTATGAAGAAGGTGGCAGCAGAAAAGTCAGTTCGTGCTCCCCTTGCCAAGGTACTCGGCCAGGAATGTCCGCTTGTACTCTGCGAATCGGCCATCTTCGATGGCTTGACGGATGTCTGCCATCATGGCCAGGTAGAAGTGAACGTTGTGAATGCTGGCCAGGATCGCCGAGAGGACCTCGTTGGCGTTGAACAGATGGTGCAGGTAGGCCCTGGTGAAGTTCTGGCAGGTGTAACAGGTGCAATTCGGTTCGATGGGGTAGAAGTCCCGTTTGTAGTTTTTGTGGGTGAGGCGGATCTTGCCCCTGTTGGTGAAGAGGGTGGCGCTCCGCGCATAGCGGGTGGGGATGACGCAGTCGAACATGTCCATCCCCCGTTCCACGCTCTCCAGGATATCTTCGGGCAGGCCGACCCCCATGAGGTAGCGGGGCTTGTCCGTCGGCAGGAACGGGGCGGTCATGGCAACCACTTTTTTCAGGAGCTCCAACCCTTCGCCGACCGATACCCCGCCAATGGCGTAGCCGGGAAAGTCCATGGCCACCAGTTCCCTGGCGCACAGGGCGCGCAGATCCTCGAAGACGCTCCCCTGGACGATGCCGAACAGTGCCTGGTCACCCCTTGTCTGGGCCTTCTTGCACGCCTCGGCCCAGCGGATGGTCTTTTTTGTGGAAGCGGCGGCGTACTGACGGTCGCAGGGGTAGGGGATGCACTCGTCAAAGGCCATGATGATGTCCGCCCCCAGCGCTTCCTGGATGGCAATGGCCTTGGCCGGGTCGAGGAAGACCTCGTCGCCGGTGATCTCGTGCTTGAAATAGGCGCCGTGCTCGGTGATCCGCTTGTTAGGGAGTGAAAAGACCTGGAACCCGCCGGAGTCGGTAAGGATCGGCCGGTCCCAGGCCATGAAGCTGTGCAGCCCGCCGGCCTTTGCCACCAGCCCCTCGCCGGGGCGCAGATGGAGATGGTAGGTGTTGGAGAGTATGATCTGGGCGCCGGTGGCCACCACCTGCTCCGGGGTCATGGCCTTCATGGCAGCGTGGGTGCCGACCGGCATGAAGATTGGAGTCTCGATGGTGCCATGGGGCGTTTCCAGTCGGCCGCGACGGGCCGCCGTGTGGGGATCGGTTTTAAGCAGAGTAAAGCGCATTGGCGATGAAATCCTTTTCGTGTCGTGCAGATCGTTTCGCGCATTATCGACGTTGCCGCGAAGTACGTCAAGAGCCAGCGGCTGGAGGCGTAAGGATTTTTTCATCTCCCAGATTCCCGGTTCCTCTGTTTGCGTATACTGTGTGCACGATGATAAATGGTGCAAGCCCCTGAATAAGAGGCTTTCACGGGTTGTTATCGGTCACTGTATACACAATTTTGTTGATTTTTCCTAAAACGACGTTTAGGATGCAGCCGACAATTTGTGGAAGGAATTGTGGTGCGACTGCACTGGAAATCTTGATTATCAATAAACTTCGGGAAAGGGGATCGATATGCAAGAGTTAAGCAGTTGGCGAGGACCACCACTCGGACAGGAACCACGACTCCGGAACCTCATCCCTTACTGACACGAAACACACTCCCAAGAACTGGTAAAGGAAAGGAACATGCAAATGCTCAACAGTACAGTGGGCAGAAAGATTCTCATGTCGATCAGCGGCCAGGGGATGGTTCTGTTCGCCATCGTGCACATGATGGGGAACTCCTCCATCTTTGTCGGCCCCAACGGTATCAACGCCTACGCGCAGCACCTTCACGACCTGGGGCCACTGGTCTGGGTCTTCCGCCTGGTGATGCTGGCCTTCCTGCTGGTCCATCTGACCTTCGGCATCATGCTGACCCTGGAGAACAACGCTGCCAACCCGACCGGATATGCGGTCAACAAGAAGATCAAGGCGACCTTCTCCAGCGAGACCATGATCTGGACCGGTCTGACCCTGCTTGCCTTCATCATCTACCATATCCTCCACTTCACTGCCCGGGTTACGCCCGGTGTTGTGAAAGGGGTTGACGCCCTGGGTCGCTACGACGTCTTCACCATGGTGACCTCGGCCTTCCACAATGCCGGTACCGCCCTGATCTATGTGGTTGCCATGGCAGCCCTCTTCCTCCACCTTTCCCACGGGATACAGAGCTTCTTCCAGACCCTGGGGTGGAACAACGACAAGACCCAGCCGGGAATTACAATGGCTGGCAAGGCGGTGTCCTTCGTGCTGCTGGCGGGATATGTCCTCATTCCCGTCTCCATCCTGGCCGGCATTCTGACAAAATAGGGGGTTTAGAGTGATACTCGACGGAAAATGTCCAACCGGACCAATCGAAAAAACCTGGGATAAGCACCGCTTCGACCTGAAGCTGGTGAACCCTGCCAACAAGCGTAAGTATAAGGTTATCGTCGTCGGCACCGGCCTGGCCGGTGGTGCTGCTGCCGCCTCCCTGGGCGAGCTGGGCTACCAGGTGGAGGCCTTCTGCTATCAGGATTCCCCCCGTCGTGCCCACTCCATCGCGGCTCAGGGCGGGAGGAACGCCGCCAAGAACTACCCGAATGACGGCGACTCCATCTACCGTCTCTTCTATGACACCATCAAGGGGGGCGACTTCCGTGCCCGCGAGGCCGACGTCTGGCGTCTGGCCCAGGTCTCCAACAACATCATCGACCAGTGCGTGGCCCAGGGCGTTCCCTTTGCCCGTGACTACGCCGGCTACCTGGATAACCGCTCTTTCGGCGGCGCCCAGGTTTCCCGTACCTTTTACGCCCGCGGCCAGACCGGCCAGCAGCTCCTGCTCGGCGCCTACTCGGCCCTTGCCCGCCAGATCAAGGCCGGCACGGTCAAGATGTTCCCCCGCACCGAGATGCTGGACCTGATCGTCGTGGACGGCGAGGCCAAGGGAATCACGATCCGGGACCTGGTGACCGGCGAGGTCCGCGCCCACGTGGCCGATGCGGTTGTCCTCTGCACCGGCGGCTACGTGAACGTCTTCTATCTTTCCACCAACGCCATGGGGTGCTCGGTTACCGCTGCCTGGAAGGCCCACAAGAAGGGCGCCTTCTTCGCCAACCCCTGCTACACCCAGATCCACCCGACCTGCATCCCGCAGTCCGGCGACCACCAGTCCAAGCTGACCCTCATGTCCGAGTCGCTCCGGAACGACGGCCGCTGCTGGGCACCCAAGAAGCAGGGTGACAACCGCAAGCCCGGCGATATTCCCGAAGAGGATCGGGACTACTACCTGGAGCGGAAGTACCCGAGCTTCGGCAACCTGGCCCCGCGGGACATCGCCTCCCGGGCCGCCAAGGAGCAGTGCGACGACAATCGTGGCGTCGGTCCCGGCGGCCGCGGTGTATACCTCGACTTTGCCGCCTCCATCAAGCGCCTCGGCGAGCACACCATCCGTGAGCGGTACGGCAACCTCTTCGAGATGTACGAGAAGATCACCGACGAGAACGCCTACAAGCAGCCGATGCGTATCTACCCGGCCCCCCACTACTCCATGGGCGGTCTCTGGGTCGATTACAACTGCATGAGCAACATTCCGGGCCTGTTCGTCCTGGGCGAGGCCAACTTCTCGGTTCACGGTGCCAACCGCCTGGGGGCTTCGGCCCTCATGCAGGGTCTGGCCGACGGCTACTTCGTCATCCCCTACACCATCGGCGGCTACCTGGCCCAGACCAAGCCGGGCGCTGTTTCTGTTGACCATGCCGAGTGCAAGCGCTCGGTCGAAGAGGTCAATGGCAACATCAAGAAGCTCTTCTCAATCAAGGGGAAGAAGACCGTCAGCGAGCTCTACCGGGCGCTGGGCAAGGTCATGTGGGAAAACGTGGGGATGGCCCGCAGCGATGCGAGCCTCAAGACTGCGCTCAAGGAGATCCCCAAGCTGCGTGACGAGTTCTGGAACAACGTCAACGTTTCCGGCGAGGGTGGCGACTTCAACCAGCAGCTGGAGAACGCCGGTCGTCTGGCCGACTTCCTGGAGTTTGCCGAACTGCTCAGCAAGGACGCCCTGCACCGTGAAGAGTCGTGCGGCGGCCACTTCCGGGTGGAGCACCAGATGCCGGACGGCGAGGCCCAGCGTGATGACGTCAACTTCTGCTATGCCGCCGCCTGGGAGTCCAAAGGGGTCGGCAATGAGCCGGAGCTGCACAAGGAGCCGCTCAAGTTTGAGAATGTTCACCTTGCCATAAGGAGCTACAAATAATGAACCTTACACTACACGTCTGGCGTCAAAAGGGTCCCAATGCTCCGGGCAAGCTGGAGACCTACGACGCACACAATGTCAGCCCGGACCAGTCATTCCTGGAAATGCTCGACGAAGTGAACGAGGGGCTGATCAGGAAAGGGGTCGAGCCGATCGCGTTCGACCACGACTGCCGCGAAGGGATCTGCGGGATGTGCTCCCAGGTCATCAACGGCGTTCCCCATGGCGGGCAGGATCGCACCACGGTCTGCCAGCTGCACATGCGCTCGTTCAAGGACGGCGACAACATCTTCATCGAGCCGTGGCGCGCCACTGCCTTCCCGATCGTCAAGGACCTCGTTGTTGACCGGGGGAACCTGGATGTCATCATCCAGGCCGGCGGTTACACCTCCTGCCATACCGGCGGGATTGCCGACGGGAACGCCCTGCTCATCCCGAAACCCGAAGCCGATTACGCCATGGACGCTGCCGAGTGTATCGGCTGCGGCGCCTGCGTGGCCGGTTGCCCCAACGGTTCGGCCATGCTCTTTACCAGCGCCAAGGTGGCCCAGCTGGCAGTCCTTCCGCAGGGGAAGGCCGAGGCTGCCGCCCGGGTCAACAACATGACCGAGGCCCTCAAGGATTGTGGGTTCGGTAACTGCACCAACCATTACGAGTGTCAGGCCTCCTGCCCCAAGGGGATCAACGTCAAGTTCATCGCCAAGCTGAACCGGGAGTACCTGAAGGCCATTGCCAGCTGACATCCTGGCCGTACGTTGCACCACTGAAGGCGGGTCGTCAGACCCGCCTTTTTTTGCGCTTTTCTTCCCGAAGGACGCGCTAACTGCCTGAGGATTTAATTGACGGATTTAGTCGGGCATGCTACTCAAAATCATCACGCGTGAAACGGGAGGAGACAGCCCATGTTTGCCCGCATGAAAGAGGATATCCAATCGGTCTTTGATCGGGACCCGGCAGCCCGGAACTCGCTGGAAGTGCTGTTCTGCTATCCGGGGCTCCATGCCGTCTGGTTTCACCGGATCAGCCACTGGTTCTGGACCCACGGGTTGTTCTTCCTGGGACGGTTCACGTCCCATATCGCCCGTTTTCTGACCGGCATCGAAATCCATCCCGGCGCTACAATCGGCCGGAAGTTCTTCATCGACCACGGCATGGGGGTGGTGATCGGCGAGACTGCTGAAATCGGCGACAACGTCACCATGTATCACGGGGTAACCCTGGGAGGGGTGACCTGGGATAAGGTCAAGCGGCACCCGACCCTGGAGGACAACGTGGTAGTCGGTTCCGGGGCCAAGGTGCTCGGGCCGTTCACGGTGGGTAAAAACAGCAAGATCGGGTCCAATTCGGTGGTGGTCACGGAGGTGCCCCCCAATTAC
>JAJZTK010000029.1 GCA_021849045.1 Deltaproteobacteria bacterium | reverse complement strand
ACCAGCGAACTTCGTGGCAACTTCCCCCCCACCCTCACCCTCCCCCGCCAGGGGGGAGGGGATTTTTTTCAAGCGGGCGGAAGATTAGTGCTAATCAGGTTTTTACTTGACCCGGCACGACATTTTCTGGTATTGAAAACGAAAATCATTTTCTGCACAAGCCGGCCCTATCCTGATGTCGGCCAATGGGGTGGCTTGTTTTTTAGATACACATTGAAAGTGACTTTCATTTTCCAGGAGCCCAAACAGGGCACATATCAACACACATCGAAGGAGGAAACAATGAAACGAAGCGCAATACTACTGGCAGCAACCGTCGTCCTTCTCACCGCCTCGGCCAGGGCACGGGCCGCCACCCTCGATGACCTGCAACAGCAGATCGACACCCTGAACAGCCAGGTCAAGACCCTGAAAGAGGGTGGAAAGACAGCGGAGAGCACCGCTGGCAACGGGAGTATCAAGAACATCTGGAACAAGACCCGTTTCGGCGGCTACGGGGAGCTTGACTACGTATTCCGGAACCTGATTAGCACTAATCTTCCGCCCGCTTGAAAAAAATCCCCTCCCCCCTGGCGGGGGAGGGTGATGGTGGGGGGGAAGGTGCCACGAAGTCCGCTGGTTGCAGCTTCACCCACCCCCCCGCCCCCCTCCCGTCAAGGGAGGGGGAGAGTGTGTTGCGGAAGATTGGTACTAATCAGGTTCCGGAAAGAGAATGGCAACGGCAACGGCGGCAACACCCTGGAACCGCGAAGGGTTGTCCTCTACGTCGACTCCGAATTGGCCGACTGGCTCACCTTCAACACCGAACTGGAATGGGAGCATGGCGGGGTCCCCGACGGCGGCCCTGACGGTGGGGTGTCGGTGGAGCAGGCGTTTCTCGACACCAAGCTCTCCCGCGCCTTCAACCTCAAAGCCGGCGTGATGCTGGTCCCGGTCGGCGCCATCAACCCCTACCACGAGCCGACCAACTTCAACTCCACCACCCGCCCCCAGCTCGATCAGATCATCATTCCCTCCACCTGGTCGGAAATGGGGGCTGGCATCCATGGCGAACTGGGAGACAGGGTGAATTACCAGCTCCTCGCCCTGACCGGCCTGGACGGGAGTAAGTTCGCGGCAGATAACGGCATCAGGGAAGGCCGGCAGAGTTTCAGCCCAAAGGACAGTAACCGAAACTTCGCCATCGCCGGCCGGCTGGAGGTCCGCCCCATCACCAACCTCTACACCAACTTCTCCTTCCACAGCGCCAATTCGGCGCCGAGTGGCAAGCCGACCGCCTACACCACCGTTGCCGCCTTTGACGGCAAATACAGCATCGGCGATTTCGACATCGCCGGGGAGTATGCCCACGTTTATCAGGACAACCCGGCAGTGCTGAGCGACGAGATCGGCCACAACATGTCGGGCTACTGGGTGGAAGGGGGTTACCACGTTATGCCGAAAGTGCTGAAGAAAGGGAAGCTGGCCGACGCCGACGCCGTCATCTTTGCCCGCTGGTCCGAGTTCGACACCCAGCAGGGGAGCATCGCCAACCCGAGCAAGGCGAGCGGCCGCTTCGACCGCAACTACACCACCTTTGGCCTTGCCTTCAAGCCGACTACCACCATGGTGGTCAAGGCCGACTACCAGTTTTACGGCGACAAGCGAAGCGCCGGCGAGACCGCTCTGGACAACGACAAGTTCCAGGTCACCCTCGGCTTTGTCTTCTAAAGCAGATGGAAAGGGGCGTCCGGTCATCCCGGGCGCCCCTGTTGCTGCCTTACTGTTTTTTCCACTCGCAGTCACTAAAGGTTGTTGCCAGCCTCCAGTCCGCTTCACGGTAATCCTGATTGAATTGCTTGATCGATCCACCCGCTGACTGGAATCTTGACGGCAATACTCAAAAAGCGGATGACTCAAGTTTAGGAAAAAGTCGTTTTCGCCCTTCACTGTCAACAGCCACATACGTGAACGAAGCTTCTGTTACCACAAAAAAATCTTTTTCTTTCTCAACATTCATTTCCCGTAGACTCGGCTTCACCCAAACCTCCAGCCTGATAGTGACTGATGTGTTCCCAATGCTTGTAACTTTTCCATAGCAGCAGACGACATCGCCAACCTTTACCGGTTTGATGAATTTCATCGCATCCACCGCTATCGTAACTGCACGGCCGCCAGTAATTTCTATTGCCAGCATGCCTCCGGCGATGTCCATCTGCGACATGATCCAACCGCCGAAGATGTCCCCATTCGCATTTGTGTCGCTCGGCATCGGAGATGTACGGAGAAGCAATTCTCCCACCGGTTTTGCGCTGTTATTGGCCAAGGAAGCCTCCTTATCCGGATTTAATTGTCAGAAATTTCACAACAAAAGAATATAAGAGAACCGATTTGTTTATATTATACCGTATACCGTTAAAATGCCCCCGGTTAAGATGTGCTGGCACCACAATGAACCCTCTCCAGGACCAAAAAGGTACAACTCGGCTCTCCAACAACCTCCTCCCGACCAGTTTCCACAAATACGCCGGGAGGCAGCTCCGGGAAAAAGGCATCCCCCGCCACCTCCAATTTCACCACGGTCAGGTAGATCCGCTCCGCCAGGGGGAGGGCCTCACGGTACAGTTCGCCACCGCCGCAGACGAAGACCTCGTCCGTACAGTCCGCCGCGGCAAGCGCCTCCTTGAGAGAATGCACCACGGCGCAGCCAGGGGCAGCATACCCCTTCTGCCGGGTGACCACGATGGTCTGCCGGCCCGCTAGCGGTGCGCCGATGCTCTCATAGGTCTTTCGCCCCATGATGATCGGGTGACCCAGGGTCAGGTCGCGGAAATGGCGCAGGTCGGCCGGGATATGCCACGGCAGGGTGTTGTCCCGGCCGATGACGCGGTTTCTCGCCATGGCAACGATCAGGGAGACTATCACGCCCCTTACCTTCGGAACACCAGGCCGGCACCGGCCAGAAGCAGTACCACGCCCAGCGCCCGCTTGCCGTCCAGCGGCACCGTCCGCAGGCCGAAGATCCCGAAGTGATCCAGCAACAGACCGGTGAGCAGTTGGGCCGTGATGGTGGCGGCCATGGCCGACGCCGTGCCGATCCGCGGTACCGCCATAATGGTCAGGGTGACGAAGAGTGCCCCGAGAAAGCCGCCGGTCAGCTCCCACCAGCGGGCCGTCGCCACCTGCCGGAAGCTCCCCTCCCCTGCCAGCACTGCCACCAGCAGGAGCGCCAGCGTACCGACCGCAAAGGAGACGCAGGAGCTTTCGACAATGCCAATCCGCTGGGCCAGGCGGCCGTTAATGGATGGCTGCAACGCCACGGCAATACCGCCGCAGAACATGAGGAACATTAGCATCACACTGCTCATGCCACACCTATGAATGGAATTTCTTCGCCAGGTCGTTGTCGATGACGTAGACGCAGACCTCCTTGGCGCTCTGCTTGGTGTAGTGGTACTTGTTGGCGCAGAGGTTGTTGATCAGGAAGGTGACGTCGTCGCGGATGCGGCGGTCGTAGGTCTTGAACGCCTCGGTGTCGTAATCCTTGATGGCGCGGCGGAAATTGGCGTTGTCCAGGAACGGGTCCAGCACCTTTTCCTTCAGGTTATGGACGTACCGCTCGTACAGTGACTGGTAGAGGTGGGTCTCCCGCGGGTCCAGCCCCTCCACCATGATCTCCTGGGTGAGCGCCCGGGAGGTGTACTCCTTCTGCACCTCGGTCCGGAAGGTCTTCCGCTGGGAGACGTCGTCGGTCTCGCCCCCCAGGAGCCGCCCCTCGATCACCGACAGATACTCCTCGCTGATCTCCAGCCGGTCGCCGGTAAACCGGCAGACCTCCACCGTTCCCGGCTCGAAACTGACCGCGAACATGTAGTTGAGGATATCCCGGGCGATCTGCTCCTCGTTGTAGTAGTAGAGCGACTCCTTCACCTCCTGGAGCACCGTGTAGTCGTAGTTGCAGACCAGGGAGTCGATGAACCCGGCCGGGATCTCCGCGGTCAGGTCCTTGCGCCACTTGGTGAAGAAATTGACCAGTTGGGACATGTTGATCAGCTTGTCCTTGCGCATGTAGGCGGCATAGAAATCGCTAAAGATCTTGATGGCGTCCCGGCCGGAGAAGCCGATCATCCCCTCCTGCTCGGATTCGGCGATGATCCTGCGCCGACGCTTGGCGTTCAGCTTTTTTCGGTCCTCCTCCGTGAGCCAGGGGGGGATGTGACCGGTGTAGATCTCCATCTTCAGCAGCTGCAGGTAGTCGTCGCAGAAGAGAGTGTATTTTATCGACGTGCCGATCCACTCCAGGAGCGCCTCGGAAGAGCGGTTCATCCGGGTGGAGATGATCACCCGTGCAAAGTTGTGCAGCACCCGCGGCAGGAAATGCTCGTCGATATGCTTGCCGAAAATGTTCCGGTAGATCTCCACCTCGGTATTCAGATCAAGGACATAGGGGGTGTTGATGAACTCGATCCGGTCCGAGAACGAGGCGCCCCCTTCGGTCGCCTTCTCGTCCTCCGGGTTCATCAGGGCAATGAAGAGGGAGTTGACGTTCTCCTCCAGGTCCTCCACCTTGTGGATGCCTTCGCTGATGATGTTGTGCAGCTCCAGGAGCCGCTCGGCGTTGTGGGACTTCACGTCCATAAGGGCATAGATGCCGTTGTTGGTTTTTGCCATGCTGGAATAGAGGTACTTCACCTCGTTGCTGTCCCCCAGGAGCACATCGATCTTGCGCTGAAGGAGCTCGTTGGTGAGGACGTTCTGTTTCGTCGGCCGGTCGCCCGGGTTGAAGACGCTGATCCCCTCCCCCACCCGCCGGTCAAAACGGTACGGCCGCGCATAAACCATCCTGAAGACGTCCGACGGTTTTGCCAGGCGCTGGCGCAGAGCCTGGTAGAGGGAGCTGCAGATGGTGCAGGGTGTCTCGCGGAAGACCCAGTCGTACTCTTTTTCCGTAAAGAGCTTCCACTTGAACTCGTCGTTGCGGAACAGGTCGTCGAAGAAGGCCCGCCGGTCCCCCTTGGGTACCAGCAGGATCGGGCTGTCGTGGGAGGGACAGGGCACCTCCACATAGTCGCCCATGCGGTGGAGAGAGTTCTTCATCTCCACCAGCTCTTCCTGCCCCAGCTCGTACTGGTCCAGCAGGGAGGAGAGTTTGTCCATGAAGGTATTGACCTGGCCCTCCCCGATCTGCCCCAGAACCCTGCGGTCCAGGCGCCAGACCACCTCGTAGCGGCGGCCGGCCTCGGTGTTGGCGTACTCCTCGAACTTCATCAACAGATTGTTCAGAAAAGTACTCTTGCCCGAGCCGGGCGGCCCCCGGAAGATGTAGATCTTGTTCTGGCGGGCACCGCTGCGCATGGCTGCCACATGGTTGATGAGCCGGTTGGCAAAGAGCCGGTCGGCGAAAAACGGCCGGTCGCTGTTCTCGACGAACAGGCGGCTGCAGTCGTAATTCACGTAGTTGATCGACTCCGGGTCGTCCGGATATTCGTCGTATCCGGTGCCCACATAGGCGTGGATCATGTCGTGGAAGGTCTGGAAAATGGACCGGAGCACCGTATCCGGCTGGCTGGCAAGAACCTGGAGATATTCGTCGAAGGGGATGGCCTGGGTCAGCTCCCGTTCACTCATCTTCCGGTTCAGGTGCTTAAGGGCTTTCTCAACATTCGTCATGACTATATTCTCTCAACGAGCTGGCGGGAGAGGACCTTCTCGTGCATGGTGTATTTCACCCGCTGCCAGCGGATCTCGCCCCCCCCGGCCCCTTCTCCCTGGGGACTGCCAGAGGGGCGTTCCATGATCCCATCGCTCGTCTCCAGCGATACCGGTCCGCCCCAGAGGAACTCGATCCCCAGCATGGTGTTGGCCAGATATTCGCGTACCAGTTGTTTTCCCTCGAAACGGTGTACCAGGGAGAGTTGCCCGCCATAGGTCCGCTCCTGATCCACCTCGATGACCGGCGGGTGATAGAGGGTGTCCAGGAGCATCTGCCGGTACTCCTCGCTCTTCCTGCTCTTAACAAAGTACTGCCAAACCTGGCGCTGCTGGTCCAGACGCCGGTCGACCACGAACAGCTTGTAGCGGTCCGTGAAATCCTGGTCGATGAACTCCTTGATAAACAGGTAGTCGCAGAGGTTTTCCCTGATCCGGAAGATGAACTCCTGCCCCTGGCCCGCGCCGGTATCGAACCGTTTGCGGGACTCGGCTCCGGCGAGCCGCTGGTAGGCGAGGGAGTAACGCCCCGTGTCACCCAGTTCGTCAAGCCAGGTAAAGAGCCGCATCCCCAGGGCATAGGGGTTGAGCCCCACCCGGGGGAGCGAGGTGACCCCGGCGTGGACCCGGGCGAAATCCACCTCGTGCCCCTTGATCCGGTCGTCCTGGAGGAACAGTTTTTCGTGCCAGTAGCTGGCCCACCCCTCGTTCATGATCTTGGTCCGGATCTGGGGCTGGAAGAAGATCGAGGTATTGCGGACGATCTCCATCACCTGTTTCATCCACTCGTTTTCATCCCGGTTCAGGAACGGCGACTCGTCCATCAGGTACTGGAGCAGGTCACGCCGCGGACTCAGGCGCCCGTCCTGCTTGGCAAAGTGGGCCTCCAGTTCCGGGTACTTCTTCACCGCTTCGCTGAAGAAGGTCTTCTCCCCTTGTTCGCCGAACTCCTTCAGGCAGTCATTGTAGCGCGCCACCTCCTTCAGGTAGTCGCTCACCGGAACATGCTTCAGGCGCTGGAGAAAGACATCGAAGTAATAGTCGAGCCGCTCCGACATGACGGCCGTGTCCGGGACATAGAGCCTGGCCAGTTCGCCGTGGTAGTTCACCAGGTTGTCGATCGCCCGGGCGAACTCGATGACGTAGTCGACCCAGTGCCCCTTTTCGCTCCGCAGTCTGGCGATCAACCTCTTGTCCGACAGGGCCTGGCCGGTGAAATCGTAGTCCCAGGTGTGGCGGAAGTAGAGGTTGTTCTGGAAGAAGTCGATATGCCCCAAGACATGGTAGAAGATCATCACGTTCAGCCAGTCCGGGTTGTTGTCGTTGTAAAAGGAGATGGGAGGCCGGGTATTGATCACCGTCTCGTAGGGGTTATGGGGGTAGAGCTCGTACTTCCCCTTTTCCCGCAGCACCTCCAGGTCGTGGACCCAGTAGTCGTAGAGGGTCGGGATCATCACCTTGGGCATCAACTCCAGCAGGTCGCGGTTGGTGACGATATACTCCAGCGACTCGTTGGTGAAGGAGAGCCCGGCATCCCGCGCCCGCTCCTTGCACCCTTCCATGATCGCCTTGGTATGTTGGTTTATCAGTTCCATGGTTTCGCCGATGTAGGGGCGGCCCCCTGTGGCCGCCCTGTCTCCGGGCAGGCACGGGGGCCTGCCCCTACGAGATCAATTTTTTGATTCCCTCGATCAGTCGCGGCTCGTCCGCATCCTCCTGCATCACGTCCATCCGGATCAGCTCCGGCCTCTCCGTGAGCAGCCCCGAGTTCTCCAGGTAGCGGGACACCTCGGTGCCGCCCGAGGTCCCCAGGCCGTGCTCGGCAATAGTTACGCCGACCCGACTCGCGTAGCGAATCATCTCCCGAAGCTCCGGCAATGCCTTGTCCCCACCGGAATCCCAATCGTCGCCGTCCGTGCCGTGGAAAACATAGATGTTGTAATCCTTTGCCAGCCCCTCCTTGGCCACGATCTCGTTCACCAGCCGGTAGGCGCTGGCCACCTCGGTCCCCCCGGCCACCTGGGAGTTGTAGTAGGTGTAGAAATCAGGCACCTCCTTGGCCTCGGTGTCGTGGAGGATGAACCGGGACTCCACCTGGCCGGCGTACTGGTAGATGAGCCAGCTGTAGATCAGCACGTGCTGGGTCGCCACCAGCTCGGTCACCTTGCCGGACATGGACCCGGAATAGTCCCGGAGGAAGAAGACCATTGCCTGGGAATCGAAGTCCTTCTCCCGGGAGAGGATGCGGTAGACCTTGTCCCTCGGGGCGATGAGAAAGCGGGACGGGTCGATGTCCGCCACGTCCGGGATGTTCCCCAGAGAAATATTGGACTCGATGATCTTCCGCAGGGTCGCCTTCTTGTCCAGCACCTGGCCGAAACCGCGGTTGCGGTCGGTCAGGTCGTAGGTGTAGCGGGTCAGGGAGCGCTTTTTTCCCTTTTCCTTCAGGTTGGGGAGCTGGAACTTCTCGGTCAGGGTCTTGCCCAGGTCGTAGGCGCTGGACTCCAGTTCGTGGGCCTCCCCTTCACCCTGCCCCGGGCCGGTTCCCGTACCCTGTCCCTCGGGACGGACCGGCTGTTCGCCGATGACCTCCCCCTCACCCTCGTCGCCGGTGCCGCCGGTACCACCCTCTTCCTGGGGCCGCACGGTCGGATCGTGGATGAACTTCTCCTCCTCGGTGGTCGGCACGACCACCACCTTGCCGGCAGTCCCCCGCCCCGGCTTCACCAGTTTCCCCACCCGGATCTTTCTGGGGAAACCGTCCTCCTCCCGCCTGCGGTCCCGCTCCAGGAGCTCGTCCAGGGATTTTTGAATCTGGGTCACCGGTCGCTCAACCGCCGCCCCCCTCTGCAGATCCAGCAGATCGGCAGCAGCATAGACGCTGCGGAAGAACCCGGCAAACGGGCCGGTCCCGGGTTCGGACGCCGGTGGTGCGTGCTCCGCGCCGGCCGTCTCCAGCTCGGCCCGCAGCCGCGCCTCCCTCTGGGGGGTGAGCCCCCTGGTCCTCAGCTCTTCAAGATATGCTTCCAAGTCGTTTCGCATGATCAGCAATATTTCCTGGAACGCGATTTTTTCGTCCTGGCAAGGCTGTCGAGGGATTGCGCGGAGACGTAGCAGCGCTACGTCGCACAAGTAATCCCGAAGACTTACGCAGCCAGGGCGGAAAAGGCGCGTTCCGCCCTAGTTTTCATCTTCCTGCGTACAGAAGTACTCTATGGTCTTCTGCGAACAGGTCCGGCAGTACCCCAGCTTCTCCAGCATGGTGTTGATCATCCGGTCGTACAGCTTCTGGTTCTCCTCGTTGGTCCGGTTGGCCAGGGCGCCGATCAGGCTCCCGGCACCGGCGATATCCGATTTCAGCCGCACGTCGGTCACCGCCTTCACCAGCTCCAGGTTGTCCATGAAGTCGTAGTTGGGGTCGACCGAGATCTTCTGGCCGTAGATCTTCCGGATGGAGGTCCGAAACGACTCCCGCTGCTCCTCGGTCTTCAGGCCGATCCGCTCCTCAACGCTCTTCACGTACCGCTCGTCGATCTTCAACGCCTTCAGCTCGCGGGTTTGGGGGTCTTTGTACTTCCACATCTTGTCCGGCCCCAGGTTCTCGGCATCGATGCCGATGATCATGTTCACGTAGTTCATCACGTCCTTGCGAATGGCGTACGGTTCGTCCATGTAGGCGTTGAACATCTCGGTCATGATCCGTTCCCGGTAGAGCCCCCGGGCGATCTTCAGGTCCTCCAGGTACTTGGCCCGGTCGTTGGTCTCCACCACGTAGTCCAGGACCACCCGCTCCAGGGTCTTGAAGATGTCGTAGGCGAACATGCAGCGCCCTTCGTTGGTCTCGGAGCTCTCCACCTGGAGCTGGATCGACCGCCCCAGGCTCCGGTGCCCGAGTCCCCGCTGGCCGAACCGCTTGGTGATGTCCGGGTCCTGCCCCAGGGTGTCGATCACCTCGGCCAGCGCCTTGATGCTCTTCTCGCCGGCCACCTCACCGGCGGCCAGCTTCATGGTTTCGATGGGGGTCAGCTTTTCGGAACGGGGCAGCCGGGAGAGCACCACCCCGACCGATGCCGCATAGTTAAGGTTCGGGTCCTGGTGCAGCGCCTCCTTGGTCAGGGTGGTCTTTGCCTCGCTGCCGATGGCATAGGCGGTCAGTCCCTCCTGGAGCCGATAGTTGGTGTTGTGGGAGACATAGCAGATCCGGCAGCGGTCCACGATCGGGGCCTCTTCCTTCTCGGCCAGGAACCGGTTGAACTCGGAGTTGTTGCTGGTGGCGATGATCAGGGAGTCGATGGGCCAGCGGTAGCCGTCGATCTCGATGGCCCGGTTCTGGATCACCCCCAGGTAGACCTGGACCAGGTCCTTCTTGTTCTTGAAGATCTCGTCGGAGAAGTGGATGCCGCCGCCGGCCACCCGGGCCAGGGCGCCGCGCCGCAGGTCGAAGCGGTAGGGGTTGTTGGTATCGGAGATGTGCAGAAGCCGTTGGATCGATTCCTCCCCCAGCAGGTCCACGGACGAGGAGGTGATCTTGTCCTTTGCCGGGTATTTGCCGGTAACGGTCCCCAGGCTCTCGGAGAGCGGTACCGGCACGACCTCGATGAACTCCAGCATCCGGTCCAGATCGTCATCGCAGTAGGTCCGGATATCTTCCCAGATGTAGCCGCTGCAGGCGCCGAGCGGCCGGTAGTTGTCATAGACCGTTGTCAGCTGGGCTTCCGAAAACCCGCCCGTGTCGGCCAGGAACCGGCGGCTGGCGTCGCCGGTCGGCAGGAGGTTCATGGCCAGGATCATCGGATCTTCATAGGTCTGGGAGTCGATGACGTTGATCCGGCCGTAGTGGCCCAGCTTTTCCAGCCCGGTGAAGCGGTAGGTGTAGCGTCGGTTTCCATCCAGGGAGAGGAACTCCCGGTAGCGGCCGCAGAGAAACTCGACGAAGAAGGTCTTGCCGTTCCCCGGTTCGCCCACCAGAACAAAGGCCATCTCCTTGGAAGAGCCCCCTTCTGCCGCGTCCTTGACGTACGAGACAAAGCTGTTGATCTCGTCGTACATGCCGATCGTATGCTTCTTCCCGGTCCGGAAGACGTTGAAGTCATAGGTGGTGCGGCCGTTCACCACCACCTTCTCGAACCCGGCCCCGAGGATCATCCGGGCCACGCTCTGGAAAGCGTTCTCAAAAGTCCGCTTCCCGTCACGATAGGCCGCCAGGTGATCCCGCAACGTTTCGCTGTTTCCTGCCATATCTTTCCTCCGGACGGATGCTAGTTATCTCTTTCTCGATTAAATTATTCCTTATTTCCGGCAGCACACAAGGGGTTGTATACAAAAAAAGCCCGTGGGGCCGCCACCGGCGAGTATAGCAGCGATCATCAGGTTGACAAGCCGTGGCGCTCTGAAACAGAGCTCCGGTCACTGGCACCGACAGAATTTCATGGACTGGCAGCGGCGCAATGGGGTATCATCCCGCCCAACTTCCGGATCATTCCATTTCTCTTCAAAATGGAGATGCGTGCGTCGCTGGTGGGCGCCCCGGTCTTCAAAACCGGTGTGGGGGATGAGAAATCTCCCGGGTGGGTTCGATTCCCATGCATCTCCGCCATTCACCATTCACGGTACAGCACAGTTTACAAAACCAGGCCACATACGACAAAGCGTCCCTACATACATGCAGGGACGCTTTGTCGTCGAAACGTGGGTCGTGTCGGATCAGACAGCGGAATTGAACTCATCCATCGGGTTCTGCCCGGCCTGTCGTTTCCGGATTCAAATATCCCAGTTGTCGATCTTCATGGTGCCATGCTTGGCCAGGTTCACCTGCATCTTGAACACCCGGTCGAGCAGTTGCGGCTCATGGCCGGCCTTTCTCGCCAGGCACTCCTTTTTCGCCATATCGAAATACTCCTGCAACAACGGCTTGTAGTCCGGGTGGGCGCACTTTTCGATGATGAGCTGCGCGCGGCTTTTCGGGTCGAGCCCCCGGAAGTCGGCCAACCCCTGCTCGGTCACCAGTACGTCCAGGTCATGCTCCGTATGGTCCACGTGCGGCACGTGCGGGACGACGCAGGTAATGCCGGTCGGGTCGGTCTTGGTCGGCCGCGCCGACGGCGTGTGCATGATGGAGAGGTAGGCGTTGCGGAGGAAGTCGCCGGAACCGCCGATGCCGTTGATCATCCGGGTCCCCCCCACCAGGGTGGAGTTGGCATGGGCGTAGATGTCAAACTCGACCGGGGTGTTCATGGCGATGCACCCCAGGCGCCGGATCGGTTCCGGGTGGTTGGCTATGGAGAGCGGCCGCATAATGACCCTGCTGCTGTACTTGTCCCAGTCGCCGTAAAAACGCTTGAAACCGTCCACCGAGAAGGAGAGCGAGACGGTGGAGGCGAAATCCAGTTTTCCCGAATCGAAGAGATCGAGCATGGTGTCCTGCAGCACCTCGGTCCAGACCTTGAGGCCGGAGAACGGTCCCTTGGCCAGCCCGCCGATGACCGCGTTGGCGATGGAGCCGACGCCCGACTGGAGCGGCAGCAGATTCCCGGGCAGCCTCCCCTCCTTCACCTCGAACCGGAAGAAATCGAGGATGTTGTTGGCAATGGCTTCGGAGGTGTCGTCCTGCTCGCTGAAGGAACGGCCGTTGTCGGGCAGCTTCGATTCGACGATGGCGACGATCTTGTCGGTGTCGATCCGCACATAGGGGGAGCCGGCCCGGTCGTCAACCCTGCTGAGGAGGTAGGGGAGGCGGTTGGGCGGGCTCACCGGCTCGATGATGTCGTGGAGCCCTTCGAAGCTCGGTATCGAGGTATTGATCTCGATAATGATCCGGTCCGCGATCTGGACGATCTCGGGCACGGCGCCGCAGGAGGCGGTCAGGACCAGACCGCCGTTCTCGGTGATTGCGGAGCATTCGATAATGGCGATGTCGAGGCGGCCGTTGCTCTCCTTGGTGTAGAAACCGTACCCCAGATCCTGGGCGAACATGGAGAGATGCTTGTCCCCCATCCGGATACGCCCGTCGTTGATGCCGGCCTGAATGTTCTTGCCGGTCTGGTAGGGCCAGCGGCGGTCGATCATGTCAAGTGACGCCCAGCGGTCTTCGGTTTCGACCCCGACGGACGCGCCGATGAAAAGGTTGAATTTCAGTTTTCCCTGCAGCTGGTTTTTCTCCACGTGATCCGCCAGGGCAATGGGCACCGCCTTGGGGTAGCCTGCCGGGGTAAATCCCGACCATCCCACGTTCATCCCGTTCCTGAACAGGGGAATGACATCTTCAACACTCCTGATCCGCTCATGGAGACTGCTTTTTCTGATCCTCTCGTGCAATACCGACATCTACCCGACTCCTCCTTCCTGAATTGCGTGAACCGTTTTCTAACAAACGTTCGATAAACTCATCTTAGCACCATGTATACGGGATCGCAATCAGTTTCCCTGCGTCTGATCACTGCTTCTACGCGGCAGCGATCCGGTACCTGATGAGGCAATGGACGGCAACGATGCTGTGATGCGCTGATGAGAGGATTTTTTTCAGGAAGGGAGAAAATAGATGTATATTCCGTGCGACAGATTGAGATGATCAGAATGGGGCGGGGACCGGATGATAAAGAATGACTGCCGAAGCACGTTGATGGAGGTCGGGACACGACTGTTCGCCGAACGCGGCCTTAACGGGGTGAGCATCAGAGAGCTTTCCCGGGCAGCCGGGGCGAGCATCTCGATGATCTCCTATTATTTCGGGGGCAAGGAAGGACTGTATTCAGCAGTGCTCCGGGAACAGTTCGTCTGCTTCGACGAGATCGAGGCGATCAGGCGACAGGGTGCCGAGCCGCTGGCAATGATCGAGGCATACATTCGCTGGACCATTCAACGTCACCGGAGCAACCCCTACCTGTTGAGGTTTTACACGAGCGAACTCACCAACCCCACACCGTATTTCGCCACCATCGTTTCTCCCGCCATCGGCAAGGTGATACGGATTCTCATGGAAATCGTTGACGAGGGGATAGCCGGACAGCAGTTCAGGAAAGACCTCCACTCCGGGTATGGCGTGTTGGCCCTGGCGGGCATGGTCAACTATTTTTTCCTCAGCATGCTGGCCACCGAGAACCTTATCAGCCATTCGCCCGACAAAGATGACGAATTGATCCAACAGTACATCGCCATATTTGCCAATGGTATTCTGGGCTCCCGGACGTAAGCCTTCTCGGTGAGTCCGTCCGGGACGGGCTTCCAGTCACACATGTGCCCTATCACAGTAATCATGTCTCACAGGCATAAATCGCTTACCCCCGGCACGTTAGCAGTATCAGCAAGGCAAAATTAGAATCAGCTCAACTTGTCTATCCACTCAGCCTGTGGATAAACCGCGATGATCTGTGGATATGTTTCAAAAATGTAACGTATCCTTCAGCACTTCAGCATCCTGCACAACGAATGGGCAGCACATGCAACCACCTGTTATTGCGTGTCAATAGTTATTTTCCACATGTATACAGCTCTGGGTTCATTGCCAAGGAATTGCCCAATGATTTCAGAAGACAAGAAAAGTGGACAACTTGTATCAAACAACAATCAATATGATTCGATACTGGTTAACAAATTCACACAATCAACAGGTTCGATATGACCCACCGCCTTCCTCGTTGTTGACTCAAGCAATTACATTACAGATTCTGTCAATTTATGGTTCCATTCCGTGCCATTTTATGGTTCAAGTTACCGTCACCACCCCGACCATTCACACCAATTGAGGGCATGAGGCCGCAGGAGCTTGTGGATAGATGCACCTGACTCAACGCTGGAAAATGTTCTTTCTCCTGGCAGGCATGCTGGTCATCAGCATGTTCTACCGGGTTTCCATGGCGGTGGTCTCGTTCGACCTGACAACAGACCTGGGGCTCAGCGCAGCAGAATTGGGGGTAATTTCGGGGGTATTCTTCTATGCCTTCGCCTGTGCCCAGATCCCCTTGGGCAGTCTGCTTGACCGCTTCGGCGGAAGGGTGATGATCTCCCTGCTGGGCGTTGTCACTGCCGGCGGCTCTCTGCTCTTCGCCCTTGCCTCCGGCTACCCCCAGGCGATTGCGGGGCGGGCGCTGCTCGGCCTGGGGACCGCCTCGGTGCTCATGGGATCGCTGAAAATATATACCAACTGGTTTCCCCCGCAGGAGTTCGCCAAGGTATCGGGCTTCATGATCGCCATCGGCAATCTGGGGAGCGTTGGCGCCACAAAGCCACTGGCCTATGCCATCAGGCTCTTTGGCTGGCGGTCCACCTTTGTCGCAGCATCCTGTGTGCAACTTGCCCTGACGCTCGTCGTGTACCTGATCACCCGCGACACCCCCGCCACTGCGGAGACAGACGCCGCGGCGCCTCCGGCACCCACGGCAGGGAACAAGGGGAGCATTTTCCAGGTATGGATGATGCTTTTCGCCGCCCCTGCCTTCTGGCTGGTTTCCCTGATGGCGTTCTTCTGGTATGCAAACTATATGGTGCTGCTTGCGCTGTGGGGTGGGCCGTACCTGCGGGAAGTGGTCGGTCTCGACAGCTCTGCAGCCAGCACCCTTCTCCTGTGCATATCGTTCGGCTATATCTGCGGTTCACTGCTGCTCGGCAGGGCAATCGACCTGCTGGGAGGCTCGCTGACCACAACAATGGTAATTGGCCAGTTGATCGTGCTGCTGGCGATGACCGCCATGCTCGGCCCGGCCGAACTCGTTTCCCGGACAGTACTGGCGCTGATCTTCTTTGTGATCGGACTGGCATCCGCATCCGGGGTAATCATTTACCCGTTGGCCAGAAACCTGGTGCCGCACCGCTTCGCCGCAACCGCGCTGACCTTCGTGAATTTCTTCCTGCTCATGGGGGCTGCGGCAGCGCAGCATATCATGGGTCTGTACATCCACTCGTTTCCCCGTGGCCCATCCGGCTACCCGGCCGCGGCCTACCACGGTGCCTTCCTCATCCCGATCTGCGGGTTGGCCGCTATTCTGATGTTTTTTGCCGGCAACAGGAAACGGTTCCGCACCGCCCCACCGTGCGAATGACAGGCGCACCTTGCCACGAGACATCCACACTGAACAGATAAAGGACGCAGATATGGACAACACAGCCAATGAACGCAACGGGGGCCGCATCCTCGTCGACACCCTCAAGATCAATGGTAGTGACATGGTTTTTTGCGTGCCGGGTGAGAGCTATCTGCCGGTGCTCGACGCACTCCACGACGAGCAGGACACCATCCGACTGATCGTCTGCCGCCAGGAAGGCGGGGCGGCGTTCATGGCCGAGGCCTATGGCAAACTGACCGGGCGACCGGGGATCTGCTTCGTCACCCGCGGACCGGGCGCCACCAATGCCAGCATCGGCGTCCACACCGCCTTTCAGGACTCCACGCCGCTGATCCTCTTCATCGGCCAGGTGGGAAGCGGCATAGCAGAACGCGAGGCGTTTCAGGAAATGGATTTCCGGCGCATGTTCGGCCAAATGGCCAAGTGGGTGGGCCAGATCGACCGGCCGGAGCGCGTCCCGGAAATGGTCAGCCGCGCCTTCCATCTCGCCGTGTCCGGCCGGCCGGGGCCGGTGGTGCTGGCGCTGCCCGAGGATATGCTGGCCGCGACGGCAACAGTCAAGGATGTCAGGAGATACCAGCGGGTGCAGGCACACCCCGGCCCGGCCGATCTCCTCAAGCTGCGCGAGATGCTGGGCAAGGCTGTGCAGCCGGTCATGCTGCTGGGAGGCGGGGACTGGTCAGAGGCCGCCTGCCGGGACATCATGGCGTTTGCCGAAGCCAACAATCTCCCCACCGCCTGCTCGTTTCGCTGCCAGGACCTGTTCGACAACCGCCACCCCAATTACATCGGCGATGTGGGGATCAGCATCAACCCGGCGCTGGCGGACCGGATCAGACGGGCAGACCTTCTCCTGGTGGTCGGCCCGCGCCTGGGAGAGACCACCACCAGCGGCTATACCCTGATCGAGGCGCCACGACCGAAGCAGCAGCTGATACACGTGCACCCCGGCACGGAAGAGCTGGGGCGGGTCTACCAGGCCGACCTGCCGATCAATGCCGGCATGGCGGAGTTTGCCGCGGCAGCACAAGCTCTCCCTCCGGTCGCTCAACCGGCGTGGGCGACGTGGACGTCAGCCGCGCGAAACGATTACCTCCTCAACCTGCAGCCGTCTCCCGTTCCGGGAGGCGTCGACCTGGGGCAGATCATGGTCTACCTGCGTGAACGGCTGCCGCCGAAGGCCATCCTGACAAACTGTGCCGGCAACTACTCGTCGTGGGTCCACCGCTTCTACCAGTATCCCGGTTTCCGCACCCAGCTCGCCCCGACCAACGGCGCCATGGGCTATGGCCTGCCGGCGGCCGTGGCAGCCAAGCTGGTGCACCCCGACCGGACGGTCGTCTGCTTCGCGGGCGACGGCTGCTACCTGATGAACGGCCAGGAGCTGGCCACCGCCGTACAGTATGGCGCGGCCATCGTCATCATCGTCGTCAACAACGGCATGTATGGCACCATCCGGATGCACCAGGAGCGACGGTTCCCGGGTCGAATCAGCGGGACGGAACTCAGGAATCCCGATTTCGCCGCCCTTGCCCGGGCCTACGGCGCATGCGGCGAGGTTGTGGAGACAACTGCCGACTTCGCGGCTGCCTTCGACCGGGCCGTCTCCAGCGACCGGCCGGCCCTGCTGGAGCTGCGTACCGACCCCGAAGCGATCACCCCGCGCACAACCCTGACGGCGATCCGCAGTCAGGCGCTGGGTGCCACCCGGTGACCTGCGTAGGGATTCTTGGCGCGGCACCCGGCGATGCCGATATATACCATTTTTCGGCTGTATGGGGGTCTGAAACGGATAGATTTTCGGTGGGAAGAGTGCTGGCGGTAGTCGAGGGGTGGCTACGTTCCTGACCGGCTGGTATCGAGAACGTAGCCACTGCTGACCGATTGCCGTAACCAATCAGTCTATTACGTCGTTCATCCTGTCAAGGGCAGCGGCAACGGTTGGAAAGCCAATCGTGCTGGTGAGAACAATAATGGCATGGCGGATCTCTTCATCTGTCGCGCCTGCCTCCTTTGCCCGCAGAGCATGGCTGCTCAACGACCCCTTTGATCCGATAGCCGCAGCGGCGCCCAGCTGGATCAACTGCACGGTCTTTTCGTCAAGTGGCCCGGAGTTGCGGGCCGCCGCCCCCATTGCTTCAACAGCGTCGATCAGTTCAACGTAGCGCTCTTTAAGTTTAATATAGTGTGGTGCCAGCTTATGAGACACGATATCCCCCTCCTTTTCGTAGGTTGGAGCGAACTAAACCGTCACGTCCGCTCGGCGATACAGATGCTTCAAGCGTAGCACATCGGCTCGGATATACAACAAGGATGAAATGTCGCAAGGTGGTTGCCCCCTTGTCTCCCCGATGGTCAGATCCCGCTCAGGACGAATACGCCCCCGGTGGCGACCACCTCTCCAGCTTTCACCAGTCGGTCAAGATGCTTCTGGATGTTCGCCCGTTCGCCGAATTCAAAAAACGCCCTCGGCTCCCGTTCCTTACCGTACACGATCCATGCATTGACGATCTCCTCCAGCGTATGACCGCTTTTCAGGAACTCACGCAACTGGTCCTCACGCCGTTGGATCACCTGCAGATAGTCATCCCACAGGGCGCCGGGATTTTCGGTAAAAACCCCTGTTTCGTGGCTGGTCAGCCAGACCCTGGCAGGGATGTTCCTCAGTTTTTCCACCGTGGCAATGGTCTGCTCGATGCTCGAATCGCGGTCGCCGTACCAGGGTCCAAAGGGGGTCAGGTCCACATCCCCCAGGAGCAGCAGTTGCGGCTCCCTGAAATACAAAGCCAGATGACCGGGGGTATGGCCGGGGGCGTTGATGACTTCTACGGTCACGCAGCCGAGGTCGACAACTTCGCCGTCCCTGAGCAGCCGGTCGGCCGTCCGGGGGCGGAAATGGAACTGCTCCCGCAGGGACTCCCTGAAAAAGTCGCACTCCGCCGGACCGGACATGCCATACCAGTCGAGCATCAGTTCCAGATCGCTTAATGGCGGCGCGTCGTGCTCGCCGATCCACAAAGGCACATCGGGGAAGAGATCGAGGTGCGTATAGTGATCTTCATGCCAGTGGGTCAGCCAGATCTGGCGAACCTCACCCCGGTCCTTCATCTCCTGCAGCCGCTGCCGGTCGGAACCGGGATCGATCAGGACCCCGGCTTCCTCGATGTAGACCGAATGACAGTTGGGGTAGCGCCCCTTGCCGGGGGCGGGGATGAAGCGTACCGGGCCGAAATTCAGTTCATCGAACATGGTCAGATCCTTGCCGCACCCTGCAGGGAGGGTGTTCTTTCGGAGACTTCGCGATTAATGGAATATAGCACAAATCGACATCGCGAATAGTACCTTTCGGACCGTAACAACCAAGGGGACGACCCTACACGTCCGAGACTTCATCGTCCCGTTACGGGAATAGCAGAGCCCGACCGGTTACCATGCGGGTGATCTGGTTGGTCCCGGTGTAGATCTGGGTCAGCTTGGCGTCACGCATCATCCTCTCAACGCTGTTCTCTTTCATGTACCCGGAACCGCCCAGCACCTGCACCGCATCGGTCGTTACCTGCATGGCGGTGTCGCTCGCCATGGTCTTGGCCATGCTCCCGAACAGGGTCGCCTTCTTGTCGTGCTCGTCTACCAGCCCGGCAGCCTTTCTGGTCAGCAGCCGGGACGCTTCCACGGCCGTCGCCATGTCCGCCAGCATGAACTGGATCGGTGCCAGGTGGGCTATCGTTTTGCCGAACTGGACCCGCTCCCGGGCGTGACGGATCGCTATCTCCAGTGCCCCCTGGGCGATCCCTACCGCCTGGGCCGCACAGAAGATCCGGTTCACGGAAAGGGTCTGCATGAGGTTGGCAAAGCCGGTCCCTTCCTCGCCGATAAGGTTCTCCGCCGGGACCACCATGTTCTCAAAGAAGAGCTCGGAGTTGACAGAGCCCCGCATCCCCATCTTCGTTTCGTCGCGACCGTAGATGAGGCCGGGGGTTCCCCGTTCCACGACAAAGGCACTGATCCCTTTCGCGCCTTTGCTCGGGTCGGTGTAAGCGTACACCACGATGATGTCGGCTACCGAGCCGTTGGTGATGAAGCATTTCTGCCCGTTGATGATGTACTTGTCCCCCTGGCGCACCGCCCGGGTCTTCATGGCCAGGAGGTCCGAACCGGCGGCCGGCTCGGTGGCCCCGAGCGCGGTCAGGAGCTTCGATTCGCCGCTGAACCGGGGGAGATATTTCGCTTTCAGGGCCGGACTGCCGCCGTGGATGATCGGCAGCATGCCGTCGAACTGGCCGATCAACAGCAGGGCCGTGGCGGCGCAGACGCGCGAGATCTCCTCCAGCACCAGGACTACCGTCGAAATCCCCATTTCCGTACCGCCGTATTCGGCCGGCAGGAGCGGGTTCAACAGCCCCAGCTGCGCAAACAGGTCCCGGGCGTGGTACGGAAAGAGCGATTTTTCGTCCAGTTCCTGGGCTCGGGGGGCGATTTCCCGGTTGGCTACATCGCGCACCATCTCCACTGTCAGTCTCTGTTCTTCGGTAAGGTGTTTCATGTTAGCGTTCTCCTTGATTTGTGACGAAGGCGTGCAAGCCAAGGTCAGGCGTTGTCTTTCAGGATCTCCCTGGCGATGACCAGCCGCTGGATCTGGTTGACCCATTCGAAGACTAAAGTCAGCTTCGCAAGGTCGCACTGCAAGAGGCCCCATCATACAAAAATTGTTATTTCCCCTTGAATGACGCTTTCCGTTTCTCCACGAATGCCCCCATCCCCTCCTTCTGATCCTCCGTGGCGAACAAAACGCCTAACAGGGAGGCCTCGTAGCGGAAACCATCCCCTTTGGTCATGTTGAGACCGTTCACAATGGCGTCCTTGGCGTAGGCAACGCCGAGGGTACCAGCCCCGGCAATGGCTGCCGCCGTCTCCTTCGCCTTGGCCATAAGCTCTTCGGCCGGAAAGACCTCGTTGACGATCCCCCATTCGCACGCCTTTTGGGCAGTGATCATCTTTCCGGTGATCACCAGCTCCCTGGCCCGGTTCGGCCCGATGAGCCGCGCCAGGTTCTGGGTGCCGCCAAAGCCGGGTATGACACCGAGGGTAACTTCAGGGAAGCCGAGCCGCGCCTTCTCCGAGGCGTAGATGAAGTCGCACCCAAGTGCCAGCTCAAGCCCGCCGCCGAGCGCATAGCCGTTCACCGCGGCGATCAGCGGCTTGCTCATCTTTTCCATGGCCATAACGGCTCTTTGTCCCTTGAGCGCATGGCTGTGACACTGAAATGAGTTCAACCCCACCATCTCCTTTATGTCGGCGCCGGCGACAAACGCCTTTTCCCCAGCGCCGGTCAGGACGACGACTTTCACCGCGGTATCGTTTCCCAGCGCATAAATCGCGCATTCCAGTTCCGTCAGCACCTCGCTGTTCAAGGCATTGAGTACTTGGGGGCGGTTGATCGTCAAGGTTGCCACGCTATCGGCAATTTCAATTAAAAGATTTTTGTATTCCATATTCCGTCTCCCGTAGAGGTGATCATTGTGATCGCCCATTAACTCAGGCGAAAATGCTTTTTAAACAATTCCAAACATATAATAAGTGGCAATTATGACAAATACGGCACTAGTCTTGATCAAGGTCACTGCAAATATGTCCTTGTACGACTGCTTGTGCGTCAGGCCCGTAACGGTCAGCAGCGTGATTATTGCACCGTTGTGTGGAAGAGTATCCATGCCACCGCTGGCCATAGCAGCCACCCGATGGAGGACTTCCGGGCTGATCCCGTATTTTTGAGCCTGCTCCAGATAGGTCTGCCCCATGGCAGCCAGGGCGATACTCATCCCTCCTGTGGCTGAGCCGGTGATCCCCGAAAGGACATTGGTGGTGACCGCCTCGTTGACCAGCGGATTAGAGAAGGTAGTACCGATTATTTTCTTCACCGCAGTGAATCCGGGGAGCGATGCGATGACACCACCGAATCCGTACTCCGATGCGGTATTAATCGTCGCGAGGAGCGAACCGCTTATGGAGGCGTTGATGCTTCGGTTAAAATTATGACTTCTGATCCGCTTGAATCCGAATATGAGCACCATGATCACCCCCATCAGGAGCGCCCCTTCCACTGCCCAGACACCGGTGATCTTGCCCACATCCACGGCCGCAACGTCTTTCATGCCGATGGCGGAAAAATCGAATTTTGTCCCGTAGTAGCGGGGAATCAGTGCCGTGAACACTTTGTTCATCACCCCAACCAGCAGAAGAGGCGCTATGGCAAGGAGCGGATGAGGAAGCTTTTTTCCGTGGTCCACGTGTTCAGGCTCATGAATATGGCCTTCGCCGTACCCTTCGTCTTCCTTTCGGGCCTTGATGCAACGCCATTGCAGGTACACCATGCCGACTATAAGAACATATATGCTGCCGCTTAAACCAAGCCAAGGAGCAGCCCAGGTGTTGGTCTTGAAAAAGGTGGTCGGGATGATGTTCTGTATTTGAGGCGTGCCGGGGAGCGCATCCATGGTGAAGCTAAACGCCCCAAGGGCGATGGTTCCCGGTATCAGTCTTTTTGGTATGTCGGCGGCGCGGTATAACTCGGCCGCGAATGGGTAGATCGCAAAGACAACCACAAAAACGGAAACTCCGCCATAGGTAAGAATTGCACCGACTATAACGATCGCCAGAACGGCACGCTTTGCCCCAATCACGCCGCTAATGGACTGAGCGATCGATTTAGCGAACCCCGACATCTCAATCATTTTGCCGAAGATTGCCCCCAACAAGAAAACCGGAAAGTACAGTTTGACTAACCCCACCATTTTATCCATGAAGATGCCTGAATAAAACGGCAGGACATACCCCGGCTCGGTCAAGAAAACTGCTAACAGGGCTGCGATGGGAGCGAACAGAATTACGCTGAACCCACGATAGGCAACAAACATCAGAAAACAGAGAGCCAACAAGATAATTACTATTTCCATAATTTCACCCCTTTCATTTTGTGCTATCGCGGGCCGGCCGACCACGTATTGACAATGCTGCTCCGAACTTGAAGATTTAACCTGATTAGCACTAATCTTCCGCCCGCTTGAAAAAAATCCCCTCCCGTCAAGGGAGGGGGAGAGTGTGTTGCGGAAGATTGGTACTAATCAGGAGATTTAAAGACTTTTTCTGTACACATCCTGTACAGGAACCAGGCATTCCGGGGTACCTGGCAATCTCGTTGAACTATATCCGGTTCATCCTCCGGGCCGCCTCAGTGAGTTCTCCCCGGAAATCAGGATGCGCAATATTGATCAGGTTCAGGGCGCGTTGTCGGGCGGTCTGCCCTCTAAGTTTTGCTACTCCGAACTCAGTCACGACATAATCCACATCGTTCTTCCCTGTGGTGACGGCTGCCCCCGGTGTAAGGGCCGACACTATTCTGGAAATCGTACCGTTTTTCGCTGTCGACGCCGCCGTGATGAAGCCTTTACCGCCCTTTGAAATGTTTGCGCCGCGGGCAAAATCTGCTTGACCACCGGTCCCGCTGTACTGCAGATGGCCAATAGATTCCGAACAGCACTGTCCAAGAAGGTCTACTTCGAGTGTGGCATTGATTGTCACCATGTTGTCGTTTTTGCCGATATTGTGCGGATAGAGTACATAATCCACCGGGTGCATCTCGATTCTCGGATTTTCATTCATGAACTCGTAGAGTCGCCTTGTTCCAAGGGCTAAGGTGGCGACTGTCTTGCCGCGATGGGTCTGTTTGCGTGAGTTGTTAACCGCACCTGACAGCATCAGGTCGACCATGCCGTCAGAAAGCAGTTCGGTGTGTATGCCCAGGTCCTTCTTATGCAACAGTGCCTTGCACACCGAGTTGGGGATCCCCCCCACGCCGAGCTGCAGACAGGAACCATCTTCTACTAGTTCCGATATGTAACCGCCGATCGCCTCTTCGATCGGTGAAATTTCCGGATTTATCAATTCCTGGAGAGGTTCATCGCACTCGATGATATAGTCCACCTCGGAGATGTGGATATGGCAGTTGCCGTGAGCCCGTGGGGCGTGAGGATTCACCTGCACCACGACCTTCTTCGCCTTTTTGACTGCCTCCATGGTGTAGGCAACGGCAAGGCTGCAGGTAAAATAGCCATGATCATCCATTGGAGAGACCACGGTCCCTGCAATATCAATCGGCCAATATTCGCGCAGCAGTCGGGGTCCTTCATTGAAATTGTTAGGTACAAAATCGGTCCACCCTTTCTGCACCGCATTGCGAGCAGCAGGGCTGGTGAACCACGAGTTCACCTTGATGTGCGGCGCCGAATCTTCCGTAAAAAAGTCGGGGCTGAGGGGATGCTGCTGATTGATGACCACCTCAAACAGTTCACGTTTGCGCGCGGCCAACTCTCTCACGAATAGCGTTGGCTCCCCGACGCCGATAGGCAAACTGAGATAATCGCCGGACTTTACGATCGATGCAGCCTCCGCCGCCGTACAGAGCTTCTGCTGATACTCCTGTTCGAAACTGAGCGTGGCTCTTTTTACATTCTCCATACTGATACCTCCGTTCTATTCGAAAGTTACCCACATAATGACCACCCTACTGGTGTGCCTCAACAGCTACACTCTCATAGGCAGAAAAGCCCCAGAATCCTTAAGCAAATAATGTTTTATTTGCTTAAAAAATTCAACCATGCTTATTTGACTAGGTTTTGATGGTAATATATAGTCAATAAACCTCTATGCAGAGGTGTGTACCATTATCGACGAGGGAGGCGAGAGCCACCCCGGTGCTGGAACTCGTCAGGGAGAGTTAGGAGAGTTATTAGCAAGAGTGCGGCGGATGCGCTTAATTGGGGGGGATGTTAATGCAGGCGTTTGGCAATGAATTTTTCCAGAACTTGGTGAACTGGTGATGTCCCCATATTATTGACAAAGTACCGGGTAAGCCAGCAGTTCAGCAAACGTCCACCGATGATCCGTTACGTTTGCGGCCATACTTGCCGCGAAGCGCAATGTTGCCCTGTCTGCGCAGGCCGTAATCCTTGCATAGTTCGTTGGGACAGAAACATTGCTCAATCTCGCTCATTGATTGCCTCCGGTGCAAAATGATTTTGACCAAGACAATCTTAATACAAACCGGCACGCTATGTCAACTAATTGGGGACATCACCCAGAATTTTCCAATGACAACAAATAATTCGGCGCGTCCAGTGACTTTTCCTTAATTAGATACTTTTGCCGGTTGTACAAATTCCAAAGTTACACCTTCAAACCCCTCCGGTTTAGCAAAGGCAACAATGGAGTTATGGGCACCCGGTCGTGGACTCCGATCTTTCATTTCTATTGATAAGTCCTCCATATTTTGAAGAGTTTTATGAATGTTCTCTACCTCCACAGCGATGTGGTGTAATCCACCTCCTGTTTTTTGTAGAAATTCCACAAGGTCACCTTCATCTCCTAATGGCTGTATCAACTCTATCTGAGTATCTCCGATAGAAAGGAAAACAAGGCGCACATTGAAAGATTCAACAAATTCAACCTCCGTTTCTTTTAACCCTAGTCCTTCCCGATAAGGAATAAGGGCTGTTTCAATATCCTTCACAATGATGGCAATATGATTGATCTTCTTGACCATGAATATTCAACTCCTACCTTTTTTATTATTCTGGCAATAGTAATAATCTGAATTTTAGAATTTCAATAGCAAATAGGATTCCAGCAACAATAAGGGTAATGACACAATATTCCATAATACCCTTTGCTTTGAGACAAACAACAGCTACTTATTTATTCTAAATTGGTAAATAAATGACTCCTACAATCCAAATACTTCCAATAATGATTAATACTGGTAGGCAATATCCAAGAAAATCTTTTACCGTCAGTTTCAATCCAGCCCCCATAATTGGCATAAATAATAGAGCCCAGAATGGTTGAATGAGAGAAGTCCATGTCTCACCGTAGTTCATAGCCATTACTGTACGCGGAATGGACACTCCTAATTCCTTCGCTGCAGGTATAAATGCTGGTGCGGTTGCAGTAAATAACGATCCGGCTGAAGGGATAAATAAATGAATAAAACCTTCCACTAAAAATGTTAACATTGGAAAAGTAGCTACTGTTGAAATACTTACGACAGCGTGTGAAAATATTTCTGCTAAACCTGTTCCTACTAAAATAGATATAATTCCTCCATAAAGTGGAAATTGAATGGCAATTGAAGTACTAGCAGCCATATGTTTTGAGAAAGTTTTTGCATAGTGATTTACATTCATACTTACCATAAATCCAATAAACATGAGTAAAAATGCGACTGAATTTAAGTTTAAACCATTTAATCCATTTACAGCTAAATGGTAGAACATATACGCTACACCTAAAAGACCAATTACCCATTGGATTGGACGCCAGTTATTAATACGGTCAGCAAAAGTTTTATTTGTAATATTCCACTCTATTGCAACAGCTATTTCTTCTCTTTCTTTTTCTTTTTCAATTAATAGTGATTTATAAGAGACAATTTTCTTTTTGTTTATCCCAATGAAATAGAATATAGTCGTAATAATAAATACAGTTGAAATCATTAAGATTAAATTCATTGGAGAGAAAACGGTTGCTTTAAAAGGGATAACGCCTCCAAGCATTTCTGTCAGTGATCCTTTCGTAGCCACAAACAGTGGGATTGTAGCTGAGATTCCTCCCGCCCAAACAATCCAGGAAGAATAGGTAATGGCTAGTAACAGTCGATAATCTACCTTATCATTCGTTTTGCCGATTGCACGTGCATAGGTCCCGGCAACAACAGGCCCAATGTACCATCCTAGTAAAGAGGTAAGACCACTTATTAAACCTGTTAATACATACGCTGTAGTTGGTTTATTCACCATTTTAGCTAGTTTGGTTATTTGTTTCCCTATCCAAGGAGTTTCTACTATAACGAGAGCAGCAGCATAGGTAAGAATTAACTGGAAAGCAAAAGTAAACATCCGAGGAAATCCATCAAACCATAAACTCATTACCTTCATGGGTCCACTATTTGTTAATATAACTGCTGAAAGCATAGCTATAGCAGTAATAGCAAGAACAAAAATCATGGAATCAGGGAAATATTTACTATAAGCTTCTGCTATTTTTTCTGATATACTAAGTTTTACTTCACTTTGTTTTGATTCGCCTTCCAATTGGCTGTCAATATCAGAATTGTCAATAATAATTTCTGTTTCCATAGAAGTCCCCCTATTTTATATTTTATTTAATCAAACTTTACTCCCTAGTACCGTCCCAGTTGTGATGCCACTGCACCCAAATGCAGCGGGACCTTGAGATCCTTGGCCAAATTGTAAGCCAACTGGAAATCCTTGAAAATAAGGTCCATTGTACCTTCGGGTTGATAATTCTCCTTCCACGCGGTCACCACGTCCCAGTGTCCTGTAACCCAGCTGCCTCCCGTACTCGGTTTGACGATTTGGAGTAAGGCATCCAAGCTCAACCCTGCATTCAGTGCGAGATTGACAGCTTCGTAGGCGGCATTCATGTTGATCAGCAGCAGAAGATTATTTGCGATCTTCGCCACCTCACCCATCCCATAGCTTCCAAGATAAAAAATGTTCTTCCCGACAGTTTCCAGAACAGGACGTATCTTCTTAAAGGTATTTTCATCACCTCCTGTCATGATAGACAAAGTTGCCGCTTCAGCCCCTTCCTTTCCTCCACTGACTGGTGCGTCCAAAACTTCTACTTGTTTTTCTTTGGCCAGACCGGCGATTTTTTGAACCGAAATGGGATTGATTGTCGCCGTGATAATGATGCATGAACCTGTCTTGCAACCCTGCAGAAGGCCGTTATCGCCGAGCACAATGCTTTCCACCTGTTCCGTTGTCCTCGCCATAACAAAAACAATATCAGACGATTGTCCAACCTCATGGGCGCTCGAACAAGCCTTGGCTCCCAATCTGATGAACTTTTCTGTAACTTCTTTCCGGTTAGCGAAAACGAACAACTTATATCCGGCTTTGATAAGATTTTTCGCCATGAAAGCGCCCATTTCTCCCAATCCAATGAAACCAATCTTCTCCATTTCAATTCCTCCCTTTCCCATTCTCAAACATATTGACTATCGATTGCACCTCACCCCCCCTTTCCTCATTAAATCCAACATCGGCGTTGGCTGTCTCGCAGGAAGATAAATATGTTTTATTTGAAAGCTACCCACATAATGGCCACCCTGCCCGTATGCCACAACAGCTACACTCTTATAGTCAGAAAAGCCCTCGAATCCTTAAGCAAATAATGTTTTATTTTTAAAAGAAGTACAACCATGATTATTTGACTAGGTTTTAATGTTAGTATATAGTCAATAAAGCCTCTGCGCAGGAGTGTGTACCATTATCGACGGGGGGTGCGAGAGCCACTCCGGCACAGGAACTCGTCCAGGTAGCAGTTATTAGCAAGAGTGCAGCAGGGGGTAAAATTCGTTTAAGAGGAGATAGTAATGGGGACGTTTGGTAATGAATTTTTCCAGAACTTGGTGGAACAAACCAACGATCTGATTATCCGAATCGATATACGTTGGCGGCTGCGCTATCTTAGCCCATCGGTGACAAAGTTAATGGCGCACAATAAGTTGGCCCACACAGGGGGGCACATGTTGTCTCTAATCCACCCTGCCGACCGCCGCGACGTCATAAAGGCACTGACGGAATCCATCGCCTGCCGGGCATCCAGCGCTTCGGTTGAGGCACGGACCCCGGGCATTCACGGAGATGTGCAGGACATCATGTGGACAGTCAGTTTCCACTTCGACAACAAGGACCATCTCCAGTGGATAGGGGCCATTGGGAGAAACATCAGCAAACTCAAGACAGCAGAGGAGCAGTTGCGCAAGCGCGAAGAAATGTGGAGCCTTCTCTTCAGGGCCAGTCCCACGTGGATTGTTCTGGTTGCCCGAGACAACGGTCGTTTAATAGACTGCAACGACGCCTTTTGCAGAGATACCGGATACAAGAAAGAAAAGGTGATAGGCCGTACCACTGAGGAAATCGGCTTATGGCGCGAGAGGCAGGACCGGGAAGACCTTCTCCAACGGATACGGCTCCAGAAATTCCTGGACAAAGAACCAGTCAGCCTGAGGATGAAGAACGGAGAAATCAGGGACATGCTCTGGTCCACTACCACCCTGGCCATACAGGGGGAGCAGTGCCTACTCAGCGTTCTTGTCGACGTCACGGACCTTCGCAACACAGAGAGAAAACTCGCAGCCATCAATGAAAAGCTGCAAACAAGGTCGAGCGAACTGGCCGAGATGAACTCTGCCCTGAAGGTACTTCTTCAGCAACGGGAAGAGGACAAGAAGGATCTGGAATCCAGGGTCTGGCACAACATCCAAAACATGATTCAACCCCATCTCCACAAGCTAAGGAACAGCCCTCTTTCAGCCTCTCAGAGCGCGTACCTGGATGCTGTAAGACATCGTCTTGACGAGATTACATCAAGCCTCGGAGAACGCCTGGGCAAAGATGCCCTGAGTTTGTCCACACGAGAGCTGGAAATCGCAGGCCACATCATTGAGGGACACAGAAACAAAACGATCGCCGAAATTCTGAACATATCGGTCCACTCTGTCGAGTCTCATCGGTTCTCCATAAGAAAGAAACTGGGCCTTCTTGGGAAGAAGACCAACCTCCGAACGAAATTAATTGCGATGTCCAAACAGAAAGGATAGAAATAACGTTCCCCCGCTTTTGTGCCCCCCCGGCATCATCGGCAGACAACAGACGCCAGCGGCATTTAGTTGATCGAGACAATCTGCGTAGCGAGCGATTACTCAAGATGCCTTAGACAAGGCACGACTGACACAAAGGCTGGGCAAAATTGACAAGTCGACGCAAGAAAAAGTTTGTCAGTTCTTGCAGAAATGTTTGCGCCTTAGAAAGGGGCACAGCTCTCAAGCAGCAGCCCCTGAGCCGTTCGACGAACCAAAAATAAAAGCTTACGATTGCTCATCTGTGCGATAATCTGACCGTCTATCAGATTAATATCCCTATCTATTAACCTGATAACGGCGTACAGTTAACCAACTGACCTACCGCCGAAATCATTCCTCCCAATCATTTCGACCCCCCTCAGTTTCCGGTCATCTCCAGCCACTTCAGTTGTCAAATCCTCTGGAACAGTCCGCACGGTTCCTTTCCGAGTCCTCCTGTCACGTGAAATCCGTCACCCTGACCGAACGCTCAGACTACGTAGTCAACTAAAGGACGGATAGTGGGCGTTGGCATTCTGATTGGTTACTTCGCACAACAAGATGAAGCCCGGAGAGCTCTCCGGGAACTGGCACGGCACGGCTTCAGCCGCACCGCCCTGGTGCATAAAGGCACGAACGGCGATATTCATGTCGCAGACCCGTTCGTCTGGCGCCGTGCCCTCGGGGTAGCCCTTGCTGCCTGCCTGTCCGGGGGGATTGCCGGAATGGCCGGCCTGCTCCTGCACTGGTCGCCTTCGCTTCCGGGGTGGAATCTTGCCGGTTCCCCGGCATTGATCCTGGCATCTGCCACAATCGGCGGCCTGACAGCCCTGACATGGTTGCGCCGCTCCAGATATGGCGTCGAGCCGGGTGTCCTGCGCGATCACGCCCGCTGGCTCGTGGCCGGGGAATCCGTCCTGGTTCTCCAGGCACCGGTCGCATCGTTACAGCGTCCGCTTGCCCTGCTGCGGGAAAGCAGCGATATCTCCCCGGTGCTGTTCGTCATGCATCCCCGACGCGAACGGCGGGCAGAGACGCGGGAACAAGAGGTAAAGCTTTCCCCGGCACAGATCCTGGAGCATGCCGAGCGCCATGCCAGGGAGCAGCAGGTAAACCTGAGGCCACAGCAGACAGACGAACTGCTCAAGCGGCTCAAACAGTCCCGGCACTGGGTCCGTCAGGTCTGCGCAGACCTCACCGCAGCAAGCCGCCTGGAACAGAAAGCCACACCTGCTGCCGACTGGATCCTCGATAACGAGTACATCCTGGAGGGGAACGCCCGCGATGTCCTTTTAAACCTGCCGCGGCGCTTCTACCAGCAGCTCCCCACACTGACCTCCGATCCCTACCGGGGGCTGCCGTGCATCTATGGACTGGCCGAGGATCTCGTCTCCCATAACCAACAGCGCCTGGACCGGGAGAATATCCTGGCATTCATCAAGGCCCACCAAACGGTGCGCACGCTGACGATAGGCGAACTCTGGGCACTGCCCCAGATGCTGCGCGTAGCACTGATCGAAAGCATCCAGAGTCTGGCCGTCACCGCCCTGGCGGACCTGCGTGAACGTCAGTTGGCCGACTTCTGGGCAAACCGGCTGATCGCCGCCAATCGCCGCGAATCCAACCAGCTCTTCGCGCTCCTGGCGGAGCTTGCTGCTTCGGAGCCGTGTCCCACCCCCTATTTCGGCAGCCAGCTGGTCGGCCTGCTTTACGACGAGGCGGCTGTATTGGCGCCGGTCCGGAACTGGCTCGAGCGCACGCTCAAAAGCCCGCTGCACGACCTCACGCAACGCGAGCAGAACCGGCAGACCAGGGAGCAGTTGTCCTGCGGCAATGCCTTCACCAGCCTGCGCCAACTAGCCCTGCTGGACTGGCGGGAGATCTTCGAGAAGCTAAGCACAGTGGAGCAGCTGCTGCGCCGCGATCCGGCCGGGGTCTATGGCGGGATGGATTTTGCCACCCGTGACCGCTGTCGGCGGGCAATAGAAGAACTTGCCCGCGCCAGCGCCCAGGCCGAGGAGCAGGTCGCGGAGCGCGTCATCGGGCTGGCGACGTTAGCCAAGCGCGAAGCAACCACCAATGAGCGGGCCAGCCACGTCGGTACCTGGCTGGCCGGCGAGGGCCGGGCCGAACTGGCCCTACTGCTCGCCTGCCGCGAAACGCGCCGTTACCGCACCCTGGAATGGATCTATCGCCACCATGCCGTTGTCTACGCCTGCGGCATCGGCTGCTTCGTCGCACTGTTTTTCGCCCTGATCGCCCCCTTCACCCCGGACGGGCTGCCACTCGCCATCCGCCTCGGACTGCTGCCGCTACTGCTGATTCCGGTCAGCCAGCTGGCAATCGAGGTGGTCAATTACCTGATCACACGTATTCTGCCGCCCCGGCCCCTGCCCAAGATGGATTTCGAGGATGCGGGGATTCCCGATGCCTTCCGCACCCTGGTGGTCGTGCCGATGATGCTGGTGAGCGCGGAGACGGTACGCGCCGAGGTGGAAAAGCTGGAGATCCGCTACCTGGCCAACAAGGAAGCTAATCTGCTCTTCAGCCTGTTCACCGACTACACCGATGCCGCCACGCTGTCCCGTGAAGACGACAGCCGGCTGCTCCAGACCGCGAGCAGTTACCTGACGGAGCTTAACGAGCGCCATGGCACCGGGCGTTTTTTCCTGTTTCATCGGGAACGCACCTGGAGCGAATCGGAACAGAACTTCATCGGCTGGGAACGTAAACGGGGCAAGCTGGAGGAGCTGAACCGCCTGATCGACGGCACGCGGCCGGAGAGTGCTCCCCGACTGGTGTATGTGGGCGACCCGGACAGTCTTTCGGACGTCCGCTTCATCATCACCCTGGACAGCGACACCCAGTTGCCCCATGCAACGGCCCGCAGGATGGTCGAGACCCTGGCGCACCCCCTGAACCGGCCCCGCTTCGACGGGGCGGGCAACATCATGGCCGGCTCCTACACCATCATCCAGCCGCGGGTGAGCCCGACCCTGCCGAGCACGAGCGCCTCGACCTTCAGCCGGCTCTTTGCCGATGCGATCGGCATTGATCCCTACACCCAGGCAGTCTCCGATCTCTATCAGGATCTGTGCGGTGAAGGATCGTACCACGGCAAGGGGATCTACGATGTCCGCGCCTTCAGCCGCGTGCTGTCGGGACGGTTCCCCGAAGCGTGGGTCCTGAGCCACGATCTGATCGAGGGGGCGCACGTCCGGGTGGGACTGGCCAGCGATATCGAGCTGTACGACGAATTCCCCCAGGGGTACCAGAGTTACAGCAGCCGGGCCCATCGCTGGATTCGCGGCGACTGGCAGATCGCGGGATGGATCTTTCCGTGGGTTCCGCAGGCTGCCGGCGGTCGCGGCGCCAATCCGCTCTCCCTCCTGAACCGCTGGAAGATCCTCGACAACCTGCGCCGCAGCCTGTTGCCAGCCACCAGCCTCGGGCTACTGATCGCCTCCTGGCTCGTTTCCCCGAAGACCGGCGGCATCGCCACGCTGGTGGTCGGCCTGCAGCTCCTCTTCCACCCCCTGGCGCAGCCGTTCACCATGGCCACCACCCGCAAGGGGTTGAAGTACTTCTCCCGGTCCAAACTGCTGCACGACCTGCTCAGGGCAACAGCCGACGCAGCCCTGCTGCCGCACCAGGCAGCGGTGACCCTGGATGCCATCGCCCGGGTCTGCTACCGGCGCCTGATCTCCCGACGCGATCTTCTGGAGTGGACGGCCCAGGCAACCCATTGGAGTGCCTCCCGCCGGCAGCCGCTCTTTGTTGCGACCCTGGCCCTGGGGAGCATCTTCAGCGCTATCGTTGGCCTGGCGATCTGGCGCGTCATGCCGGCCAGCCTGCCGCAGGCCGCCCCCTGGCTCGTCCTGTGGCTATTCTCCCCGCTGCTCGGCTGGCTCCTGAACCTGCGGCCCGCCCCGGCAGAAGGCACGGAACCGCTGCCGGCAACGGACCGCCTCTTCCTCAGACAGGTCGCCCGACGGACCTGGCGCTATTTTTCGTCCTTTGTCACCGCCGACACCTCGTGGCTGCCTCCCGACAACTTCCAGGTCGCCCACCAGAACCGCCTGGCCATGCGCACCAGTCCGACCAATATCGGTCTCTGGATGACCAGCACCCTGGGTGCCCATGACTGCGGCTACCTTACCGTTACCCAGGTCGTCGAAACGCTGACAGCTACCATGGCAACCATCAGCCGTCTGGAGCGCCATGAAGGACATCTCCTCAACTGGTACGATACCCGAACCCTGGCCCCTTTGGAGCCGCGCTACGTCTCCACCGTTGACAGCGGCAACCTGCTGGGAGCCCTGTGGGCACTGGAGCAGGGGCTCGACGAGCTGCT
>JAJZTK010000184.1 GCA_021849045.1 Deltaproteobacteria bacterium | reverse complement strand
GGAACGGTATGGCCTGCCGGTAAAGAAGGGGGCGGTCGAGCTGCTGACCCATCTCAAAGAACGGGGCGCAACCATCGGCCTGGCGACCTCCACCCGTACCGAACGGGCGTTTGGTAATCTGGAACAGGCCGGTATTGCCGGCTATTTCCGGGCCGTCATCGGTGGCGATCAGGTGGAAAAGGGCAAGCCCCATCCCGACATCTACCTGAAGGCGCTTGAGGCGCTGCAAACCGAGCCGGCTGAAACCATTGCCCTGGAGGATTCGGATTACGGCATCCAAGCCGCCTACGCGGCCGGCTTGCGGGTCATCCACATCCCCGACATCAAGCGGATCGATGCGGAGACGAGGACTCGCGTGCACCGCCAGTGCGCCTCGCTCCTGGAGTTCCGGGATGAGATTGCGGGCTGAGGTAGAAGAGGAGAAATGCATGAAGCTATCGAGTGATCGATTCTCCCCGTCCTCCCTGATTCTACACAAGATGTTACTCCACAGGAAGGTTCTGGAATGTGTCTGTTAGCCTTTGCCCTTGACTCCCATCCCCGCTACCGCCTGGTGCTTGCGGCAAACCGGGACGAGGATCTCTCCCGCCCGGCATCGGTGGCCGGATTCTGGGACGATGCCCCGCATATCCTGGCCGGTCGCGATCTGGAAGCGGGCGGTACATGGCTCGGGGTCTCGGAGGGTGGCCGCCTGGCCGCCTTGACCAATTACTTCGGCCCCAGTGAGTACGCCAAGGACAAGCTGTCACGCGGCAGGCTGATCCCGGAATTCCTCTCCGGCTCCATGACGGCGCAGGAATACCTGCAGCAGTTAGAGCAAACGGGCGACCGATACAACGGTTTCGGCCTGATCTTTGGCTATGGCGGTGACCTCGGCTACTACTCCAACCGGGGAGACGCCATCGCTCGTCTCCCGATAGGCATTTACGGCCTGAGCAACCACCTGCTCGATACACCCTGGCCAAAGGTTGCCACCGCAACAGAGGGACTTCGGCACATCATCAAGGGGGAGGAGATCGACCCGGAGGATATCTTCAGGCTCCTTGCCGATCCCGAACGCCATCCGGACCACCTCCTCCCCGACACCGGCGTCAGCCCGGAACGGGAGCGTGCCCTCTCGGCAGTGTTTGTCAACCACGATGACTACGGCACCCGCACCTCGACCGTCGTTCTCATCGACCGTGACGACCGGATACGCTTCCTGGAGCGGAGCTTCGACCGGCAACAGCGGATCACGAATACCGTCGAGTTCCTTCTCGATTGAACCACTATGAGCGGGCTACACTCCTGACTTTGGAATGTAGTATGCTAATAATTAATGTTGACATGATGTTTCGTCGCATATACAGTAAGGCTACATAGTCTATTAAATAAATAGCTTATTGGTTCACTTGCAGACAAGAGACCGGATGACATTCATTCGGTCTCTTTTTTTATCGCTGCAATTCGTGACCATTCTATGAAAGCCGTAAAGGGAGGTTCCATGAGCACGATCGACATCAAACGAAATGAGGTGCCCATACGGGAGAACCGGTTGGGGGCCGTCACCGGCTACGTCGGCACCATCGGCGACCTGCACGAGCGCTCCTCCGGGTGTGGGGTGGGCAACCGGGAGCGCTGCTTCACCCAGGCCAGCGCCTGTTCGTCCGGATGTTGTCAGAATCAGCTGGCGAGCATCGCGGATGCGCTTGTCATTAACCATGCGCCGGTGGGGTGCGCGGCCGACTCGGTGGGGGGGAACGTCAACTTCAAGTCCGGAGCGCGCCTCCGCGGCCTTGAGTATGTCAATGTCCAGGTCATCAGCACGAATCTGGAAGAGCGGGACACGGTTTTCGGCGCCACGGACAAGCTCCGCGACACGATTCGGCAGGCGTATGAGCGTTACAAGCCGAACGCGATCTTCGTCACCGCTTCCTGTGTCTCCGGGATCATCGGTGAGGACATCCAGAGTGTTCTGAATGAGCTGAAGGATGAACTGGGCATTCCGCTGGTGCCGGCATTCTGCGAGGGGTTCAAGACCAAGGTCTGGGCCAGCGGCTTCGATGCCGCATTCCACGCGGTCCTGCACGGCATTGTCGAGCCCCCCCGTTTTAAGACTAAGACCAACAAGGTGAATTTCGTCAATTTTCGCGGCAGCGCACGCAAGGAGATCATCAACACCTTCTCCAAGCTGGGGGTGGAGCCGGTCTTTCTGCTCCAGCACAGCACGGTCGAAGAGATCCGCCGCATTTCCGAGGCCAGGGCCACCGTGAGCATCTGCGGCACCCTGGGGAGCTACCTGGGCAACGCCCTGGAGCAGTATTACGATGTCCCCTACGTCAAGACCGAACAACCCCACGGCATCACCGGCTACAAGAACTGGCTCCGCTCACTGGGGACGCTGCTGGACGCCGAAGACGCGGTGGAAGCCCATATAGCTGCCGAGGAAGCACGCATCGCCCCGGAACTGGAAGAGATCCGCGCCCGGTTGAAGGGAAAAACCGCCGTGGTGGGGATGGGGCCGAGCTTCGGCCACAATTACACCCGGGTGCTGCGGGAACTGGGGGTAGAGGTAATCTGGGCCGCCACCTGGCACTTCGACCAGAACTACGATCACGGCGAGGTGCCTGAGTCGACGAAACGCCTGGCCGAGGCGGACGAAAGCCTGCAGGTGAGTGTCGGCGACCAGCAGAACTACGAGATCGTCAACCTGCTCGCTAAGCTCAAGCCGGATATCTATGTCACCCGTCACGGCGGCTCGTCGGTCTGGGCGACCAAGATGGGGATCGCATCCTACATGATCACCGACGAATATGCAGCCTTCGGCTTCAACGGCATTCTCAACTTCGGCAACGTCATTATCGACAAACTGACCAACCGGTCATTGGCACGAAAACTGGCAGAACGGATCAAGCTCCCCTACAGCGACTGGTGGATCGCTCAGGACAGCTTCGCGCTGCTTAACGCGGAGGGGTTCTAATGACAACACAGATTATCGATCAGGTACGTCACGTCTGCACATTGGGGGGGCTCCAGTCGGTACTCGCCATCGATCGCGCCATTCCGGTGCTCCATGCCGGTCCGGGGTGCGGACAGAAACTGTGGGGCGCGATTGGCCTGCAAAACGGTGGTCAGGGCTCGGGGTATGCCGGAGGGCACACGGTCCCCTGCACCAATGCCACGGAGCGTGACGTGGTTTTCGGCGCCACCGACAAGCTGGAAGAGGTCATCGAGAATACCTTCAAGGTGATCGACGCGGACTTCTTCGCGGTGCTGACCGGCTGCACCTCCGATATCGTCGGCGACGACGTGGGGGATGTGGTGCGTCAGTTTCAGAAGCAAGGGAAGCCGATCGTCTGGGCTGAGACCGGCGGCTTCAAGGGCTCAAACTTCATCGGTCACGAACTGGTGCTGGACGCCATCTTCGACCAGTACCTTCAGCCGGCAACGGAAGCTACTCCCGGTCTGGTCAACATCTGGGCCGTAGTCCCCTACCAGGACCCGTTCTGGACCGGTGTCTACTCCGAGCTGGCGGAACTGCTCCGTTCCATCGGACTCACGCCGAACATCATCTTTGGCCCTGGTGGTGGGGTAGCGGCCCTGGATCGGGTGACGGCGGCCCAGTTCAACCTTCTGATCTCCCCCTGGGTGGGGCTGAAAGGGGTGCAGCAGCTGGAGGAACGGTTCGGCACGCCATTCCTCCACTACCCGGTTCTCCCCATTGGTCCCACCGAGACTGGCAAGTTTCTGCGCACCGTGGCAGAGTTTGCCGACCTCGACCGGAACAAGGTGGAGCAGTACATCACAGAGCGGGAGAATCACTACTACCACTACATCGAACGGGCAGCGGAAGTACTTCTTGAAACACGTTTCCTGCCGCGCCATTTCACCACGGTTACCGACAGTACGTATGGACTGGCGCTGGCCAAGTTCCTGGTGAGCGACCTTGGCCTGATTCCCGACCGTCTGTATGTCGTTGACGGTATTCCGGATCATCTGCAGGAAGAGGTGAGGGGATACTTCAAGGACCTGGGAGAGGGGATCGGCGCCGAAGTCACCTTCACACCGGATGGCGGCGCGGTGCAGAACGAGCTGCGGGCCACGAAGTTCCGATCCCGGCCGTTGATCCTCGGTTCGGCGTGGGAACGGACCCTGGCCAAAGAGTTGAACGGATTTCTCCTCTCCGTCTCCATGCCGGTCAGCGACCGGCTGGTCTTCGACCGCTCCTACGTCGGGTACACCGGTGGGTTGCGCCTGGTGGAGGATATCTATTCCGCCATTCTGTCCGACTTCCAGTAAAGGCTCAGGCGTCCGGGCAGCATTATCCCGGACGCCTTATATTCCCAATGGACCGCAAGAACACTACAGCATTCTTTGTCTCATACCTGCTCTCAGCCTTCGGGTACGAGTTCGTCTTCTTCGTCTCCATCCTCCAGATATTCAAGGCCACCGGCAATCCCTTACTGGCCGGGCTTCTCACCGCCTTTACGGTGCTTCCGAAACTTTTTTCCCCCTTTTACGGGGTAATCACCGACCGCTTCCGTAAGGAGTCGGTCTTTCGCACCACGTCGGTCGCGGTGGGACTGCTGATCCTCCTGATGGGGTTCGCGAATTCGCTGCCGCTCCGTTTTTGCTTCTGGTTCTTCATTTCGTTCGGGCTTGCCATGATCGCCAACGCCCGGACGGTGATGATGGCCGAACTGCTCCCCAATCGCGGCTACGTGAACGGGAATGTGGGCATACTCCTCTCGCTGAATGTCGCCAAATTTCTGGCTCCGCTGCTGGGGGGTGTCCTGGTGAGCCATCTTCCCGCCCGTACGCTCTATTTCCTGGCCGCCTCCTTCTATCTGCTGGCGGTCTTGGCCAGCAGGTTTCTGGACCTTGCCGACCGGGTCCGGGCAGATCGGGAGCCCATCGATTTCATGCAGCAGATTCGCACCGCCCTCAGGTACGTAGCCGGCAACTCCAACCTCATGGCCCTGCGCTACCTCCTCTGGACCAAGGCGCTGTTCCTGGGATCGCAGGTCTCGCTCTATGTGGTCTACGTGAAGTCCTACCTGGGAGAGAGCGATTTCCGCTATGGCCTCTTCCTGACCGTCATCAGCGTGGGAAGCATCACCGGGGCCATCATCGCCTCGTTTCTGGGACTGCGTCTGCGCAGCCTCAAGGTCATCGTTGCGGGTCTTACCTTCCAGTATGCCGCGCTCGTCGGCCTCGGGTTCATCCGGAGCTATCCGGCTGCTCTGGCCCTGATGTTCGCGAGTTCCGCCTGCTTCTACATCGCCGCCATTGCCCTGCATTCGGTGCGCGACACCTCAACCGAGCACTCCATCCGTGGCACGGTCTACGGCACGGTATCCGCCATCGGCGCCCCCCTGAACGTCGGCTCCATGCTGGTGGGCTCATGGCTCGCCGGCCGGTATGGGGTCGAGAAGGTATATGCGGTGGGAGGGACACTTGCCATGCTCAGCATGTTCGCAATCGTCTTCGCCGGCAAGTTCACCATTCAACACGAAACAGAACCCGTTGATCTGCAAGATGGAGAGGTTCGCCCCGCCCGGGGCTGGACGTAAGCTTCACGACATTGATTCAACGGCCGCTGCCGGCTGAACAACTTCAGGAGAAACTGCCATGGCTCAGACGATAAAGAAGGATCAGATGACCCCGAAAGAGAGGCACAGGGCCTTCCGGGAGGGAAAACCGCTGGACAGGATTCCGTGCAATGTCACGGTCGCCGATCATGGGGCAAAGTTGATCGGTGTCAGGTTCACGGATCTGTTCTTTTACCCGGACAAGATCGTCGAGGCACAGGTGGCGGCCAGGAAGGTCTATGAGATACAGGGAGTGATCTCGGCGCCCGGCTTGTCCGGTATGGCGGAGGCCATTGGCTGTAAGGTGGCGTATCCGGAAAACAGTGCCCCCTATATCGAAGAGCATGTAGTCAAAGAGTTTTCGGACCTTGAGCGGCTGGAACTCCCCGATCCGACCAGGAGCGGCAGACTCCCCGTCGTCATGGAGGCAGCCGAAAAACTGCAGGCCGTGCTCGGCGATGAACTGCCCCTCTCCATCGGCTTTACCGGACCATTCACGCTTGCCGCCCAGATACGGGGAACGGAACGGTTCATGCGCGACCTGTATCGGAACCCCGAATTCGCCCACAAGGTCCTGCGGTTCGCCCTGGACAGCAACCTGGCCTTTCTCAAGAAAGCGGCAAAAATCGAGGGTGCCGACTTCAACATCGGCGATCCCACCTCTTCGGGGAGCCTGATCAGCCGGAAACTGTTCCGGGAGTTTTCCTTTCCGTACCTGAAAGAGCTGGTGGATGCCATCAAAGAGGTCAATGGCCATGCGCCATCCATCCATATCTGCGGGAATACAAAAAACATTTGGAGCGACGTGGCCGATGCCGGCCTGGGGTCGTTCAGCATCGACGACAAGATGGACCTTCGGGAGGCGAAAGAGGCCGTTGGCGAGAGAATAGCCCTGGTCGGCAATGTGAAGCCGACCGAGACGATGTACCTGGGGACGCCTGACGACGTGGAGCGGGACGCGAAGGAGTGTCTGAGGAAGGCCTATGACACGCCGAAGGGGTATGTCCTTGCCCTTGGCTGCGGGCTACCCCATGGCACACCTCCCGAGAACATCCACGCGCTCCTGAATACGGCGCGAAAATTCGGACAGTATCCGCTCAATCCGGATAATTTCAGCTGAGTTGCGGGTGTAGACGGCTCCCATCAATGGAGGCATCAGGGCGGTCACCAACTCAACCACTCAACGGAGTGCAGCATTAATGGAAAACGACAACATACCGGATTCATCACCATCCACCTCACCGCCGGCCGCTTCCCAAAAGAACGGTGGCCGCAAGCGGGCAAGCATCATCATCCTTGCACTGATCAGCATCTGCGCCGTCGGCGGCCTTCGCTGGTGGCTCTGGGGGAAAAGCCATATCCGGACCGACAATGCCTTCGTTGAGTCACACATCCATGCCGTGGCATCACGGGTGCCGGGGATGATCGGCAAGGTGACGGTACAGGACAACCAGCAGGTGAAAAAAGGGGATCTAC
>JAJZTK010000028.1 GCA_021849045.1 Deltaproteobacteria bacterium | reverse complement strand
CGCCCACTCCCAGATCATACCCCGCGACGTAGATCTGACCACCTGTCTCACCAAGAACATCATGCTGAACATTCCGCTGGTCAGCGCGGCCATGGATACGGTCACCGAGGCTCGTGCCGCCATTTCCATGGCCCGGGAGGGGGGGCTCGGCTTCATTCACAAGAACCTCTCCATTGTCGACCAGGCCCTGGAGGTGGACAAGGTCAAGAAGAGCGAGTCGGGGATGATCGTCGATCCGATCACCATGCGGCCCAACCAGAAGATCCGCGAGGCCCTCGATATGATGGCCAAGTACCGTATTTCCGGCGTGCCGATCACCAAGGCCAACGGCAAACTGGTGGGGATTCTGACCAACCGGGACCTCCGCTTCGAGACCGATCTGGACATCCTGATCTCGGCGCGGATGACCAAGCGCAATCTGGTGACCGTGTCGGTCGGGACCACCCTGGAGGAGGCCAAGGAACATCTGAAACATACCAGGGTCGAGAAGCTCCTGGTGGTGGACAATGAGCGGAACCTGAAGGGGTTGATCACCATCAAGGATATCGAGAAGGTCAGGAAGTACCCGAATGCCTGCAAGGACTCCCTGGGGCGTCTGCGGGTAGGGGCCGCCGTGGGACCGACGCCGGACATGGAGGCGCGGATCGATGCCCTGCACAAGGCCGGGGTGGACGTGATCGTTATCGACACGGCCCATGGCCATTCCCAGGGGGTCATCGACGCCGTCCGGCTGGCCAAGTCGTCCTTTCCGGGGATCGAACTGGTGGCCGGCAACGTGGCCACGGCCGAGGCGGCCGAAGCGCTTATCAAGGCCGGGGCCGACGCCATCAAGGTGGGGATCGGGCCGGGCTCCATCTGCACCACCCGTGTTGTGGCCGGGATCGGCGTACCACAGGTGACCGCCATCAGCAACTGTTCGCGGATCGCGAAAAAATACGGCATTCCCATCATCGGTGACGGCGGGATCAAGTTCTCCGGCGACCTGACCAAGGCGATTGCTGCCGGCGCCGATGTGGTCATGATCGGTTCGCTGTTTGCCGGCACCGAGGAGTCTCCCGGCGACACGGTCCTGTATCAGGGGCGGACCTACAAGAGCTACCGCGGCATGGGCTCCATCGGCGCCATGAAGGAAGGGAGCAAGGACCGCTACTTCCAGGCAGACGTGGAGAGCGAGATGAAGCTGGTTCCCGAGGGGATCGAGGGGATGGTGCCGCTGCGCGGTGCCCTTTCCACCAACATCCACCAGTTGATCGGCGGGCTGAAGGCGGGCATGGGGTACACCGGCTGTCCGACCATCACAGAGCTGCAGCAGCAAGGGCGCTTCATCAAGATCACCGGTGCCGGGCTCAAGGAGTCCCACGTCCATGACGTGACCATCACCAAAGAAGCGCCCAACTACCGCGTCGGCGGGAATTAACCGGTGTTTGTAGGGGCGATCCTTGTGATCGCCCGACTGGGGCAAACACAAGGTTTGCCCCTACATCTGTCCTACGTTCAAAAGGGAATTCATGTCCAGCGACATCCACAGTGAAAAGATACTGATCCTCGACTTCGGCTCCCAGTATACCCAGCTCATTGCCCGGCGGGTGCGCGAGGCGCATGTCTACTGCGAGCTGCATCCGTTCGACCTCGATCTGGCAACGATCCGCGCCTTTGCCCCGACCGGCATCATCCTTTCCGGCGGTCCCAAATCGGTCTACGAGCCGGAAGCCCCGGCGGTGACCGAAGAGCTCTTCGAACTGGGGGTGCCGGTCCTGGGGATCTGCTACGGCATGCAGCTGATGAGTCGTCACTTTGGTGGCGAAGTGGTGCCGGCCGGCAAAAGGGAGTTCGGCCACGCCGACCTGCATGCCGCCGGCAAGCCGGGACCGCTGTTTGACGGCTTCTTTGTCGAGGGGAAGAGCCCGGTCTGGATGAGCCACGGCGACCATGTCTCCAGGGTGCCGGCCGGGTTCGAGGTGGTGGCCGAGACGGCCAATGCCCCGGTCTGCGCCATCCAGGATGTCGGCCGTCGCCTCTACGGGGTGCAGTTCCACCCCGAGGTCAACCACACGCCGCGCGGCGAGCTGCTTATCGATACCTTTGTCCGCAAGATCTGTGGCTGTACCGGCCAATGGACTCCGGGCCACATCATTGAAGATGCCGTGGCGCGCATCCGCAGGCAGGTGGGGAGCGAACAAGTGATTCTCGGTCTTTCCGGCGGGGTCGATTCTTCGGTGGCCGCGGCCCTGATCCATCGCGCCATCGGTGACCAGCTTACCTGCGTTTTCGTGGACAACGGCCTGCTAAGGCTCGGTGAGGGTGATCAGGTGATGGCCACCTTTGCCGAAAACCTGGGGGTCAAGGTGATCCGGGTCGATGCCGAGGAGCGTTTTCTCTCCGCCCTGGCCGGGGTCAGCGACCCGGAGCGGAAGCGGAAGATCATCGGCACCCTGTTCGTCGAGATCTTCGAGGAAGAGTCGCTGAAACTGACCGATGCCCGGTGGCTGGCCCAGGGAACCATCTATCCCGACGTGATCGAGTCGGCCGGGGCCAAGACCGGCAAGGCGCACAACATCAAGAGCCACCATAATGTCGGCGGCCTGCCGGAGCATATGAAGCTGCAGCTCCTGGAGCCGCTCAGGGAGCTGTTCAAGGACGAGGTGCGGGCCATCGGCGAAGAGCTGGGACTGCCGCACCAGATGGTCTGGCGTCATCCCTTTCCCGGCCCCGGTCTGGGGGTACGGATCCTCGGCGCGGTCACCAGGGAGTATGCCGATATCCTGCGCCAGGCGGACGCCATCTACATCGAGGAACTGTATGCCGCCGGCCACTACGACAAGATCAGTCAGGCCTTTGCCGTGTTCCTGCCGGTGAAGAGCGTAGGGGTCATGGGGGATGGCCGGACGTACGAGTATGTCGTTGCCCTGCGGGCGGTGGAGACCAAGGATTTCATGACCGCCGGCTGGTATCCGCTTCCCTATGAGGACATGGCCCGCATAAGCAGCCGGATCATCAACGAGGTGAAAGGGGTGAACCGGGTGGTGTATGATATCAGTTCCAAACCACCGGCCACCATTGAGTGGGAATAGGTCCGCATCAGTTAGGTTTTATCTTACGTCCCGTAGGGACAGAATGCTTGTAGCCGGGGAATTTATTCCCCGGTCGTCTTGGCAAAATGCCACTCCCGTCACGTACGTGACGCAGAGATATATCGGCAAACATCCGGGGGATGAATCCCCCGGCTACAGGCGAGCGCCCCTAACGGGGCTTCATAGCTGTGCAGCAATTTCCTAACCTGACAAACCTGGGGAATAGCAAATCTATAAAGGAATTAGACAGGGGCAATTCTTAAATTGCCCCTCAGTTTTTGGATACGCCGATGTCAACTATCAAGCTTATCATATTCGACCTGGACGGGACCCTGATCGACTCACTGGACGACCTGACCGAGGCGGTGAATCGCATGCGGTCCTCCTTCGGTCTCGATCCCCTCGATCGCGAAGCTGTGCGCGGCATGGTGGGACAGGGGGCCAGGAACCTGGTGGAACGGGCACTCCCGGGTGCGCCGGACGCGGACATCGAGCAGGGGCTCTCGCTCTTCCTCGCATACAACGAGGAGCATATCGCCGACCGGACGGTCCCGTATCACGGGGTCCGGGAGACCCTCGAACTCCTCTCGCCCCGCGGTTTCACCAGCGTTGTCGTCTCCAACAAGAACGAAGCCCTCTGCCGCAAGGTGCTGGAACTGCTTCACCTCGACGGCTTTTTTACAGGCATATACGGTGCCGATTCCCTGCCGGCCCGCAAGCCCTCTCCGGAACCGCTCAGGCATGTCATGCGCGTCTGTGGCTGCAGTGCGGATGAAACGATCATGGTGGGAGACAGCATCAACGACGTGGCCGCTGGCGTGGCTGCCGGGGTGCTGACCATCGGCTGCAGCTATGGCTATGGTGAACCAACGGAACTGGACGGGGCGACCATCCGCATCCGGGAGTTCGCCGAGCTGCTGGCCCTGCCGCTGCTCGCTGTCGAGCCGCCCGTGGGGAGCTGACCGAAAGCCATGCTCAGGACACTTTTCATAACCCTGCTGATGTTCCTGCTCCTTATCCTTCAGGTGACCGTCCTGCCGTACTTCCTGCGCGAGCCGTTCGTGCCCAACCTGCTGCTGTTGCTGGTGGTCTACCTTGGCGTCAAGGAGGAGGCCGGCCTGGTCGGCACACCGTTAGCCTTCTGCCAGGGTCTCCTGCACGATACCTTCAGCGGTATTTATCTGGGGCTCAGCGGCTTCTCGTTTTTGGTCATCTACCTGGTACTCCGGCTCCTGCGCGATCAGCTCTACACGGACAGCAGCACGCTTATGGTGGTGGTCGCGTTCCTCGCGACCCTGGCGCACGGGCTGCTCAGCCTGTTGCTTCTGCTGCTCTTCTCTGCGGCGGATGGTATTTTCCCCACGCTGCTGGCCGCCCTTGTTCCCCAGGCGTTGGTGAGCGCCCTCGTTGCGTCGCTCGTAACCTCTGCAACGTCGTTTCGGCTGCAGGAGGCTGAGTGATGCCGGAGCAGAGCTACATACGGGTTGCCGCCCCACGCCAGCGGATTTTCTTCATCTCCATCGGCGTGGCGTTTCTGTTCCTGTTCCTGCTGAGCCGCCTTTGGTACCTGCAGGTCATCCAGTCCGAAAAATTGAAGACCATGTCGGAGAACAACCGGCTTCGTTTCGTGCCGGTGGCTTCATCCCGGGGGGTACTGCTGGATCGCAACGGCAAGGTGCTGGTGGATAATTCCCCTTCGTTCAGCCTGGCTCTTATCCCCCAGGATGTGCGCGACAAGGATGCCCTGCTGGAGAAGTTGGCCACGATTCTGGGTCTTGACCGACGCGAACTGCAGGAAAAGTGGGAAAAGGGGAAGGGGCGGGCCAAGTATTTCCCGATCATCGTCGCTGCCGGCCTTAGCCGGGACCAACTGGAATTCTTCGAGGAGAACAGCCTCTGGCTCCCCGGGATCGATATCGAGATGAAGCCGATCCGCCAATACCCGCACGGTACCCTGGCGGCCCACCTGTTCGGCTACCTGGGCGAAATCACCGAGGGCGAACTGGGAAGAACGGAATTCGCCGAGTACAATCCCGGTGACTATGTCGGCAAGAGCGGCGTGGAGCGGAGCTGGGAGTCCTACCTGCACGGCGACGACGGTGGCCGGCAGATCGAGGTCGACGCCCGCGGCCGCTTCCTGCGCACCATCAGCGAGACGGCGCCGACGGTTGGTCACAGTATCATGCTGACCATTGACGAGGGGTTGCAAAAAACGACCGAAAAGGCCCTTGGCGATAAGGCGGCAGCGGCTGTGGTGATGGACGTCAACAATGGCGAGATCCTTGCCTTTGCCAGTAATCCCACCTTTGACCCGGCCCTGTTTACCGGCCGGATGCCGGTGGACACCTGGAAAGGATATCTGGAGGACAAGCGGCATCCGCTGGAGAATAAGGCGCTGAAAGGCCAGTACCCCCCCGGATCAACCTTCAAGATCGTAACCGCTCTGGACGGCCTGGAAGAAGGTTTAATCGACGAGCATACCAGCGTGAACTGTTCGGGTGAGTACACCCTGGGGAAAAATACCTTCCGTTGCTGGGAAAAAAAAGGACACGGCAAGGTGGATCTCAAGCGGGCGCTGAAGGAGTCGTGCGACGTCTACTTCTATCAGCTCGGGGAGCGGCTCGGTGTGGACAAAATCGCCGCCTATGCCCGGCAATTCGGTCTGGGTGAAACGCTGGGAGTCGGTCTGGAAAACGAGAAAAGCGGTCTGATACCCACTGCGGCCTGGAAGGAGAAGCGGTTCGGCAAGAAATGGTACAGGGGGGAGACCCTGCCGGTATCCATCGGGCAGGGGTATGTGCTGACCACTCCCATTCAATTGGCATCCATGATGGCTACGGTGGCCAATGAGGGAACCGTTTACCGTCCCCACCTGGTGAAGAAGGTCGTTGATCGGGACGGCAGGACCATCAAGGAGTTTGCCCCCGAAGTGCTGCGCAGGACACGGTTCAGCGCCGAGCAGTTCCGTCTGGTCAAGGAAGGGCTCCTGGCTGTGGTCAACGAGCCGCGGGGGACCGGTGCGGGGGCACGGCTCTATGAGGTGAAGGTCGCCGGCAAGACCGGTACCTCCCAGGTGGTCAAGATGCGGGACGGCAAGGGTGATATCCCCTATCAGTACCGGGACCACGCCCTTTTTGTCGCATTTGCCCCCTATGACAAGCCGGAAGTGGCCGTAGCCGTGGTGATTGAACATGGTGAGCATGGCGGCGGAGCTGCGGCACCGGTGGCAGGGAGCATCCTGCGTCACTACTTCGAGTCCAAGGGCGGCATCAAAAAGCCGGTTCGTGGCGCTGGTATCGAAGTTGACGATGCCGATGGCGGTCAGCCCGCTGAAAAGAGCCAGGGGGAGTAACCGTGATCGATCGCAGGCTGGTGACAAACTTTGACTGGAAGCTCCTCATCATGATTCTGCTCATTGCGGCAGTTGGCGTGATGAACATCTACAGCGCTTCGGCCTCGTACAAGGTTGTTGGTACGCCGTACGCCGTGAAACAGATTTACTGGGTCGCTGCCGGCATGATACTGGCAGTTCTGTCCTGCAGTATCGACTACCACCTGCTGGAAGATCTGGCGTACTGGCTGTACGGCGGTGTGTTGGTGCTGCTCGTACTTGTCCTGGCGGTCGGCAGGACCTCCATGGGTGCCACCCGCTGGCTCAACCTGGGACTCTTCACCCTCCAGCCGTCCGAACCGATGAAGATTGTCATTATCGTGACCTTTGCCCGGTATTTCGCGCGCCGGCCATATCCGGATGGTCTGAGTCTGTCGGAACTGGCCGTACCCCTCCTGATACTCGGCCTTCCCGCCCTGCTCATCATGAAACAGCCTGACCTGGGGACTGCCATCATTGTGCTGCTGGTGGCAGGCACCATCATGCTGGCGGTAGGTGTCCGCTGGTCAACCTTTGCCTATCTCCTGTTGGCCACGGTCCCGGTTGGCTATCTGGGGTGGCAGTTCTATCTGAGGGAATACCAGAAAAACCGGATACTCAATTTTCTCAACCCGGAGAGGGATCCACTTAGAAGCGGCTATCACCTGATCCAGAGCAAGATTGCCGTCGGTTCCGGGGGCCTTGCGGGTAAGGGCTTTCTGCATGGTACCCAATCGCAGCTCCGTTTTCTTCCCGAGCAGCATACCGATTTCGCCTTCTCGGTCTTTTCCGAGGAGTGGGGGTTCATCGGCTGCCTGCTGCTTCTTGTCCTCTATTTTCTGCTGATCCTCTGGGGACTGGCCATTGCCGACCGCTGCAATGACCGTTTCGGGAGCCTTCTGGCCGTCGGGGTCACAGCCATGCTCTGCTGGCACATCGTCATCAATATCGGCATGGTCATCGGTCTCTTCCCGGTAGTGGGGGTACCACTGCCATTTTTTTCCTATGGCGGCACCTCCATGGTCACCTCCATGATCGGGATAGGCATCCTGCTGAGCATCCGGACGCGCCGCTTCATGTTTTGATCCCGGTCGGTACATTATCTTGCTGGAATTATCTCAACCAGCGACTACACTTGAAAACTATAGATTGCATCTATTCACTGTACTACGACAGACCCACCGTGGGAGAGTTCTTCTCCGTGCCTGAGCAATACCTGTCCGCCGGTATCTGGATGAACTGGTAGGTGGGGTGCTGCTCAGGCTGCGAACTGATGGTTGATGATGGTGATATGCAACCGGGAGGTACGTATGCGTGAGGCTCGTTTCTACGAAAAATGTCCGGACCGGGTTGTGCTCTGCCGGCTTTGCCGGCATCGCTGCCGAATCGTCCCCAGTGGTCGGGGGATCTGCGCGGTACGGGAAAACCGTGACGGTACCCTGTATACCCATAGCTATGGGCATGTGGTTGCAGAACATGTCGATCCGGTTGAGAAAAAGCCGCTTTTCCACTTTCAGCCCGGGAGTAGGTCCTATTCCATTGCCACGCCAGGATGCAACTTCCGCTGTCTCCACTGCCAGAACTACTCGATTTCCCAATGTGCCGGCGAGCTTCTTCGCCATGAACTCCCCGAACTTCCGCCGGAGCGGGTGGTGGAACGGGCAATGGCCGCCGGCTGCAGTTCCATTTCCTATACTTATACCGAACCGACCATCTTTTTTGAATATGCCAGTGATATCGCCGCCCTGGCTCATGAGCAGGGGCTGAAGAACATTTTCGTCACCAACGGCTATATTACCGATGAGGCCCTGGCTGCCATCGCTCCTTATCTGGATGGCGCCAATATCGACCTGAAAGGGTTTTCCGAGCAGTTCTACCGCGAGGTGGTGGGGGCCCGCCTGGCCGAGGTGCTTGCCACTATCCGGTCATACCGGCGGCTGGGGATCTGGGTGGAGATCACTACACTGCTTATTCCCGGCTTCAATGACGATGCTGCCCAACTTCAGGAGCTGACGGCCTTTATCGTCAGGGAACTCGGCATTGATACGCCATGGCATGTCAGCCGCTTCTTTCCCACCTACCGACTTCTGGATCGTCCACCCACGCCGGTCAGCACTTTGCACCGGGCGCGGGAGATAGGCCGCCAGGCCGGTCTGCGCTATGTCTACGAAGGCAATACGCCGGGTGGTGAGGGGGAGAATACCCGTTGCCCGGCCTGCAGTGAGCTCATCATCGAACGTTACGGGTTCGCGGTCGTGAGCAACAGGCTGACGAATGGCCATTGTCCAACGTGCAGGGCTGTGATAGCGGGGGTCGATATGGGGCACGGGGCACCATGAGGCGTTTCCCGACCGGATCACCGTGCAAAACCGTTGCAACTTTATTGCTTCTTAAGTAAGATTGTACGGCTTTCTGGTCAACTACGCACGAGTGGTCACATGCCTAAATTTCAACAGCGCCGGAACCGTATGGTCTGCTTGACGAACGATCTGCAGCCTGAATTTACCTGAAGCGAGATACCCCACTGTGAACAGATCTCTGCCACGTCGTCTGTGGGTCACTTTTTCGGCCCACGTGATCGGCATTTACGCGTCGATCCTGAACAATTTCCGGAGTAAAGGGGGGGGACATATCCCCCGGCATGGCGGCGTTCTCCTGGTTGCCAACCATATCTCCGCCTATGAGACGATCTTTCTCCCCTGGGCCGTTGTTCGGCTTTTTCCAATGAGTCTGCTTTGGGCGCCGGCTAAGGAAGAGCTCTTCCGGAAGCCCTTTCAGCGATGGCTGTACAGTTCGTGGGGGGCGTTTCCGGTGCGGCGCGGGCGCGATCTCCGTGCCGGTAAGGTCATTAACGAACTGCTTGTTGACCAGCGGGTGATGCTCTTTCCGGAAGGGACCCGTCACCGTGACGGGCGCCTGGGGAAGGGGAACCGCGGGGTTGGCAAGATCATTTACGATACCCGGCCGACCGTGATCCCGACGGCTCTGGTCGGCCTCAACCACTGGAAGTTTCCCGGCCTTCGCCAGGACGGTCTGGTGGTCTTCGGTGCACCGCTGGACTTTGCCGACCTTTACCAGCAGCCCGATGTCAAGGAGACCCATCAACTCATCGTAGACCGGGCCATGGCGGCCATTGCCGAGCTGTTGAAGGCTGAGGGGGTGTATGTCGGGGAGTGTTGAAATCTTTTGTGACGGAGCCTGCAGCGGCAATCCCGGCCCCGGCGGCTGGGGGTGCATCCTCCGCTACCAGGGTCGCGAAAAAGAGCTCTCCGGCGCCGAGGCACAGACCACCAACAACCGGATGGAACTTACCGCCGCCATTACCGCACTGGCAAGCCTGACCCGTCCCTGTCACGTAGTGCTTACCACCGATTCCCAGTATCTGGTCAAGGGGATGACCGAGTGGCTCTCCGGTTGGATCAGAAAAGGGTGGGTGAACAGCAGGAAAGAGCCGGTACTCAATCGGGACCTGTGGGAGCGGCTGGCCGAACTGGCCAAGGTGCACACGATCCGCTGGGAGTGGGTAAAGGGGCATGCCGGTCATCAGGAAAACGAGCGGTGCGACGAACTGGCCAGGAAGGCGATAGTAACGCTCGGCGCCGGACGAACCAACTGATTTTCAGGTTGTTCATCTCATGCATCTCACAGGGTTCCATGGACTATTTCATCAGCGATATCCCCGAACAGGAGGTTCGGCGGGAGAAGGACAAGGCCCGAGAGCTCCGCAGGAGCCAGTGGTGGAAGAATCGCGTAGCCAGAGGTGTTTGTCACTGGTGCGGTGATTCCTTCCCACCGGAGGAGTTGACCATGGATCATATCGTACCGATTATCCGCGGCGGCAAGAGCACGCGGGGAAACGTGGTCCCGGCCTGCAAGGAGTGCAACAACAGAAAGAAATATCTGCTCCCGGTCGAGTGGGAGGAGTATCTGGAAAAGGCCGGGACCAGGGGACGGGGACCGGAAACGACCGGCACTGAACGCGGGAGCAACTGAAACAATGGGCAACAACGGCACGTACAAGGCGATAATCTACGACTGCGACGGGGTGATGTTCGATTCCTTTGAGGCGAATTTCACCCTCTACGAGCGGATCATGGGCCACATGGGGCGAAAGTTGGAACGGCATGATCGAGAAATCACGCGCATCCTTCACTCCTACGCCAACCGGGAGGTGCTGGCCCACCTTTTCCCCGCCCCTGCCGACTTTCAGGAGGCGGTCCGCTTTGCCGGCACCATGGATTATCTTGACCTGGTACCACTGATGGTCATGGAAGAACGGTTTGTAGAGACCCTGGACCTGCTGCAGGAGAGCTACCGACTTGCGGTCTGCACCAATCGCTCCACTTCCATGGAAGCCGTTCTCGATACCTTTGGCCTTACCTCTTATTTTAGCTGTGTCATGACCGCCAGTAGGGTAGCCAACCCCAAACCCCACCCGGAACCCCTCTTAAGGGTGTTGGAGTATTACGGCATCGCACCTGCCGAGGCGCTTTTCGTCGGCGATTCCGCCGTCGACCACCAGGCCGCAACTGCGGCCGGAGTACCTTTTGTCGCCTACAAGGCCGACTTTCCCTCAGGCGCCCGAATCGACTGTCATGACGAAATTTTTGGGCTACTCTGAACCCTTCAAGTTTTTTTACACGGCTCATTGAGAAAATACCTATCAAGCCGATACTATTGATACGATGTTTTAAAGTCGGGCTAAGGCAAACGAGGCCGGTCAATGGCTGATGACTCTTTTATCAAGGAAGAGGAAAAGATCGAGCGCCTGGAGTTCAAGCGTCTGGGCTATACGCTCGTGCTGGAAGTCTCGGCTGACGAACTGGCATGTTTTTGTACTTACGAGCCGAACGAGGATGGGAAGCCTCTCACTGCCGAGGAACTGGAAGATTTCCTTGCCCAGGCGAGAATCCGTGAGGGGGTGATCGAGGAGGGGGGCGCCGCACTCCTTGATTCGGCAGCTTCCCAAAATGGTGCCGCCGGGCTGCTCCTTGCCAAGGGAGAGCCGATGTCTCCCGGCGAGGATGGAAAGATTGTGCTGGAGGTCGCTGAAGATCCTGCTGACGAGGCACGCGGCAGTGAAGATACGTCCATTGTCGATATGCGCCAGGTGCAGGAATTCATCAATGTCAATGCGGACGATCTGATCGCCCGCGTCCTTCCGCCGGGGGGAGGGACTGCCGGTCGTACCATCCGCGCGCGCACTATTCCGCCCCAACCGGGGAAACCTTTGGATCTTCACCTCGGGTCGAATGTGAGATTCAATGAGGAAGACGGCACGGTTTACGCCAGTGCGGCGGGTCGCGTCTACTGCCAGGGTGCGGATATTTCCGTTGAAGAGACCTATCTGGTGAAGGGGGATGTGGATTTCAAGGTCGGCAACATCGAGTTCAATGGCTTCGTCGAAATTCGCGGCGATGTCCTGGACGGCTTTACCGTGAAAGCGACCAAGGGGGTCAAGGTTCACGGTAATATTGAGGCCTGTCTGATAGAATCGGGTGGGAACGTCTCCTTTTGCGGGATGAGCGGGCAGGGCAAAGGGGTGATCCGCTGCGGCGGGTCGATAGCCGCCAATTTCATCTATGACGCTACGATCGACGCCACCGGCGACCTGCTAGCGGATACCGAGATCCGCAATTGCCAGATCAGGACCCTGGGTGCCGTTCGCGTCGGCAAGCGAGGCATGGCGGGAGGTGAGTGCGTTGCTCTGGCAGGCGTGGATGCTGGCTCGCTGGGCGCGGTCTCGTCCCTCCGTACCCATATCATCGCCGGTGTCCACTACGGCGATCAGGAGGAGATCACCCGCCTGTTCAATGAGTTGAAGGAGGTCATTACCCGCTTCAACGCCACCCAGAAGACAGCCTCCGATCTCAAGGAGTTCCAGACCGCCCGTGCGGCTGTTACTGCCCGGACTCAGGAGGTCAGGTCGCGACAGCACGAGGCAACCAACCCCAAGGTCAACGTCAGGAAGATGCTCTACGACGGCGTTACCATTACCCTCGGCAGTTACAGCGAGACGATCAGGGAAGAAAGGAAAGGTCCCATGTCGATCATCGAGAATACCATCGAATCCGGGCTGCGCTTTCTTGGCCTCACGGAGCTATCGATCAAGGCACAGGATATCGAGAGTGCCTTCGTGGAGCAGCAAAAGCTTGGCAAATACGCAGCAGAAAAAGGGGCGGCCGTATGAAGGTCCTGATAGCCGATGATTGTGAAATCTCACGCGAACTTCTGGCCGTAGCATTTGAAGGCCTCGCGCGGGTCAAGTGTGCGGACGACGGCGAACGTGCCGTACAGTTGTTCACGGAGGCGTTGAATCAGGGGGATCCGTTCAACCTGGTCTGTCTGGATATTACCATGCCCAGGTTGAGTGGACACGAGGTGCTCAGGACCATCCGTACCCTTGAGGCAGAGGCCGGGGGGAGAAAAACGATTGTCTTCATGATTACGGCGAGCAGTTCGCCTGACGACATGCTTGAGGGGCTACTGGGGGCGTGCGATGACTACCTGACCAAACCTGTGGTTCAGCACGCCCTGCGCGTACTCCTGAGCAAGCACGGTCTGTTGCCGTAACTACATTTGAGAGGCGGAGAACGGAAGGGAATGAAGACAGACCGTCAGCGCTGGAACGAGCGGTATCGCACAGAAGAGTACCTGATGGGGGATAGACCGTCGACGTTCCTGGTGGAGAGTCTGCCGCTGATTGTCGGCCACTGCCCGGGCCGAAGGGCGCTCGATCTGGCCTGCGGGGAGGGACGGAACAGCATCTTTCTTGCCAGTCAGGGGTTTAGCGTGACCGGCGTGGATATTGCGGAAGAGGCTCTGGCAAAAGCCGAGCGGTGGGCAGCAGCCGAAGGGGTGAGAGTTGACTGGATCAATGCCGACCTGGAGGCGGTTGTCATTCCCGGCTGTTACGACTTGATTCTGAACATCAATTTTCTTTTGCGGGAACTCTTTGGGAAGTGCGTGGCAGCCCTGTCGCCGGGCGGACTGCTGCTGGTCGACACGATCATGGCCGGTCCCGGCGCCATCATTCCCCATGACCCGCTCTATCTGCTGCAGCCCGGAGAGTTGGCAACGCTGTTCGCGGCGTATCCCGGGCAGATACTCTTGAACGAGGAGTTGCCGGAGGGAAAGAACCCGACTGCTCGGCTCATCTTTCAGAAATTCTCCCGATAGACGCTATACCTTTTCCCCGACATACACCGTTGCAATCCCGAAGGTCAGATCGAAGTGGGCCACGTTGGTGAATCCGGCCTGGATCATGAGCCCTTTGAACGTCTCCTGGTCCGGGAACTCCAGGACCGACTCGGGAAGGTACTGATAGGCGCTGAATTTGGAAAAGAACCCACCGATGACCGGCAGGACCTTGAGGAAGTAAAAGTAGTAGAGGGCCTTGAAAAGACGCGAGCGGGGATTGGAGAATTCAAGAACGACGATCTTCCCCCCCTTTTTCAGAGTCCGCCCCATTTCCCGTATCCCGACGAGACGGTCAATCACATTCCGGATGCCAAACGCGATGGTTGCCGAGTCAAAGGTAGCGTCGGGAAAGGGGATCGCCTCGCATGGTGCCACTTCCAGCCTGATCCGGTCGGCATAGGGGGTTTTGCGCACCTTCTCCCGCCCAAGCTCTACCATTTCAGCAGAAAAGTCGACCCCGATAATTGAAACCGATGCCGGTGTGGCTGCGGCTAGTGCCAGTGCCACGTCGCCGGTGCCGGTCGCTACGTCCAGCACCTTCCCGCCTTCGCTCCAGCGGATCTGACGCACCGCAAAGCGGCGCCAATGTTGATCGATCCCCAGCGACAGGAGGCGGTTGAGGAAATCGTAGCGGGGGGCGATATTGTCGAACATCTCCCTGATCCGTTCACCTTTTGGCGAAAGTTGGTACATTCAGGACTATCCTTTTTCTGTCAGGAGTGCTATAAAACTTGATTTTCAGCAGGTTCAACGTGTGCGGGCGCCCGTCATTTTTAGCACAACCGCTGCCAGGGTGCCAGTGAAAACTGTCGCGCCAGCAGTTGTGCAGGTCACCAGTTCCGCAAAAATGATGATTCTCCGCATCGACGCGGAGATATCGCCGACCGCCGGCTCTGATCTTGCCGTTCCACGGGCCGGCCGGTTTTCGGAGGAGTTTCAGCGTGGTTCCCTACCTCCGTCCTCAGGACATTATCGACATCATCATCATGACCATCCTGGTCTACCAGCTCTACAGCTGGTTCCGCAACACGCGGGCGCTTCAGGTAGTGATGGGGCTCGGTTTTCTCGGTATCCTCTACGTCATCACCAAGAATATCGGGTTGCTTATGACCAGTTGGATACTTCAGGAACTGGGAACGGTTCTCTTTGTTCTGATTATTGTGGTCTTTCAGAACGAGATTCGTCAGGCCCTTTATCGCTTCAGTCCGTTGCGTGCCGTTTTCGGTAAACAGGAGGGGGGAGTGCGCCTCGATCTGTTGGAGGTGTCGTCAGCGGTCTTCTCCCTCGCGGCAGCCCGAACCGGTGCACTCATTGTTTTCCAGAGACAGGAGCGGCTCGACGAGTTCCTGCTTCATGGCATTCCCCTTGACAGCCTGGTGAGCAGCCAGCTGCTTATCTCCCTTTTTGAGGATGGCACCCCGCTTCACGACGGTGCCGTTGTCGTTCGCGACGGCCGCATCGCGGTTGCTTCGTGCCACCTGCCGCTCTCCACTAATGGTGACCTCCCCCAATATCTCGGTACTCGGCACAGGGCCGCAATCGGCATTACGGAGCGTTCCGATGCGGTAGTAGTCGTGGTTTCCGAGGAGCGAGGCACAGTCTCTCTGGTCGTGGGGTGCGAGTTGACGGAGGTTGCCAAGCCCGAGGAGTTGACCGAACGCCTCACCCACCTTTTCGGTCCGGCCGTGAGCGAAGAACCGGTCAAGACCATCCGGCGGCGCCTTACCAGCAATCTCGGTGCAAAACTGGCAACACTTCTCCTGGTTGTAGTGAGTTGGCTCATTATTACGGGACGTCAGGGGGGGATCGTTACGGTAACGGTGCCGATAAAATATCACAACCTGCCCGATTCGCTGGCACTGCGCAGCAGTTCCCCGGAAGAGGTGGAGGTGCAGCTGAAGGTCTTTACCAGCCTGACACCATCGCCCAGGAATCTGGATATTGTCGCCGATCTCGACCTGGCAAAGATTCGCGAGGGTAACAACGAACTCCCCGTTACGAGCGACAATTTGCAACTGCCGTTAGGTACGGTTGTTGCTAGTATCTCTCCTGCCAAGGTGAAGGTGGTAGCCCAGCGCAAGATCAGACGTGAACTGCCGATCCGCCTGAAAAAAATTCCGCCCGTATTGCGCGGCATGCGGATCTGGCTGGAACCCGAGCGGGTCACCGTGGTTGGACCGGAACACTTGGTTTCCAGGCTGGATTCCGTGGAAACCGAGGAGGTTGATCTGAGGAGAGTGCGGGAAAACAGGGTCATCGAGGTGAAGCTCGTTGCGCCTGCGCCTCAGGTGCGAATTCTTAACGACGCCCCGATCTACTTGCGGGTGATGGTTGGACGCCGCTGAGCATTATTTTTTTCTTAAGAGTTGACGTTTTGTGTCGATTGTTATATAAATTCCCAGTCTGTATTTTAATTGTAAAACAAGAAAGGAGGACCGATGACCATTTCCAGGCTTGTGTTCGGCTTCTGTGTTGTGCTCCTTAGCTTTCCTTCTCTTGTCTTTGCCGCCAAAACCCACAAAGTCAAAAAGAACGAAAGCTTTGTCATTATTGCCAAGAAATACCACGTTTCGGTTGCCGACCTGAAGGCAGCCAACAACATCGTTAATCCCCGTGTCAAATCCGGAACGGTTCTCGTCATTCCCCCCCGGAGCGAATCAGCCAAGGCTGACGTCTCTGATAACGAAACGGAACGGCCTGCAACCTTTAAAGTGCGACGCGCCGACACCCTGGCCAGGATAGCCAAGCGGACCGGCGTCTCCGTTGCGGAGCTGAAGCGTCTTAACGGCTTGGGCAAGGGCCGGTTGAAGCCAGGCACCATCCTGGTCCTGAGGGAAACGGGTCGTGATGCGGAGCCTGCTGTCAAGGTTGCCCACAAGCCCTCGCTTCGCTACGCTGATCTGCTCAATGACAAAGAGTACGAGAAAAGTCTGACGGATCTGATGGAGAAGGACCTGGACCAGAACAAGGCCGTGGATCTTTCCAGCAACATAGAACTCAAAACCGACAATGCGAAGCTTCTGAAGAGCGCAGCCTACGGTTTCCTCGGCACCCGTTACCGGTTCGGCGGAACCGGACGCAGTGGCCTCGACTGTTCCGCCTTTGTCCAGAAGGTGTTCCTGGAAATGGATGTCAAGCTTCCCCGCACTGCCCGCGAGCAGTTCGAGGAAGGTCAGATGGTTTCTCCCGGCGATCTTAAAAAAGGTGATCTGGTCTTTTTCCGTACCTACGCTTCGTTCCCTTCCCATGTCGGCATCTATCTCGGTAACAATCGCATGATACACGCCTCATCCCGTGACCGACGGGTGGTGATCTCGGCGGTCAATACCCCCTACTACCGGGCGCGGTATATTGGGGCCAAGCGGATAGCCAAGATAGCGCCCGACACTTTCAACCTGGATGAACTGGTGAAAGGTGTGGATGAGGAGATAGAGCAAAACGCTCTTGATAACGACAGTTCTGACGTTTCTCTGATCAGCAACTGAATCCCTTCTGAATGAACGACTGAAATCCGGCCCCCACAGAGGCCGGATTTTTTTTTGCGGAGGTGCGCTGTGCTCCTGGTAACTGCGGCCCTGTTGCTCCATAACAATAGGGTTCTCTTGACGAAGCGGCGTGATGACGCCCCGTATCCGGGCTACTGGGAATTCCCCGGTGGCAAGGTGGAAGCGGACGAGGACCCGATGCGCTGCGTGGAGCGGGAACTCATGGAGGAACTGGGCATAACCGTGCGGGCCGATGGCATCTATGACGTGCTGTTTCACCGCTATCCGGATCGGACGGTACTGGTGCTCGTGTACCGCTGTGCGTGGCTCGCCGGTGACATCCAGGATCTCCAGGTGGCGGCGCACCGCTGGGTGGAGCCCTCGGCACTGGCAACCTACCGCCTCCTGCCGGCGGACGTTCCCCTGGCAGAACGGCTGGCACGGGAGTTCGATGATGCGGATACTGCTGGCCTATAGAGCACATCCGGCCGGTAGCCGGGACCCCTTTGCGTCGCTCCTGCCGGTTGGGCTGCTGTCGCTCCGCGGCGTCCTGACCGAGCAGGGGCACGATACGCGCCTTGCCAACCTGTCCGGATTCTCCTGGAATGAGGTGACAGCCTGTCTGCGCCGGGAGAATCCCGAACTGCTCGGACTGTCCCAATTCACCCATAATCGCCATGAAATGGTGCGCCTGGCTGTTCTGGCCAAATCCATCAATCCTTCCTGTATCATAGTTTTCGGTGGTCCCCATGCGAGCCATGCCGTGGCAGACCTCCTCATGCCGGGTTCGCCGGTGGATCTGGTCGTCATCGGCGAGGGGGAGGCCACTATTCGGGAGCTGGCTGCAGTGTTGGGGAACAAAGGTCGGGATGGGCTGCGCCAGGTACAGGGCATTGCTTTCCGCGACGGTGACGAGATCGTTACCACGCCGCCTCGCCCGCCGATCCCCAACCTGGATTCCCTTCCCCGGATGGCTGAGCAGTGCAGTGACGCCATCGGCGTTGACCCGTTGCGCCAACTCGGCTTTATCGTGACGTCCCGCGGCTGTCCGGCGGCATGCAGTTTCTGCAACTCTCCCCGCTTTTGGGGGAACCGGCTCCGTTTTCGCTCGCCGCGGGCCATTGTAGACGAGATCCGCTTTATTCGGGACCGTTTCGGTCTGATCTACTTTTCTCTTCGCGACGACACCTTCACTGCCGACCGCGGTCGAGTGCTGGAGTTCTGCCGTCTCCTCGTGGAGGAGGGGGTGCATATCCTCTGGAACTGTCAGTCGAGGGCGAACTTCCTGGACGAGGAACTGCTGTTCCGGCTCAAGCTGGCCGGCTGCGAATGTGTACAGGTGGGGGTGGAGTCCGGAGCTCCTTCATTGCTCAGGACACTGGGTAAAGGGCTTATTCCTGAACAAATGGTACAGGTGGGGGATGCGATCCGCCGTGTCGGCCTGCAGCTATCCATCTATCTCATTACCGGCATTCCGGGCGAAGGCGAGGCGGAACTGCGCGAGACCTGCCGGCTGATCGAACGGCTCCGGCCGCATGACGGCCATGTGTCGCCGCTGGCCTATTATCCGGGGACCAGGCTGTTCGAGCAGGCCGTAGCGCGGGGCGAGGTCCCGGAGACCCTGTTTGCCGATTCCCGGGGCGAGGCGTGTCTGGTCAGAAACGATCCCTTTGTGCTGCGGGCCAAGACCACGCTCCTGGATGCCATAACTGCCGCTGGCGAACGGCATGCCTATCGTCCCCGCGATTTTCAGGCACACAAGAAACGGTACGGCTTGTCGTCGGTGACCAATGTGCTGGCTGGTGCTTGTTTTGAAGGGATCGGTGAGGCTGGAAGGGCCGAGGCCGAGTATCGGGAACTGATTCGCCATCAGGCGGACAATCCATGGGGATGGCTGCTGCTGGGCGAACTGTTGGGTTCAACCGGGCGTTTCGCCGAGGCGGAGCAGGCTTTCGACCGCGTCCTTGGGCTGGTGCCCCGTCACGCTCCAGCCCATGCGGCACGGGGAGAGCTGGCGAAACTTGCCGGGAGAAAGGAACTGGCCCGAGAATGGTTTGCCAGGGCGCTGGCCATCGATTCCCGTGAGCCGACGGCGCTTAAGGGGCTGAAACAACTGGACAAAAAAAAGGCGAAGCCGCGAGCGACTTCGCCTGGAACTGCCATCAAGAGTTGAATTACTTCGCGATCCGTACGCCGGCAGCGAAGATGATCTTGTCAAAGGTCTTCTTGAGAGTCTTGCTCTGGAAGTTGACCATCGGCGGCGAATCCGGGAACTCAACAACATCGCCAACCTTGACCGGGGTTTGCATAACGGCTACCCACAGCTTCTGGCCATTTTCTTCCACTTCCAGGTAGGTATACCCACCGGAATCCATGGTCTGCACAACTTTACCCTTGTGGCCTGCGCCGGCAGGAATCTCCTGGGGCTTCAGGCCTGCATGGGGATCACCACCGGGGGCAGCGCCGGCCGGCATCTGCGGTGCGCCGCCTGCCTGCGGTGCCGCGACATTCTTAGCTTCTTCCTTCTTCTGACACCCGGCAGCCGCGAGTGCGACGATGGAGAGCAGTACGACGATAGTCTTCTTCACGATCATCCTCCTGTGAGTTTTTTTGCAGCGGGAAACGTAACATAGATTGGAATGAATTTACAATAAAAAAACTAGTGCAAAAATTTGCGGGAAATCGGGCTATTGCCCGAGGAGAACTTCGCCGGAATCGGTGAAAATCTTGGCCGGAAGTTGGAATACCCGCTTGAAAATATTGAAGACGCCCTTGGCCATAGCCTTGACCGGAATGGCCGATACCTGCGGATTTTCCATCTTTCCCTTGGCCTCGAAGTAGGTGGTTATAAAGGCGCGATCTTTGCCGGTCAGTATCCAGCCGACGATCGGTATCCGGTTCACCATCTTGTCAATGGTCTGCAGTGGCTGGACTCCGATGGTGAGGTTCAACTCCTCTTTGGTAAGGTCCATACTGCCGACGGTCGAGATGTTCATGGCGTTGCTTTTCAGAAAGAGGTCGGTGGTTGAGAGGATGCCGTCCTTGACGGCGATAGTCCCCTTAATTTCGTCGAAGGGCATCCCGCCGGAGACCATGTCGGGCAGCTGGAATTTGAGAAGTTGGGAAACGTTCAGGATCGAGAATATCTTGGACAAGATCTCAAAACGGCGCAGGGTCCCGTCCTGGCAGACGACCCTGATGGACCCCAGACTGTTTTTTTTCAGCTCGGCACCGTTTTTCCCCCGGGCCGTCAGGTCGCCACTTGAGGAGAGAGAACCGGTGATCTCCTGCTTCTTGATCCCCAGTGCCCTGGTCACCTGGTCGGCGGCCGCTCCCTCCAGGTTGTATCCCACCTGATAGCGCGGAGCCGCGGGATTGCTCCGGTCGATTCGGGCCTTGGCCGTTGCCTTGCCGCCAAAGACGGCAAAAGAGACCGGTTGCAGGTAGGTCACCCGGTTCTCATGCTGGATAACGGCATTCAGTTTTTCAAAAGGGATGTCGTCGAACATGCCACGGCTGGCGCTTACCGTTGCTTTCAAGAGCGGTGCCGAACCGTTGGTGGCCCCTCCCTGACGTTCGAGTCCTGCCAGGAGAATCAGGTCCCCTGGCTCCAGGTACGGGGCATTGATGGCGAGGTCGATAGCCGGGTTGTCCGGATTGGTTATCGTTCCCTTGATGTTGAGCTGTGACTTGTTCACCTGGCAGGAGAGATTCTTGATCTCAATGTTGTTGTTGGCAAGCTTCACGGCACCTCCGACCCGGTTCATTCTGACCGGTCCTTCCGCACCCTTCAGCCCCAGGTCGGACAGGTTCAGGAGAGGGGACGAAAAGGTGGCGCTGATCTTCGGGTCCTTCCACCCCTCCAGTGAGCCTTTGCCGCTGACGATGGAACTGCCGATCCGGGCCGAAAGCTGTGAGGTGTGCAGCGCCGGGCCGGTAAAGGTAATGACTCCGTTCAGGTCGCTCACCGGCGACGGGAATGAAGATGGCTGGAGCGAGCCGTGCTGGAGGGATACGGTCCCTCGCCAGAGCAGATCACCCGGACCTTTGGTTCCTTCGGCCTGGAGACTTGCCTGCAGCCTTCCCCGAGGCTTGTAGCCGGCGAGGTAGGGGAGGAGGGGAGCCACCTCGCTCATCTCCATGGCGTTGGTCTTGAGTCCCACGGTCAACTGCTTGTCCGTGGCGTACCGGTAGGCGGCCGAGAGCGCAATGCTGGCATGGGGCACAGTGTAGGTAAGGGAATCGAGCGTTGCCGATGACTTGTCGATCCGCCCTTTGAACTCGATGCGATTGTGCAGGCTGGCCGGCTTGCGCAGCTGGTCTGCATAGCGGTAGGTGGCCGGTGTGAGGTCCCAGTCGCCGGCCAGTGCGTAACTGCTGGTGTAGCCGGCACCGTTCAGGCGGAGGGTGGAACTGCCGTCGAGTGTCACCTTCTTGCCGAAATCCGTCCCCAGGAGCCAGGCCAGCTCATCCTGGCCGGGATTCATGACCATACTGAACGGGTAGCCGGAGGGCTTGTCCAGGGGGTAGTCGGCGATCTTGCCGGTCAGGGTGAACGGGGAGGTGCCGAAGCGGCCCGCCATGCCGTTAAGGTTGAAGTCTTTGCCCCGCATCTCCAATTCGCCCTTGATGCTGTTGAAGGCCGGCATTTTGGCACCGTAGGAGACAAGCCCCTGCTCAACCCGTCCCTTGATGTACAGGACGTTGTAGTTCTCTCCACGCTCCATGTGCAGGATCTGGCTTACCCGGCCGTCGAGCCGGCCATCGTCAAGCCGGTACACCCCGCCCTTGATATGCTCCTCGATCCAGTTGGCAACATGGTCGACAATGATGCCGTAGGGGATGTACTGGTGGAACTCTTCCAGCCGGAAGGTAGAGGTGGTTGCCTTGGCGGTGATGCGGGGGTCTCTGGTGTGGATGTCGCTGATCCGGCAACTGCCCCTCACTCCCAGGCCGTCCATCTTCAGGTCGAGGGCCTTGACATCGACCTCCCGTGAGTTGACCCGCAGTTCGTACTTGCAGCGAAGGTCTCTCGGGGTGAGGAGTGCGTGGAATATCGGCTGGTAGTCGAAGCGAAGCCCCGCCATACGGAAGCTCCCCTTGGTATCGAACACCTTCAGTGAGCCACTGAAGGTGGTATCGGTCTCAAAGCGGCCCACTATCTGTCGGAAGGGGACGTAGCGCTGGTAATAGGGCCAGTAGCGGGCGACATCCAGGTTCTTGCCGACAACCTTTACCTCAAGTGTGGTGTCGGTCAACGGCTTTGCGGCCGGGGCGATGTGCCCCTTGCCGCCCAGGGCGATGCTCTGGATGTCCCGTCCTTCGCCCAGTTGGCCGGCTATTTTGAAGCTGCACAGTTACTCCCTGGCAAGGCGGCTGATGTAGAGTTCCGTGTTCCGGAGCGTGGTGGTCAACCCTGCCGGTGTCACTGCCCGGTCTGCGAAGGTGATGGTCCCCTGGTCGAGCCATAGGTCATGGAGGGACAGCGGCAGTTCCTTCCCCCCTCCTTCCAGCAGATCGCTGATATTGAACGTTCCGTCCGGCTTGCGGATGACCGTGATGGTCGGCGCCTTGAGTGCGAGTTCATGAATGGCTATCCGCCGGGCCAGGAGGGGAAGGAGGTCGAGCTTGAAGGTGAGGGTTTCCGCGGCGAGGAAGATCGCCTGACCATCCGGCTCTTTTATCATCACCTTCCTGAAGGTGAAGGAGGGACGAAGCCCCATGGTAAAGCTGCCGGCATCATAGCTGACCGGGCGCTTCAGTTCCCGTTCAAGTGTGGCGATGATCTGGTCGCGGTAGGTATCCAGGCTGCCGAGTCTGGCGACCAGAAGCCAGGCCCCGCCGCAGAGACCGGCGATGAGGGTGAGGACGATAATGAGTATGGTCAGCTGTTTTTGGGTAATGGTCATAAGGCGGTCGATAACGGGCTGTAATAAACCCCTGCGGACAGGGGAAGTATACTCCTGAGTCTGCCGGGCCGCAAGGAATACCGTCCCGTTCTTTGCCTTTGCATTGACCGCAGGGCTCTGCTATCATTCGCCGGTTTATGAAGATCAAACGCCTGGAAATAATTGGCTTCAAGTCGTTCGTCGACCGAACCGTACTCGACTTTCCCCAGGGAGTGACGGCGGTGGTTGGTCCCAACGGCTGTGGCAAGTCCAATGTTGTCGATGCAATCCGCTGGGTCATGGGGGAGCAGTCGGTCAAGAACCTGCGGGGCCGGCAGATGGAGGACGTCATCTTCGGGGGGAGCGAGGGGCGGAAGCCTTTGGGGATGGCCGAAGTCTCCCTGGTCTTTTCCGCCGAGGACGGCCGGGTGCCGGCAAGGTATCTGAACTTCAGCGAGATCCAGGTAACCCGCCGGCTCTATCGGGACGGGGAGAGCGAATACCTGCTGAACAAGACCCCGTGCCGGCTCATGGATATCGCCGAGCTGTTCATGGATACCGGCGTCGGCGCCAGGGCCTACTCCATCATCGAGCAGGGGCGGATCGGCATGATCCTCCTGGCCAAGCCCGAGGAACGCCGCTTCCTGATCGAGGAGGCGGCCGGCGTCACCAAGTTCAAGTCCCGAAAGCTGATGGCCCTGAAGAAGATCGAGACTACCCGCCAGAATCTGCTCCGGATCGGCGACCTGGTGGGGGAGCTGAAGCGGCAGCTCGGCTCACTTCAGCGCCAGGCCAGGAAGGCGGAACGTTTCCGGGCGTTTCGGGAGGAGTTGAAGGAGATCGAACTCCTCATGGTTGCACGACGATTTGCCGCGCTTTCTGCAGACCGGCAGCGGCTGACCTCTGACCTGGCAGCCCTTGCCGAACGGGAAACAACCGCTGCCGCCGAGCTGGCCGGCCGGGAACTGTCCCTGGAGCAGTTGCGGATGTCGCTGTGCGACGGGGAGCAGCTTCTGGCACGGGGGCAGGAACAGCTCTATCAGGTGCGGAGCGAGTTCCAGACGGCCGATAACCGTCGTGAGCTGCTCGGCCGGGAGCTGACGGCCTGTCGTGAGCAGACGGTGCGCCTTAACGAGGATCTGGCAAGCCTGGAGCGGCAACTGGTGGAGGCCGAGGCAGAGCAGCGCCTGCTGAACGAGCGGCGTGAATCGTTTGGCCTGGAAGCGGCAGGCGAGGTCGATGCCCTTGCCGAACAGGAGGCTGATCTCAGGGAGTTGACCGAGGAGGAGAAGCAGACCTCGGCCCAACTGGAGGACGAGCGGCGTATCCTGTTCACCCTTTTGGCCGAGATCTCCCAGTACGGCAACCAGGAGAGCAGCGCGCTCCGGCGTCTGGAAGGACTGGCGGAACGGGTGGAGCGCAGCAGGCGTGAAGGAGTGACCCTTGCCGAGCGCCTTGTCGAGGCGACCGGCCGGTCCGGTGAACTGGCAATGGCGGTGGCTGCCGGCAAGGGTGCCCGCGAGGAGCTGCAGGGGACGCTTTCCCGACTCCGTGGCCGGGAAGAGGAGCTGAGGGCGAAGCTGACCCTGCTCGACCGGGAGCTGCAGCAGCACCGCGACGAACTGAGCCGCACCGCCTCCCGCCTCCACTCCCTGGAGGAGCTGGAGGCCCAGTTCGCCGGCTACGGTCAGGGGGTCAGGAACGTTTTTCAGGCCAGTGGTTTTCGGGAGCGTTTCCGGGGGGTTGTGGCCGACCTGGTTGAGACGGCCGAGAAGTATGAAACCGCCCTGGAAGCGGTGCTTGGCGAGCGACTCCAGGCGGTGCTTGCCGCTGAGACGGTCGATGTCCTGGCTGCCGTAAGCCACCTGAAAGAGACCGCCGGCGGGCGCTGCTCGTTCCTGCTCCCTTCGGTGTCGGTTCCGCCGGCCGGTGACGGGCTGTCCGGCGCCGACCGGCTCCTCGACCTGGTGCGGATACTGCCCGAGTACCAGGAGCGGATAGCCCCCTTTCTCCGGGACGTGTACCTTGCCGAAGACCTGACCGCTGGTCTGGAACTGACCCGACGTCATCCGCAGCTGACATTCGTCACACCCCAGGGCGACCTGGCCTGCGCCGGCGGCCTGGTGGCCGGCGGTTCCCGTGAGGCGGCCCAGCAGGGGCTGGTGACCAAGAAACGGGAGATCAGGGCGCTGACCGGAGACGTGGCACGACTGGAGACGAATGTCGCCACGCTGGGAGCTGACCGGCAGACGACCGGCACTGACCTGGCAACCGTCGAAGAGGAGTTGCGGCAGGTGCGCCAGGAGCTTCATCAGGCGGATATGACGCTGCTTAACGCCGAAAAGGACCTGCAACGGGCCGGCGAGGAATGCCAGCGTCTGGAAGAGCGGTTGGCGGTCAAGGCGTTGGAAGACGATCAGCTCAACGAGGAACGGGAACTGCTCGAAGCGGAAGCGGCAAACGCGGGCCGGCGGCGGGAAGAGGCCGCGGCGTGCAAAGGTGAGCGTGAAGCGGCAGTGGCAGTCCTGCAGGAATCCCTCGCCGTGCAGCGGCGTCGCATCGAGCAGGCGAGGGAAGCGGTGACCGCCCTGAAGGTGCGGACTGCAGCCCTGAACGAAAAGCGGGAGTCGACCCTGCGGGCGCTGAAGCGGGTCGAGGAGCTCCGTGGCGACCTTGCTCAGCGTCTCGCCCGCCGGCGTGAGGAGCTTACCCGGAGCGAAGCGGAGTCCTTGCGCCTGACCGGTCTGCTGTCGGAGCAGGAGGCGGCGGTAAAAGGTCTGGTCATCCGGCAGGCCGAAGCCGAGGAGGCGGTCAGTGCCCTGCGGGAGCGGTTCAATGTCCTGTCACAGGGGAGTCAGACCGATGAGGCGGCACTGAAGGGGATCAAGTCCTCGGTGGACGAACTCCGGCGCCAGGTTGGCATTCTGACCCTGCAGCAGTCGGAGTTGAACCTGCAGTTGGAGCACCTGGAAACCGTGGTCCGGGACAAATACCGCCTCTCCATGGAAGACGTCCTTCCCCGCTCCAGCGACATGCAACTGGACGAAGAGGAGCGCCAGGCACGCCAGGTTGAACTGCAACGGCTCCTGGACGAACTGGGTGAAGTGAACCTGACGGCCATCGAAGAGTATCGGGAACTGGAGGAACGCCACGCCTTCGTGACCGCCCAGATGGCCGACTTGGAAGAATCGCTCCATGCCCTGCAGCAGGCTATCCAGCGGATCAACCGGACGACCCGGAAACGTTTCCAGGAGACGTTCCATCTGGTGAACGCCAAGTTCCGGGAGATCTTTCCCCGACTCTTCTGTGGCGGCCAGGCCGAACTCCGCCTGACCGACGAGGAGGATCTGCTGGAGACCGGTATCGACATTATTGTCCAACCGCCGGGAAAGAAGTTGCAGAACGTCACCCTTCTTTCCGGAGGGGAGAAGGCGTTGACCGCGGTCGCCCTTATTTTTGCCATCTTCCTCATCAAACCCTCGCCATTTTGTCTCCTTGACGAAGTGGACGCGCCGCTGGACGATGCCAATATCGGCCGGTTCAACGATATGATCAGGGAGATGTGCGCGGTTTCCCAGTTCATCCTGATTACCCACAGCAAGACCACCATGGCGGTTGCCGACACCCTGTACGGCGTCACCATGGAAGAGCCCGGAGTGTCGAAGGTGGTGTCGGTGAGGCTGCAGTGATCCGGTTGAGAAAGGGGGGAACGTGCCGTTTCAGACGATACTGACAGAGCTGGTGGAGAGAGTCCCCGGTGCCACTGGCGCCATACTTGCCGATTGGGAAGGCGAAGCGGTCAGCCAGTACTGCCCTGCAGGGGACGAGTATGAACTGAAGGTGATCGGTGCGCACAAGGGAATCATTCTGAACCGGATGCGTGAACTCCACGGGGCACTTGGCGCGGGAGAGCTGCTGGAGACCGTGGTTACCGCGGCCGACCAGCATATCCTGGTCGGTGCGGTGGGACCGGACTATGTACTGGTCATGACTGTGGAGCGGGCAGCCCTGGTCGGGCTGGCTCTCTTCCATTTCCGTTCCTGTATCAAGCCGCTGGAAAAGGAGATTTATTGATGACAGAGAAAAAGGGGTTCTTTCGCGGTCTGATGGATAAGCTGGCCGGGTCGGAGCAACCGGTAGAGACTGTTCACCCGTCCGAAACGCAGTCCGGTGAGAGCGACGTCCCTCTGGTTGCCGAACCGGTGCCGGAGAGTTCACAGCCGACAGAGCCGCCTGCTGTTCAGGAAAAACCTCGTCTCGGTTTTTTCGAGCGGCTGAAGCAGGGGCTCAGCAAGACCTCAGAGAGCCTTGTGGGACGGATAGACCGGCTGGTTCTGGGACGGAAGCAGATCGACGCCGATACTCTCGAAGAGCTTGAAGAGATTCTCATCACAGCTGACATTGGCGTGAAAACGTCGGTGGAACTGATCCGCACCCTGGAGCAGCGGTTGAAGCGAAATGAACTGCAGGATGGCGCGGCCCTTCGCTCAGCCCTGAAGGAGGAAATTCTGGCAAGACTGGAGCGCTTTGCCCAGCCTCTACAGGTGGAGAATGCATCGCCGTTCGTGATCATGGTGATCGGGGTGAACGGGGTGGGGAAGACCACCACGATAGGCAAACTTGCCAGCAGGTTTGCCGGTGACGGGAAAAAGGTGCTGCTTGCGGCCGGTGACACCTTCCGGGCTGCGGCTGCCGAACAGTTGCTGGTCTGGGGCGAGCGTGCCGGAGTTGATGTCATTCGGCATCAGGAAGGGGCCGATCCGGCAGCCGTGGTTTTCGACGCCTGCAAGGCCGCCGTGGCTAGGCAAGTGGACGTGCTGATCGTTGACACGGCTGGTCGCCTCCATACCAAGGTAAACCTGATGGAGGAGATGAAAAAGATGCGCCGCATCGTTGGGCGGGAAATTCCCGGTGGCCCCCACGAAACGCTGCTGGTCCTGGATGCGGCAACCGGCCAGAATGCCCTTTCCCAGACCCGCCTGTTCAAGGAGGCAGCCGAGGTGAGCGGCATAGCCCTGACCAAACTGGATGGAACCGCCAAGGGGGGGATTGTCCTGGCAGTGAGCAACGAGTTCCAGATTCCGGTCCGCTACATCGGGGTAGGCGAGGCGGTGGAGGATCTGCGTCATTTCGATCCACGTCAGTTTGTCGAAGCCCTTTTTCAGTAGCCATTTCCAATAATTACTTGACTTTTTGCCAGCGATTCTCCTAATATCGTTCCGGTTTATTTATGGAAGCTGAGTTGCTACATACCCTGCAGGAAAAGGTGGATGCGCTGGTGGCGGCCTATCAGTTGCTCCGGCGGGAAAACGGCCAGCTCCGACAGGAGTTGGACCGACTCCTGGCTGAGCGGGGCGGGATCAAGGAGCAGGTCAGCCGAATCATTGCTTCTATCGAGGAGATTCAAGGGACGTGAGCGGTTCCCACTGCATCAGGATTCTCGGGCGGGAGCTTCAGGTGAGAAGCAGCGCCACACCCGAAACGGTGCAGGAGATCGAGGCTTTTGTCAATGATACGGTCGCACGGGTCGAGTCCAGGGTTCGGGGGGGCGATAGACTCGGGGTGGCAATCCTGACCTTGATGACCTTGGCTGAAGAGTATCTTTCGGTTATAAAAAAGCAGGACGGCAACAAGATCGACGCTGAACAGGTGGTGGAGCTCATCAGGACGATCGATGAGGTTCTGCCCGGCGCAGCTTAGGACGGTCTCCTCCGGGGGGCGTGACGATATAGAAGAGACGTGGTTGGGAAGTTTCAGTGGCTTCAGCAGGTGAATGTTGCAGTTCCCTGCTTCTGATAGGAAAGAGCATGTTACACGGCCAAAGATGCGATATAAGGATCGACTGAACATACTGCCGGTTTCCTGAAAACGCACTATTTCTATCCCCTTGTCACCACCTCCCTCCACCCTCCTGATTGCCCTCCACTCAAGGATCGGCCCGCTGTGGGCCTCTGTACAACTGTCGAAATGGTCCGGTATGCCTAAACGTTCGCTACGTAGCCAGATGCTTGCCCGCCGGCGCGGGATGAGTGTCGCCGAATGCAGTCGCCTGAACGACCTGATCCAGAAGGCGGTCATCGGCTCGGCGCAGTTTGTCGCTGCCCGTTCGCTTGCCCTGTATGCGGCCCGCGATAATGAAGTGGCCACCTCTGAGATTTGCCGGGCCGCCCTGGCGGCGGGAAAGCTGCTGTGCTATCCGCGGGTCGAGGCAGGTTCTCTCGTGTTTCGCCAGGTTTCCGGCGAGTGCGAACTCGTCTGTGGCTCGTTCGGTATCCCCGAGCCGCAGGAAGGTTTCCCTCCGCGCGATCCCGGAGAACTTGATCTTATTGTGATCCCCGGTGTGGCCTTTGACCTGAGAGGACACCGCATCGGCTATGGCAAAGGTTTTTACGATCGAACCGTCCATTCTCTTGAAGGATCGGGGAGGCTGGTTGGTCTTTGTTATGATTTTCAGCTGGTTGATGCAGTTGCGGGTGAGCCCCACGATGTCCTGATGGATCTGATCATCACCGAAAGCCGCCAGGTCGGGCGGGGCTCTTTATCAATATAGAAGGGAGAGTGCCATGAAGATTGAAGTTGCCTTGTTGTTGATGGCTGTTGCGATTGGTGCGGGGGTTCTGGTCGGTTTTTTGATGAAGAAGCGATCGGCGGGACCGGCCGCTGTGAATGTTGATGAGCAGGCTGCCAAGATCCTTGAAGATGCCAGGCGTGAGGCTGAGACCACCCTGCGTGAAGCGAGCCTGAAGGCCAAAGATGAGGTGTACCAGGCCAAGGCAGAGATCGAGCGTGAGACCAAGGAAAAGAAAAAGGATTTGCAGGCCCTGGAGAAGCGTCTTCAGCAAAAGGAAGAGAACCTCGACAAAAAGATAAACCTCTATGACCAGCGCGACCTGGACTTCGGCAAGCGCGAGCAGGCGTTTGCCCAAAAAGAGCAGGCCTTGGGTCAGCGGGAGGAGAAAATCTCCCAGCTCATCGAGGAGCAGCGGCAGCAGTTGGAGAAGATATCGGGTATGACGGCGGCGGAAGCCAAGGCCGTTTTGATGGAGGCGATGGAGAACGAGGCCAAACTCGATGCGGCCAAGCGGATCAAGGCCATTGAGGAAGAGACACGGGAAACGGCCGACAAAAAATCCAAGGAGATCCTTTCCCTGGCAATTCAGCGCTATGCCGGCGATTATGTTGCTGAACGCACGGTCTCAGTGGTCCCCCTTCCTTCCGACGAGATGAAGGGGCGGATCATCGGTCGTGAAGGGCGGAACATTCGTGCCCTGGAGGCTGCAACCGGCATCGATCTGATTATCGACGATACCCCCGAGGCGGTCATTCTTTCCGGTTTCAATCCGGTGCGTCGCGAGGTGGCGCGGATTGCCCTGGAGAAACTGATTGCCGACGGGCGCATCCATCCCGGCCGGATCGAGGATGTGGTGCACAAGGCCGAGGAAGAAGTGGAGCTGACCATCAAGGAGGCGGGAGAGCAGGCGGCCTTCGACCTTGGCGTACACGGCATCCACCCCGAGATCCTCAAGCTGATCGGCCGTCTCAAGTACCGGACATCGTACAGCCAGAACGTGTACCAGCACTCGCTGGAAGTCGCCTTCCTCTGCGGCGTCATGGCTGCCGAGCTGGGAATCAATGTCAAACAGGCCAAACGGGCCGGCCTGCTGCACGATCTGGGGAAAGCGGTAGACCACGAGGTTGAGGGCTCCCATGCCGTCATCGGCGCCGAGATTGCCAGGAAGTACGGTGAGTCGCCGAAGATCGTCCATGCCATCATGGCGCACCACGAAGACGAAAAACCCAACTCCGTGCTGGCTGTCCTGGTCCAGGCGGCTGATGCCCTGTCCGGCGCCCGTCCCGGTGCCCGCCGCGAGATGCTGGAAACCTACGTGAAAAGGCTCGATGACCTTGAGCGGATCTCCACCTCGTTCGGCGGGGTCACCAATGCCTTTGCCATTCAGGCCGGTCGCGAGATCCGGATCATGGTCTCCAGCGAGGAAGTGAGCGACGAGCGTGCCGTGGTGCTGGCCAAGGACATTGCCAAGAAGATCGAGACGGAGATGACCTATCCCGGCCAGATCAAGGTGCATGTGATCCGGGAAACCCGGGCTGTCGAGTATGCCCGTTAATATCCTGTTCATCGGCGATATCGTTGGCAAGCCTGGCCGTCAGGCGGTTGAGCGCGAGCTGCATAAACTGGTCGATCGGTACCGTGTTGACCTGGTAATTGCCAATGGCGAGAATGCCGCCGGCGGGTTCGGCCTGACTGTTGAGACGGCAAAAGAGCTTTTCGAGCAGGGAGTACAGTTTTTTACCAGCGGCAATCATATCTGGGACAAAAAGGATGCCCTGGAGTATATCGGCAGGGAATCGCGGCTCATCCGCCCTGCGAACTATCCTCCCGGAACGCCGGGGCAGGGGAGCGCCATAGTCAGGACAGCGGGCGGGGTCAAGGTCGGAGTAATAAACCTTGAGGGGCGTGTATTCATGAACAGCCTGGAATGCCCGTTCCGTACCGCGGACTGTGAAGTTGAGAAGCTGAAGCAGGAGACCCCGGTCATTTTTGTCGACTTCCATGCCGAGGCGACCTCCGAAAAGTCCGCGCTGGGGTGGTATCTGGATGGAAGGGTGAGCGCCGTGGTCGGTACCCATACCCATGTACAGACCGCTGACGAGCGTCTGCTTCCCGGCGGCACGGCGTTTATCACCGATGCCGGCATGACCGGGGCGTTCGATTCGGTCATCGGCGTACGCAAGGACGAACCGATCCAGAAGTTTCTGACGCAACTCCCGGCGAAGTTCGAGGTTGCCAAAAAGGATGTCCGCCTGAACGGGGTGGTGATATCCGTTGATGAAATTACCGGCAAGTCGTTGGCGATTGAACGGGTCAATATCGCCTGCCATTGAGAAAGGAAATGGATATGTCCGTAGCTGCACAGATGGAACAGATAAGGCGGGGTGCCGTAGAAATTCTTCTGGAGAAGGATCTCGAAGAGAAACTCCGGAAATCCATCGATACCGGCGTGCCGTTGAAGATAAAGGCCGGCTTCGACCCTACCGCTCCGGATCTTCATCTCGGGCATACCGTCCTTTTGCACAAGATGCGTCAGTTCCAGCAGTTGGGGCATGAGGTCTATTTCCTCATCGGCGATTTTACCGGCATGATCGGCGACCCCACCGGCAAATCCGAGACCCGCAGGGCGCTGACCCGCGAAGACGTGCTCGTGAATGCCGAGACGTACAAGGAACAGGTCTTCAAGATCCTTGATCCGCAGAAGACGAAGGTTGTCTTCAACTCGGAGTGGCTCGGCAAACTGACCGCAACCGACATGATCGGACTGGCCGCCAAGTATACCGTGGCCAGGATGCTGGAGCGGGACGACTTCGGCAAGCGGTTCGCCACCCAGATGCCGATCAGCATCCACGAATTCCTCTATCCCCTTATGCAGGGATATGATTCGGTGGCCATGAAGGCCGATGTGGAGCTGGGGGGCACTGACCAGAAGTTCAACCTCCTGGTGGGCCGTGAATTGCAGCGGGAATGGGGGCAGCCTCCCCAGACCGTCATTACCATGCCCCTCCTGGAAGGTCTGGACGGGGTCAACAAGATGTCCAAATCCCTGGGTAATTACATTGGCATCAATGATCCGGCCGATGAGATCTTCGGCAAGGTCATGTCCATTTCGGACGAACTGATGCTCCGTTACTATGAGTTGCTGAGCGATCTTACCCTGGTTGAGATCGAAGATCTGAAGAAGCGGATCAAGGAACACTCGCTCCATCCCATGGAGGTCAAGAAGCAGCTGGGTCGCGAGATTGTCGCCAGGTATCACGGAGCGGCAGCGGCCCAGGCGGCTGAGGAGAATTTCGTCAAACGGTTCCGGGATAATCAGGTGCCGGAAGAGATGTCGGAAATCACCCTTGGGCGCGAGGGTGCCGCTATGCTCCTTGCCAAAATACTTGCCACTGCCGGGCTCGTTGACTCCAACAGCGAAGGGCGCCGAGCCATCAAGCAGGGTGGGGTCAAGGTGAATGGTGAGAAGATAAACGACGAGCAGGCTGAGCTGCCCTGCGAAGGAACCTATATAATCCAGGTCGGTAAGCGCCGCTTTGCCAAGATTGCATTTTAAAAATAGCCTATGCCGCTTTTTTTGGTTGACGGCGGAGACGATCAGGAGTAAAAACGCGATTCCTTGTTAACGCGGCCCGCACGAGGATGGGGCCGGGCAGAAAAAAGAGACGGCGCAGAAAAAAGAGTTTGACAAGGGAATCGGTTCTGCAGTATAAACGCGATTCCTTGTTAACGACGGTCCGCAAGGGGATAGGGCCGGGCAGAAAAAAGATTGGCGCTGAAAAAAAGAAGTTGACAGGGAAAGCTGATCTGAGTATATTGCGAAGTCTGCTGACGGCAGGTTGGTCTTTGAAAACTAAATAGCAGATAGCTAAGCGAGTGGGTTCTCGTAAAACAAGATGAGAACTGCAAAGAGCAGTTCAGACTTATTCAGTACAAACTGGAGAGTTTGATCCTGGCTCAGAACGAACGCTGGCGGCGTGCCTAACACATGCAAGTCGAACGTGAAAGTCCTTCGGGATGAGTAAAGTGGCGCACGGGTGAGTAATGCGTAGATAATCTGCCTGGTGATCTGGGATAACATCTCGAAAGGGGTGCTAATACCGGATAAGCCCACGATCTCTTCGGAGAATGCGGGAAAAGGGGGGGACCTTTGGGCCTTCTGTCACCAGATGAGTCTACGTACCATTAGCTAGTTGGTGGGGTAAGAGCCCACCAAGGCTACGATGGTTAGCTGGTCTGAGAGGATGATCAGCCACACTGGAACTGAGACACGGTCCAGACTCCTACGGGAGGCAGCAGTGGGGAATTTTGCGCAATGGGGGAAACCCTGACGCAGCAACGCCGCGT
>JAJZTK010000183.1 GCA_021849045.1 Deltaproteobacteria bacterium | reverse complement strand
CCGACCTCTGCAGTTGCCGTGCGTTATCCGCATCCCCACTAAGACCTTTGCTACGGAGTTGCAGACGCGTGCATATCCGTAGTGAAAAAAATGGTGGGCCCACCAGGACTCGAACCTGGGACCGACCGGTTATGAGCCGGTAGCTCTAGCCAACTGAGCTATAGGCCCGCCGCAGGAAGAATTGATAGTATTGCAAGCGCGTTACACTGTCAAGAATTTATCTGCCATTTTGCCGCCATTACCGGGACTTATCTTTTCAACCAAATCCGGGAGAACGGGGCGCCTCGTGGAGCGAGTGTGTCCGAGTGCCAGCCGCTGTAGGCGAAATGGAGCACAGCCGGCCCATCGTGTCTGAACCCGCCAGGGTGAGTTGATGGGCTGGCGCGAAATGAGCCGTTCAGCGGCGGCGCGAGCGGCACTCCGAGCGCAACGTGGTGCCCCGTTCTCACGGATTCACATTTTCAATACAGATCGTACCGGTACAGTCGGCACTCCAGCGGACCGTTCCAGAGCACGATCCTCTTGGAGGCCTTCAGCCCCACCCGCTTGGCCAGTTCCCGGTCGGCGGTGAAGAGAAAGGCCGTGTACCCCTTCCAGCGCTGCTTGAAGATGTCGCCCAGCCTTTTGTAGAGCGCCCCCAGATCCTCTCGCTGGCCGAGCCGTTCGCCGTAAGGGGGGTTGACCAGAATCGTGCCGCTCCCGGCAGGCGGCTCCACCTCACCGATCTCGGCCCGCCTGACCTGTACCAGCGCTGCCACCCCGGACCGGGCGAGGTTCTTTTCCGAGGTCCTGAGCGCATCCCAGGAGAGATCGGAACCGAAGACCAGCGGCGCTTCCAGACTGCGCACCGACTGGCGCGCCTCGTCTTTCAGCCGATTCCAGAGCGGCTGGTCGAACTCGCGCCACCCCATGAAGCCGAACCGTTCACGCAGCAGGCCCGGCGCCATCCGGGCCGCCACCATGGCCCCTTCCACCAGGATAGTCCCGGAGCCGCACATGGGGTCCACCAAAGGGGTACTCCCGTCCCAGCCGGTCAGCAGCACCAGTCCGGCTGCCAGTGTCTCCCTGAGCGGGGCTGAGGTCCGGTCGAGCCGGTAGCCGCGCCGATCCAGGGGATCTCCGGAACTGTCCAGACTGAGGGTGCAGATATTCCTGGCCAGGTGGACGTTGACCCGTACCGAGGGTGCCCTGGCATCCACGCTGGGGCGCCGGCCGGTCTGGTCCCGGATGGTATCGACAATGGCGTCCTTGGTCTTCAGGGCCACAAAGTGGGAATGGGTAAGGGCCGAATCCCGCACCGTCGCATCCACCGCAATGGTCATCTCCGGCGTCAGCAACTGCGACCACCCTGCCTGACGGACCCCGGCGTACAGCTCCTCCGGACTCGTACAGGGAAATTCGGTCAGCCGCACCAGCACCCGGTTGGCGGTCCTGAGCCAGAGGTTGGCCCGATAGCATGTCGCCAGGTCGCCCCGAAAAAGGACCCCGCCCGAATCGACCCGCTCCGGCTCGATCCCGAGCCCGCGCAGCTCGGCTGCCAGCACCTCCTCCAAACCCTTGGCAACCGTGGCAAAATACACATGTTCTCCCATCTCATCCCCTCTCTTCTATACCGCTACCACCCGGCCAGTACCGCCTCGATCCCTTGCAGCCCGGCAAGCGCCCCCCGGGAAATCGAGAGATGGGGCGCCCCGATCTGTGCCTCCCGTGGATTGATCCTGATCACCCGCGCGCCGTACTGTCTGCCGAGGTGTTCGCTCGTATGGCGGATGGTCGGAATCGTCGTGCCCGCCCCCATTTCCACCACCACCAGCGGTTCCTCCCGATGCTCGGCCACGAAATGGTCAAAGGCGTGCTGCTGACGGCGGGTCCTGTCGCTGAGCCAGGAGAAGTCGCCGAACATCAGAATGTTGGGCCGCGCGACCCCGCCGCAACGGGGACAGCGCGGCACGTGGCCAGCCCGCATGGTGGCGTGGTCCACCGGGATCTCCTCCCGGTTGTCCCAAATGGACGACGAGCAGGGCGAGAGGCACTGAAGGTGGTGAATGGAGCCGTGCACTTCCAGGACGAACTCATCCGGAAAGCCTGCCTTCTGAAACTGGCCGTCTACGTTGGAGGTCACCACAAAGGTCGCCAGGCCGTAACGATCAACCCATTCCCGCAGCAGGTGAAAACCATCGTGGGGCACCGTTGCCCGGTAGAGATTGGTCCGGTGGCCATAGAATCCCCAGCCAAAGGCCGGATCCCGCTCGAAGTGGTCCGGGTTGGCGGCGCCGATAAAGGTGATGCCGAGCCGCTCGTACATCGGGTAGGCGTTCCAGAACCCCTTATCGCCCCTGAAATCCGGCAACCCCGAATCTACTCCCATCCCGGCACCGGCGGTGATGACCAAGGCCTTGGCACCACGGATGGCCTCCGCTGCGGCATTGAACTTGTCCTTAAGTTCCATGGCATACCTCCTGGAAGACCTGCCCGGGACTGGGTTGGGAAAAACCTTTCGCCCTAAGCACCGAAAGCAGTTCTCAAATCCCTACCGTCACCAGCGTCGGCCGGAGCAACCGCACCACGTCCTGCGGATCGAGCCCCACCAGATAGCCGCGCTTGCCGCCATTCAGATAGACCTTGGAGAGCGCCAGGATCGACTCTTCCAGATAGACCGGAATCGCCTTGCGGGTGCCGAAGGGAGAGGTCCCCCCCACCTGGTAGCCGGAATGCCGGTTCGCCGTGTCCGGGGAGCAGGGGGCCACCGTTTTCACCCCGATGATTCTGGCCAACTCCTTGGTGGAGACCTGCCGATCGCCATGCATCAGGACGATCAGCGGGTTTTTCCGATCGTCCTCCATGATCAGGGTTTTTACCACACAATGTTCGTCCAGGCCCAGTTCACGGGCCGACACCGCCGTCCCCCCCTTTTCCTCATAGGTGTAGAGGTGGTCCGTATAGGTCACCCCCGCAGCCTTGAGCACCCTGATCGCGGGGGTTACCGGCGTCTTATCCTTGGCCATCTTCAGCGAGCCTCCTTCATATCTGCTACCGTCCCCTGGGCACCACCGGTGCTGAAGGCGCGGCGGGCCGATCCGGCGCCTCGGGTGCCGTTGGCGGTGTCGGCGGCGTCACCTGCCGCATGCCGTTCGGCGCCCCCCTGCCGGCATCTCCCGGCAGCAGCTCGGGGAGTGCCGGCACGCCCGACGGGCCGGTGACGGTCGGCGCCACAGGTTCGCCGCGGTCAGGATAGCGGGGTCCCCAGGCCTCCCGCCCCCCTGTTCTCATCATCGAGGCATCGACCGCCAGCAGAACCGCGAAGATGCAGATGGCCGCCACATAGGCCTTCCAGATGCTCTGACGCATCCCGAGCCGTGTGCTGCAGAGCAGGGCAAAAATCGCGGGGATGGCCGCCATCTGCAGGAAGTAGAACAGATCGCCCCTGGCAGCCGCCATGCGGGCCGCAAAGAGCAGATAGGCGAGAAAGAGGACATTGGGCCAGAAGGAGAGGAACCGGACCAGCCCACCGGGCTCTCGTCCCCTCTTCTCCCGGCCGCTTACCGGTTCGGCAGCAGTTTCTGCCTTGGTCCGGGGCGGTGGCGATGGTGCCACGGCCGACGGCTGCCCATGCCCGCCGGACAGCGCCTCTTCCAGCACCCGGTAGGCCTCGTTGATGGTCTTCAACCTCTCCTGGGCCAGCCGCTGGCGTGGCGGATCGCCGGCAAACCGGTCCGGATGCCACTCCCGTACCAAGCGAAGGTAGGAGCGACGGATATCCCGAAAGGAGGCGCCAGGGCTGAGTCCCAGGACATCGTAATAGCGGTGGAGTTCGTTCATGGGCGCTTCAGACCGGCAGCGGCGGCATCATTTCTTCCCATCGGTCCCCTGCAGGTAGCCGGCAAGGATCGACCGGCTGTGCTCGTCGTCGTGGCAATAGACGCAGAGGTTTTCCCAGTTGCTCCCGTCCGGCGGATTGTTGTTGTGGTTGCCGTCCTTATGGTGGACGGTCAGAAGCTGCAGGTTGGCCAGCTCGAACTCCCGGCCGCACTTGGCGCAGATCCAGCCGTGAATCTTGAGGGAGCGCTCCCGGTAGTTCTCGGGCCGGGTCTGCTCTCCTTTCAGACGGCGGACCAGGTCGTCCAGCTCTTCCTGGCTCTTGGCCTGTACCGGCCGGGGGGTGGAACGAAACGAACGGGGCATGGTAATAACCTCGCATTGGCAGGCCGCCGACTAATACGGCATCCCCTTTTTCATCCGATCCTGCACGATCTCGTAAAGCCGTTCGTCGACGTTATCCGGGGTTATCCCGTACTCCTGGCAGATATCTCCTACCTGCTTCAAGCGACCGGGTATCCCCATGTCACCCAGGCGGACGAAATGCCCCGATCGCTTGCCGACCTGAAAAAGAACCCGCTGTTCAGGCGCCATATCGATGAACGTCCGCAGCAGTTCCAAGAGCCGCTCCTTGTCGCCGGGCAGGACGCCGTCGATCTCCTGTAACAGGTTATAGCTGTGATCGCTCGTGATGCAACTGGTGATGCCGTCCAACCGCTCGATGAGGGTATGGATCTCCTGGGCCTGGACCAGATCGGGGGCCCACTGATAACTGTGGTCTGCGCTGTCGGGAAAGAGCGTCACCCAATCCGGCAGATGCAGATTCCGGAACCGGATGAAATCGGGGTTGATCCGGTTCAGGGCGTCCGCGGTCTCGACGGCATGCAACTGCGAGAACTCCCGGCCGCCGAGTCCGGTCAGCACGTATTCCGACAGCTCGATCCCGGCACGTTTCACCTTGAGCCCGGCCGTGATATGGACCTCCTTGGTGACCCCCTTCCGGACCAGTTCCAGAATCCGGTCGGAGGCGGTTTCCATACCGATGTGGATCCGGTTCAGGCCGGCAGCGGCAAATTCCGCGAGCATCCCGTCGTCGATCCGGGCGACGCTTTCGGAGCGGGCATAGGAGGTAATCCGTTTGACCCGGGGAAAGGAGGCTTTCAGGTGCCGCAGGATCTTCAGGAGGTTTTCCGGCCTGATCACCAGACCGTCCGCATCCTGGAGGAAGATCGACTCCATCCCGCCGGCAACCCAGTTCCGCGCCGCATACAGCGCCTGCTCCTCGCCGGGGGAGGACGCCTTCGGCAGCGAACCGCGCGATTGTCCTCCCTCCTGCACGGCATCGACGAAGCGGCGGATGGTGTCGATGTCCTGCAGCACATCGTCCACCGGCCGGAGCGAGAACTTCTTTTTCTTGTAGATCGAACAGAACGTGCACCGGTTCCACGGACAATTCCGGTTAACGCGGATCAGCAGGCTGGAAGCCTCGCTGGGCGGCCTGATCGGCCCTTGTTCAAATCCGCCGTACTCTTTCATATGTATCACCTGTTAGCTGATTGTGCATGTTACCCATTTATGGGGTCCTTCCCAAACGACAGCGAGCGAACTTGGCGCCAGACTATCACGGCGCGAACATTTCTGCCAGAATCGACAACACCTCTTCTTGCGTCAGCTTGTCGATTCTACCAAGCTTTTGAATAAGGCACTTCTTGTCAACAGTTCTGATCTGGTCGAGAACCACCTGACCATCTTTGCCCTTAAAGGTGCATGGTACCCGTGTAGGATAATTCCGGCCCTTCGTCGTCATCGGCGCGGCGATAACCGTTGCTATGTACCGGTTCATCTCATCAGGGGAAACGATGAGGCATGGCCTGGCTTTACGGATTTCACTGCCGACCGTCGGGTCAAAATTGACCAGACAGACATCGAATCGCTTGATTACCATTGCCACTCATCCCTGTCCCACTCCGTTTGTTCGCCGAGGTCCTCATCGATCACCCCATCGTCTCCGCTCTCGGCCATGAGCCGGAATTTTTCTCCCCACTCCCGGCGTGGTTGGGATGCCGAGCGAATTATAATCTTTTCGTCCTCCACCTCCAGTTCCACTTCCGTTCCAAGATGGCTCTGTTCAAGGAGGATTTTGGGAATGCGTATCCCTTGCGAATTGCCTATGCGAATTATGTTTGTCCTCATCGACGCGTTCCTCCGGGGGAGCTGACTTTGTAGTCACATTGTAATTACCCAGAAAGGGGTCGTCAAGGGATATTTGTCGAGGGGGGTATCAGGCAAAATCGTAGGGTGGCACGATACGTGGTTCATACCGTACTCCCGATTCAGTAACGCAGACGTGGTAGTTTAGTTTCAAAAAGACAATGGAGGCAGATACCTTTGTCTCCTTCATTGTCTTTTTGAAGTATGAGGGCCGGTCGTGCCGATGGTTGGCATCGCATTCTCGGCTTGTACCTGTTAAAGGCTACCGGCTTGACCTATACCAATAAGTATTATAAATTAATATCATCATGGCGTTATGGAGGTTATATCATGCAAAAAAACACCAGTGTCACGCTAGGCCCACATTACGATAAATTCATTTCCCAGCAGGTCGCCCATGGTCATTATGGTTCAGCAAGCGAGGCGATCCGGGCCGGGTTACGGCTTCTGGAAGAACGTGAAACAAAACTTTCCTTGTTGCGTCGCGCTCTCATCGAGGGTGAAGAAAGCGGTACAGCCGATTATTCTCTCAAGGGTTTGATCGAGGAGATTGATGGCTAAGGCATCAACTGATGCCAACCTTTACCCTCACCAACAAGGCCTTTGCCGATTTGAAAGATATTGGTCGCTATACCTTGCAACAATGGGGACGCGAACAGCGCAACCTGTATCTAAAGATGCTGGATGCAACATTTCGGCAACTGGCAGCCAACCCGCTTACAGGTAAGGATTGCAGTGATATTAGGAATAGCTACCGAAAATTTAACGCTGGTAGTCATGTGATTTTCTATCGCCAGTTGTCCGGTGATGCGATAGAAATTATTCGTATCCTGCACGGACGTATGGACTGTGAGACGCGGCTTTCTTAAGCGCTAACTCGCCGCGTCTTTCTGTGCGATATACGCCGCGATGGATGGGGTATTCCTGGGGTATTCCGGGGACATCCATGATAAGTTTTGTCAAGGGGGAAGCGGAGATTTCCCATAACTTCCCGAATTGCCACCGGTAGCTTTTTGTTGCCCCTTCCTACGCTCCAACCATTTTAATCTCTTCTGATGGTCCG
>JAJZTK010000027.1:23863-33988 GCA_021849045.1 Deltaproteobacteria bacterium | reverse complement strand
TTGTAGCGCAGAATAGGGCGTCACTTTTTCCAGATCCAGGGGGTGATAAACTCAAAAAATCCCCGATCGCCCCAAATCAAAGCTGTCTGCTAAAACTCGTCACGGATTCAGGGTAGTGGCAATTCCAATTGACCCTGAGCATGCGTATGACAGTGAGGGTTATTTATCAACAGGAGAGAAACTTATAGATAAGCGTCGAATGCGACAAAAAGCCCCAAATCCTGCCCTTAGCATGGACATTGAGTGCATCCAAGACTTTATGGGTGCAGCAAATGACATAAATGTAGATTTGTCGTCCTATCTAGCCGTTAGTGACGATGTTTTTATATTAGGATACCCAAAAGGTATCACTGATATGTACGGGCAACCAATCTGGAAAAGAGCTACAGTTGCCACTTCACCCCATCTTGGGTGGCAACGTCAGAAACAATTTCTCGTAGACTGCGCATCACGAGAGGGGATGTCAGGTGCCCCTGTGATTTCCTATAACAAGGGGGGGCCTCTACAAGTCTGGTCTACAACCTTTCATGATCTCGGACCAGTAGCCATTTTTCAAGGTGTATACGCGAGTAGAATGGGGAAGGTTTCTCACTTCGAAGCACAAATCGGTACTGTGTGGCAAAAGGTATTAGTTGATGAAATCATTGATGGTGGCATATATGCGCCATTGCCAGATGAAATTGACGCGACGCCTGATGAAGTCCGTGCAGCAATTAATGACTCTTGGCCAGCATCAGAGAATTATGCCAGCCTGATCCTTGGAGAAGGATTTGTAATTGGCTATCTCCTACACGAAGTCATGAAGAAGCTAGAAGGACGATCAAACCCTGACTATGTATCAGAACAAATCAAAGAAATTGCTAAACTGAAGTTGGCGGGAAAGTGAAGATAAACTTCAGCGTCAACCAGCGGCAACAGCGGTCTCCGCTGACGCTCCGCCGCTGGTGCCTTGAGCCGTTGGCAGACAAAGAAAACTTGAAAGAGGAACAATATGCCTGCAACCACAGACCAACTGGACATTCAGAGAGAGGACGTTGAAGGACTTTTTGCCGTCGGCGATGTTGTAAGATCTGGAGGAGGAAGAACATTCTTTCGCTTGACTGAGATTTTGAGCGACAGAGTTCGAATACAGCCGACTAAGGCGAAGACGGCATCAAGGCTTTATTTTAATAGAATATCCGCTGTCATCAATAATATCGAGACAATCGATCCCGATCGTATCGAAAAATCTGTGTATTCAATCCTTGAAGAATGTGGATTGAAAGATACACAAAATGAATCTTACCTCTACGGTTTTGCCAAAGAGTTTCTGACAAGGGCGAATGGTCGGCAATGCATCGTAGATAATTCGAATCCAAAAATCGATGCGATAAAGCGTATGGCTGCTACTGCTCAAAACACTACTGGTGGTGCAAATGGTCAGCAGGTTTCTAGGACCATGAAAAACAAGCAGCTAAAATTTGAATCAAAAGATGAATTGGAAACTTATATAACTGAGCTAATAGATGCACAAAATGGGTTTTGTGCGATAACAGGCCTCACACTTCAATATGATGGCGAAGCCGTTGACCAAGAGCTTCTATGTTCCTTGGATCGCATTGACAGTGACGGGCACTATGAGCCTGGCAATCTGCAGGTGGTGTGTCGCTTTGTTAACCGATGGAAAAATGATTCAGACAATGAAGAGTTCCGTCGGCTAGTCGCCCTCGTCAGAAGCGTGTCCGAAGACTAAATGCCCAACCCTTATAATGCCGCCGTCCGTCAATGGCAAAAATGAGCCCTGACGATTATGAATCTATCCGGAGACAAAGACAAAAATTAAGAACTGCTCCAAGTGAACGGAATTGTCCAAGAGGAGGCAATAGATTATGAAATTGAGGATGATATTATTGGTTTCAATATTATTGTGTATTTCATCGATTGCTATGCCTGTCTTTGCCGCAGGCAATCGACCAACTGGCGTAATTAACCAAGAAGATGAAAACAACCCAACAATTGTTAAAAAGAGATTTAAAGTTAAAATAGATTCTGAAATCTTGAAATTGTCGGTAAACCTAAAGAAAATACCCAAACAAACAAAATATGACGATGGTACGTACACCTACACCGCCGAGTTATCCGAAGGGACAGAATATGATATTAATAAATCTGATTCTATCATCAGCCCATATATAGGTACAGTAAAGTACTACATATACTGGATTGCTAACGGTGAAACTGTCGGCAAACAGCATATATTAGCCAAATATGCATACCAAGATGGAGTGTGGGTATTTCATAGTGCCAGTAGATCCTATAGTGAAGGCAAATATAATACGGATAAAGATGAATTACTCTGGATTTCAACTATTTTTAAGTAACTCAGATTTCGCACTTGCCAACCATCGGGTGGTGCGGTTTAGGCCACACACCCTCACCCCGTTACAAGAAACGACATGAAACTATGAACACCATCAACAAATTCTTGAACCGATACCCTTGCATTCTGGGTGAGGGGGCCGTGATCGAACGCCTCCGCCGCGTGAGGGGAATTGAGCTTGATCCTTTCGTCGTCAATTCGGCTTTTATCTACGAGGATAAAAAACGGAGGGCGTTGGAGGGGATCTGCCGGGAGTACCTGGACATTGGCTGCCAATTCGGACTGCCTCTCCTCATGTCCACCCCGACCTGGCGGGCAAGCAGAGAACGGATTGCCGCGGCCGGGCTTGAAGGCGCCGATCTCAACGGTGACAACGTAGCCTTTCTGGAACAGTTGAGGAACAGCTACCAAGGGTACGCCGACAAGGTTCTCATCTGCGGATTGATGAGTTGCAAAGGGGACGCGTACCATCCAACCGAGGCACTTTCGGTGGACGAGGCGGCAGAGTATCATGCTTGGCAGGCGGAAAAGCTCGCGGCGACGCGGGTGGATTTGCTCCTGGCGGCCACGCTACCGGCTCTGAGTGAAGCCACCGGCCTTGCGTTGGCCTTGGCGATGACGGGCAAACCTTACATAGTGAGCTTCGTAGTCCGACCGACCGGCACGCTCTTGGATGGCACGCCGTTAAAGGATGCCGTCGCGGCTATCGACGCCGTAGCCAATCCCAAACCGCTCGCGTTCATGATCAATTGCACCCATGCCACCTTTGCCAGGGCGGCGCTGCTACATGAGGCCAATTCGTCGACCGATGTTCGCCAACGGATGATCGGTCTTCTCGCTAACACCGCCGCGCTCAGCCCCGAAGAATTGGACAACAGCTCTCAACTCGTTGAAGAGGATCCGGAGTCATTCGGAGCATCGGTGGCCGAGCTTGGTACGGATCTCGGGCTGAAGATTCTCGGCGGGTGCTGCGGCACAGATGGCCGCCATCTGTCGGCCTTGGCCGCGCGACTGCAATCGGGAATCATGAGGAAAAGGGGGCAGATTAGCTATTACTAAGGCGTAACCTGACTACTCGACATCCCCCCTCCTGCCTCCCCCCTCCGGGGGGAGAACTCATTGCCCTCCCCCAGCGGGGGAGGGATGGGTGGGGGAAGAAAAGATATCGAGTAGCCAGCATGTTCCTTAGTAATTGAGCACTGTCCCGAGCAGGGGAAATGCCCGCACCGGCGTAGTGTCTGTATTTTCCCGCAGTTCTGCTGTATGGTGGAGAAAAATTCGCGACGTTTGGAGGAACCATGGAAAGCTGCGCCTGCGGGCAGATGTATTGTAACGGCTGCATGAAGGAACAACCGGTTGCAGACAAAGATTCGGCAACCGTCCCCGCCAAAGAGGAATTGCCTGCCGCCAGGGCGGAAGAAACCGAGGAGCCGAAGGCGTAGACCGTTAACTACCGCCCATAACCATGATCCATTTCCTGAGTATCGGCATTGTGCTTGGGCTCTCCGCCGGCTTTTCCCCCGGACCGCTCCTGATGCTGGTCATTTCCGAAACCCTTCGTCACGGTACGCGGTCGGGCGTCAAGGTCGCGCTGGCGCCGATCATCACCGATCTGCCGATCATCCTCGTCACCCTTGCCTGCCTGGTAAAACTCTCCGGTTATCACGGCGTTCTGGGCATGATTTCCCTGGCCGGCGGCCTGTTCGTGCTGTTCACGGGCTATGAGGCGATCCGTACGCAGGAAGTCGAGCTCATCCTCCCCAAGGAACAACCGCGATCGCTGCTGAAAGGGGTCCTGACCAACTTTCTCAGTCCGCATCCGTACCTGTTCTGGATCAGCGTCGGTGCGCCAATACTGACCCGGTCGCTGGACATCGGTCTTGCCCCGTTCGCTGCGTTCATTGCCAGTTTTTACCTGTCGCTGATCGGCGCCAAGATCGTCCTGGCCATTGCGGTCGGTAGATCAAAGCTGTTTCTGAGCAGCAGGCTCTACCTGTACATCATGCGCTTCCTTGGCGTCCTGCTGACACTGCTTGCGGTCATGCTGCTGCGGGAAGGGGTGAAACTGCTTGGCTTTCTCTGACTTCGCGGGGGGATTGTTTTCAGTAGCGGGTGCGATGGAGCGTAATTGGCAAGTAGGTCTGAAACTGGGTGAAGTCCCCGTCCGTGGTAAATATGGGAAGCTTGTGGTCTGCTGCTACGGCGCAGATGAGAAAATCGGTATTTGATCCCTGGACTCCTTTACCACGACAGAGGTTGAAGAATTCAGCCGCATACTCGTAGTCGCGGATTGTAAGCTCGAAATCAGGGAATGACCGAAGGTGATTACGCAGTTTCCGGAATTGAGCGTGGTCCTTGATGCCGGAGAGGAGCTCCTGACGTACGGGTCCGATCATTAGAACCCGCGCCTCCCTGATCAGCTCGATCAATTCAGACACTTCCGGGCCATCAGCCGGCTGGTTTCGTCGCAGGGCCAAGGACCAGACTGACGTGTCGACAAGGACCTTCACTGTTTCGTTCTCTGCGCCTTGTAGTCGTAGTCGGCATCATACTCCACCGAATGGAACAGGTTGATGATTTCGACCTGTTTCCGTCGTTGAATATACTCTGCAAGCGCTTCGTTAACCACGGCCTTTTTCGTTGCATGCTTGCCGATAATACGGGCTTCTTCCAGCAGTTTGTCATCAATAGCCAGGTTTGTTGCCATGGGACACCTCCTTTACACAAATGCTTACACCTTGCATTGTGTAAAGTCAAGCAAGCGACAGAAAGGTTCAAGGTCAGGACGTGACGATTTTAAGCTGAATATTCAAGCCATTGCAGACCCCACTACCGTGTTACCAGACGTAATCCTTCGCGATCTCCCGCTTGTCGTGGCCGTACAGGATGTGCAGCACCCTCAGCGCCTTCAGCTTCACCGGCGACAAAGAGCCGAGCGGAAGAAAAACGATCTTCTTCCCCAGGCGGGACGCCAACTGGCGGAACATGCTCCTGGGCGGACGCGGTGCAGCGTAGACCACATGCTTCTCCCGCGAATAGTCCAAGGCCGCCAGGAGGAGCCGCTCGTGCTTGCCCCGGGCAAAGGCGTAGTCCGGGTCGCTCCAGACATCCAGCATCCGCCGGGGCGGGAAACAGAGGACGAACCCGCCGTACTCGCAGCGGCAGATGCCGGGACCGACGATGTTGTCGGCCGGCGGCGTGGCGTAGAAGGCCATGTCCGATTCCTGATCGTGCTCCCCGAGCCAGGTCATGCAGTAGGGAAAACGGTCGCTCCCCCGGTCCTCGTCGAAGATCACCACCACGCTCCCCACCCCGCCGGTCACCCGCTGCTGCTCCCGTACATAAAGCCGCCCTTCGTGCAGGTTGCGCACGGTCTCCCGCAGGTCGATGCCGTCCAGGAGCGAGGCACTGAACGGCTCGGTGCGAAACTGCTCCTCCGAGAGCTGTTTGGCCCCCTTTTTCTTCAGGAACCGTCCGTACTCCTCGATCTGCAGGTCCTCCGGCGGGTAGGAGCAGATGGAAGGATTGTCGAACCCGTCCAGCCACTCGCCGGGTCGCTTCTCCCGCCGCCGTTTCAGGAACTGCAGCGGTGACAGCCCTTTTCCCGGCTTCTGCTGGCGGGGGCGGAAGCGGATCTGACGGCTGCCGCCGCTGATATCCTCCGGGGTGAGGCGCAGGGTCGGCAGCTCGGCGTCAGCCCGCTGCCAGGGGTAGCAGGTGGCCAGCCGGCAGAAGGCATAGGCGAAGTTGTCGTCCACGCAGCCGCGGGCCGTGGCCAGCAGCTGGAACAGATCGGGGATGAGCCGGTCGCTGATGGCGGCGTAGTTGCGGGCGAAACGGAAAAAGGCCCGCTTCTGCCAGAGGTGGACCGGCTCGCCGGTCTCCTGCCGGTAGTGGCGGGCCGCTTCCTGAAAGAGGCGGAACACGATCCGCTGCCGGTCCGGCATCTCCCCTGCGCTCCCCACATGGCGGGCCGCAGCATTAATGGCGGCCATGAGGAGTTCCTCCTCCGGGATCTCACGCTTGCCGCCGCTCAGAAGCTCCAAGGCATTGAACCGTTTGCGCAGCGACAGCCCCGCCGTGACCGGTTCGGGTGGCAGCTCGCCCCGCTGCATCTCGTAGATGGCCGAGACAAAGGGGAACTCGCCGAGGATCTCCCGGCAGGAATCGGGATGGAGGTTGGCGAGCCAGATCCCCTCCCGCCGCACTCTTTCCAGCGGGGCCGCCTGGGGCCGCTGGTACAGCTCCCCGATCCGTCGCACATGGCTCATGCCGCCGACGAAGAGAATCCGTTCATGCTGGCGGCTGAGCTCCTGCAGCCGGAACGCCATCCCCTGCTCCCGCCGCTGGTCCACCAGTTCCGGTTCCGCAGACCCGGTCGCCCGGACGTATTCGTGATAGTACTGGCCAAGGCCGATGCGGTGGACGGCGTAGGAGTCGGGGAGGGGGTCGGTGTGGGCCGGATAGTGGTCCACGTCCACGTCGATCAGCGACAGTGGGATGTCCTGTCCCAGGGCCAGGCGGGCCGCTTCCACCAGCGGGTCGGCCGGTTCGATCAGCAGGTAGACGGTCTGGTGGGCGCCGCTTTGAGTCGGGACCTCGTACCAAAGGACCGAGATCTCCGGCAGGCGAGCCACCCCCTTGCGGAACCGTTCCTCCAGGGTGGCCGGCAGTTCGATGGCGATGCAGTCCGGTTCGATACGGTCGACCGCCTGCCGCACCAGGTGGGCGAACTCCATCCGGTAGTGAAGCACCGGCAGGGCATGGACCGGACCGAAATGTTCGATATGCAGGCGGTGGGGCATGGAAAGCCTCCCTACGTTTTCTTCACCCGGAACCCGGCCCGCTCGAAGGCGCTCAGGTCAAACCCTCCCTGCTTTTGCGGCTCCGCAGGTTTCTTGTCCACAACTGCCGGCTTATCCCGGCGCGGCCTCTGCTCCCCGCCACCCGGCAGCGCCTCTTTTATGGAGAGGGAGATTCTCTTGCGCTGCGGGTCGGCGGCCAAGACCTTCACTTGCACCAGTTCCCCCACCCGGACCGCATCGTTCGGGTCCTTGATGAACCGGTTTGCCAGGTGGCTGACATGCACCAGGCCGTCCTGGTGGACGCCGATGTCCACAAAGGCGCCGAAGGCGGTGACGTTCGTCACCACCCCCTGGAGCACCATCCCCTCCTTCAGGTCGGCGATCTCCCGGATGTCGTCCCGGAACGTGGCGGCCCGGAACTGGCTGCGCGGGTCGCGCCCCGGTTTTTTCAGCTCCTCCAGGATGTCCCGCAGGGTGGGGAGACCGACCTGCTCCGTGACGTACCGCTTGAGGTCGACCCGCCCTGCCAGAACCGGATCGGTGACCAGTTGGGCCAGGGAGACGCCGAGGTCGGCGGCCATCGACTCCACCACCGGGTAGCGCTCCGGGTGGACGGCACTGTTGTCCAAGGGATGCGCGCCCCCTCTGATCCGCAGGAAGCCGGCAGACTGCTCGAACGCCTTGGCCCCGAAGCGGGGGACCGAAAGGAGCGCCTGGCGGGAGGGGAAGGCGCCCTTGTCGTCACGGTACTTGACGATCGCCTTGGCAAGGGCCGGCCCGACGCCGGCAACGTAGGAGAGGAGCGCCCAGGAGGCGGTGTTCAGGTCGACCCCGACGTAGTTGACGCACGACTCCACCACATCGTCCAGCGACTTCTTCAGCATGGCCTGGTTCACGTCGTGCTGGTACTGGCCGACACCGATGCTCTTGGGATCGATCTTGACCAGTTCGGCCAGCGGGTCCTGGAGCCTCCGGCCGATGGAGATGGCCCCCCGCACGGTCAGGTCCAGCTCCGGGAATTCCTCCCGGGCGATCTCCGACGCCGAATAGACACTGGCGCCGGCCTCGCTCACTACCACCACCGGGAGGTGCCGGCCGGCCTCGGCCAGGGTCTCTCTTACGAACAGCTCCATTTCCCTGCTGGCCGTGCCGTTGCCGATGGCGATCATCTCGCAGCCATGGCTCTCGATGAGGCGCAAGAGCTCCTTTCTCGCCTGGGGAATCCGCCCCTCGCCGGTGTGTGGGTAGATGGTGACATGCTCCAGGAAGCGGCCGGTACCGTCCACGGCGGCCAGTTTGGAGCCGGTGCGAAGCCCCGGGTCGACGCCGAGCACCCGCTTGCTCCCGGCCGGCGGGGCCAGGAGGAGATTGCGCAGGTTCTGGGCAAAGACCCGGATCGCCTCCTCGTCGGCCCGGTTCTTGGCCTCCAGGCGGAGCTCCACCTCGATGGAGGGGGCGATGAGCCGTTTGTAGGCGTCCTCGCCGACTCCTTCCAGAAGCGGCCGAAAGATGCTCTCCCCCCGGACCAGCCGGCTCTTCAGGCCGACCAGGATCGTTTCCACCGGGGCGACGATGGTGAGGAACAGGACCTCCTCCTTCTCCCCCCGGCGCATGGCCAGCATCCGGTGGGACGGGACGGTCCGCAGCTGCTCTTCGTAGTCGTAGTACATCTCGAACTTGGTGACCGTTCCCTTCTTGTCCGTGGCCACCCGGGAGCGGATGATCCCCTCCTCGGAGGTCAGCCGCCGGACAAAGGCGCGGGCGTCGGCGTCGTCGGCCAGCCGTTCGGCCAGGATGTGGCCGGCCCCGGCCAGGGCTGCGGCCGCATCCGGCAGTTCCCTGGCGGAGTCGACAAAGGGAAGGGCCGCCTCCTCCGGAGTGCCGGTGGTCAGCTCCTGGGCCGCGATCAGGTCGGCCAGCGGCTCCAGCCCCCGCTCCCGGGCGATGATCGCCTTGGTGCGGCGCTTGGGCTTGTACGGGAGGTAGAGATCCTCCAGCTCCGTCTTCTGCCGGGTCGCCTCGATCCGCGCTCGAAGCTCCGGGGTCAGCTTCCCCTGCTCTTCGATGGAGTTGAGGATGGCAACTTTCCGCTCGGTCAGTTCGGTGAAATAGGTGAACCGTTCCTCAATGGTCCGGATCTGCACCTCGTCCAGTTCGCCGGTCCGCTCCTTCCGGTAGCGGGCAATGAACGGGACCGTTCCCCCTTCCCGGAGCAGTTCTACGGTGTTCTCCACCTGGAACGGCTTGAGGCCGGTCTCTTCGATTATATAGCCGGTGACGGCGCGCTGCTGGTCTGCGGTGAGTGCCATTGCTGCTCCTTGTTCCTGATCTGAGGGGGTGGATACTACTACAGGGCGGAAAAAATGGGAAGGGGTGCTGCCGCTCCTTGACCTGCATCAAGGCGACGCGCGGCAATTGCGGTATGATTAACCTATAGAAAGGAGCATCCATCATGAGCGACGCACAAGACACCCTGATCGGTAACCCCATCACCATGGCCGAACTGGTCGCCTACCAGCCTGGATCGGTGGTCAGCCGGACCCTCATCGACAAGAAGATCGGCACCGTCACCCTGTTCGCCTTTGGCGAGGGGCAGGGGCTTTCCGAGCATACCGTCCCGTACGATGCCTTAGTGCAGATCGTCGACGGCACCGGCGAGGTCACCATCGACGGCACGGCCCACACCGTGGAGAGTGGCCAGTTCATCATCATGCCGGCCAACCACCCTCACTCGCTGCGGGCGGTCAAGCAGTTCAAGATGCTGCTGGTGATGATCCGGGCGTAATCGCATAGTAAATCAGTGAGGTTGGAGTGCCTCGTGGAGCGACTGTACCCGAGCGCCAGCCGCTGTAGGCGAAATGAAGCAAAGCCGACCCATCGTGTCTGAGCCCGCAAGGGCGAGTTGATGGGTCGGCGCGTAATGAGCCGTACAGCGGCGGTGCGAGCGGTACTCGGAGCGGA
>JAJZTK010000027.1:0-23853 GCA_021849045.1 Deltaproteobacteria bacterium | reverse complement strand
GTCCTTTGCAAACTCCTTTGCCAGGCTGTCGTTGGGCCCTTTGCGCAGCAGGTTGTAGGCGAAGTTGGTAAAGCGGGGGTTGGGGTTGCGGGCGACCCGGCCCAGGAGCGACGACCAGGAATAGGCCTCTTCCCTCGCCTCAACCCAGCCGCGGTAGAGGCGCTCCGGTGTCATCCGTTTCGGCCGGAACACCACCTCGTTGTGGTTGTAACGGTCCCAGTCCTTGTGCAGCAGCCTCCCCTCCCGCTCGTACTGCTCGAACAGCGAGGTCCCCGGATAGGGGGTGAGGATGTGGAAGGTGGGGATGCTCGGGCTGCACTCCTTCACGTAGCGCAGCGTCTCATCGAACACGCTCTCGTCGTGGTCATCGAAGCCGAACACGAACGACGCCTCCACGATGATCCCCGCCTCCTGAACCCGTCGGATCAGCTCCTTGTGGGACGAGCGTGACCTCGACTTGGCCAGGCCGGCGTTAGCGCCGCTCACCGATTCGATCCCCACGAACAGGCCGATGCAGCCGGAACGGGCGACGAGCCGCACCAGGTTCGGGTCCTCGGCAAAGCGGAGCCCGGTCTGTCCTCCCCAGCGGAGCCCCATACCGGCCATTCCCTCCAGGATCGGCACGGCCCGTGCCGGGTCTCCCAGCAGGTTGTCGTCGAGGAACACGGTCAGCTTCCGGTCAAAGGTTCTGAGCTCGGCCAGGATCTCCTCGGGTGAACGGTAGCGGAACTGGTTGCCGAAATAGTTGGTGGTGACGCAGAACGGGCAGTCGTAGGGGCAGCCGCGGCTCGCCTGGAGCGTCTGGGTGGTGAGATAGCTCTTGCCTGCAAAGAGGTCGCGCTTGGCCCAGGGGATGGCCAAGCTATCGCCGGTCGGGACTTCCGCCCGGTAGAGCGGGGCAAGGCGGCCGGCGAGCAGGTCCGCCAGCAGGGTCGCCCAGACCGGCTCGGCCTCCCCGACCACCACCGCATTGGCATGGCCGAGGGCCTCGTCGGGGAGGACCGTGGGATGCATGCCGCCGAGCACCACCGGCACCCCGCGTTCCCGGAACCGGTCGGCAATGGCATAGGCGCGGTGTGCCTGGTGGGTCATGGCGGTGATCCCCACCAGGTCGAAGGCACCGTCGAACGGCACCTTCTCGTGCAGTTCGTCGGCAAGCAGTACCTCCCACGCGGGAGGGGTGGCGGCTGCCACCTGCTGCAGGGCCAGGGAGGGGAGCTGGAACCGGCGCACCCACCCCAGCTTTTCGGTCGCCGGGTAGACGAGGAGCAGGCGTGGCCGGTGGCCGGAGCAATGGGGAAAGGAACCCGTCACTGCCGGCCCTCTCTGAATACAGGTCTGTTCATGGGGTCCCGGAAGGCGTGAATGGCGCGTCGCTGCACGCGCCGCCACTGTTATACGATTCAACGCCGTTCGTCAAGGCCGGCGAAGGCGGCAGCTGCCGCCCCCGCACCCTGTCCGCCGTTTCGGGAGAAAACGCCGGATGCGGGCAAAACCCCGGTAGGCAAGGCGTGCCAGGGGAGAGAGGAGCGGCATGGTGACCAGGGCACCCAGCAGCCCGTAACGGGTGGAGTCGGGAAAGGCCTGCCAGATCGCCCAAAACGCCTCCACCCCCCGGTAGAACCTTCCTTCCCCATCGATCGCATGCAACTGGGTCATTACCTCGTCTAGAGTCAGTCCCCACTGTGTCGGGTCGAAATCCGGGGCACTGATATCCACTGCCACCAGCCTGCCGGCACCATCCTTTTTCAGGTACTGGCCGATCTCGGTGGAGCAGACGCTGCATGAGCCGTCGTACAGCACCTTAAGCGGAAATGCGGGCGCGGTACGGGTCTCCTTCGTTGCTCTGGCCAGCTCCATGGCTATTTACCGAACAGTTCGGCGAAGAACAGTTTCATCGCCTCCCACGACCGCCGGTCGGCCCGCTTGTTGTAGGCGACCCCCTTCTTCGGGTCGTTTCCCGCTTCCGGATTGGTAAAGCTGTGCACCGTGCCGCTGTAGTAGACCATCTGCCAGTCGGCGCCAGCCTTCCGCATCTCGTCCTGGAAGGCCGTTACCTGGGCCGGTGACTCGAACGGGTCGTCTGCCCCGTGCAGGACCAGCACCTTGGCCCGGACCTGCCCGGCTGGTGCCGGCATCGTTGTATCGAGGCCGCCGTGGAAGCTCACCACCCCCCGCACGTCGGCGCCACTGCGGGCAAGCTCCAGCACCGTGGTGCCGCCGAAGCAGTAGCCGATGGCCGCCAGCCGGCCGGGGTCGACCTGCGGCTGCCGGCGGAGTTCTGCCAGACCGGCCAGCACCCGGTCACGCATCAACTGCCGGTCCGCCTTGTACGTGCCGGAGATTGCCGCCGCATCCTTCGGATTGTCCGGCCTGATCCCCTTGCCGTAGATGTCGGCTCCGAACGCCACATACCCCATTCCGGCCAGCTGTTGTACCCGCTTCTGCACGTACGGCCCGAGGCCGGTCCACTCGTGCACCACCAGCACCCCGGGCCGCTTTTCCGCCTTCGAATCGTCATAGGCCAGGTACCCCTCCAGGACGGCATTTCCCTGGCGGTATTCCACAACCTTGGTCACCACCTTGGCCTCGGCCACCCCGCCCATCGTCAGCAGGGCACAGAGGGCAATGATCGCATTTCTCATGGCACACCTCCTCGTACCTGTTGCTCGTACTGCAAGTATACCATCAATGCCGGCTCCTATCTCCGTCATGGCGGCACGGTGCGCCGCTTCACCCCCGGGGAGATCGCCCGTCTCCTCCACTTTCCGGCCGGCTTCAGTTTTCCGGCCACGTTGCCGCTACGCAAGCAGTGGCACCTGGTCGGCAACAGCCTCTCCATTGTCGCGGTCCGCGAGGCCTTGCGGGCTTTTCCCGAGCTCAGCCCTTCTGCCTGAAACGGAAACGGGGGCAAAAGACAAGCGGATGCCAGCAGTGATTTGTTCTTGCGCAAGCGGTGCGATGCAAACGGATTACCTGATCGTAAATGGCATGGTATGTTTGATAAACCATTTTGGCATCTGGACAGAAGGCGATTACAGACAGATTAAATAAGCATAACTTGCTACAATTACGCATAATGCTATACTTAAAACGATTTTTTACAAAAGCAGCCGAGGTCTTGAGATGACTAGTGCAGGTGGCCGGCAACAAGACAGTGCGGACTTTTTTCAGGGAAAACTCAGTCTGATCGGGCAGCTATTCGAGCAGGCCAGCTACGGGATCGCGGTATTTGATCGGGAGTTGCATTATATTCACGTCAACGACCGGATGGTGATAATCGACGGTATCCCGGCGGACCGTCACATCGGCAAGACGATCGGTGAACTCGATCTGCAGATCGCCCTGGCCATCGAGCCGGTACTCTCCCGCACGATCAGGGAAGACCGCTCCTTTGTGGAGCGGGAAGTTGTCGTGAATACGCAGCTTCCCGACCTGTCGTCGCAAAATAGATTCTGGCTGATCAGCTGTCACCCGTTCAAGGGCGATGACGGTGCCGTGTTGGGGTGCGGGCTGATCGTTCAAGACGTGACGGAACAGAAGACCAAGGAGGATGTGCAGATCGAGCGTCTGAAGGTTGAGGCCCTTTTGTCCGATCTTTCGTCCACCTTCATCAATGTGCCGGTCAGCGAAGTGGACCGGAAGATCAAGCAGGGTCTGCAAAAGCTTGTGGAGTTCCTGGGGTTCGAGCGGAGCAGCATCTGGTACCTGTCTCCGGACGGGGGCCGGTTGCTGCTCGCCCACTCCTTTGCCCTGCCGGGGATAAAGGAGCCGCCTTCGGTGATCGTGGATCTGATCCCGGTCTGGATGAATATGGTGCGCAAGGGCGAGGTGTTCAGGATTTCCGACAGTGAAGAGCTTCCGGATGAATTCTGGCGTGAACGAAAGTATTGCAAGGAAGCCGGCGGCATCAAATCCATCATGTTCATTCCTGCCAGTGTTGGCGGGACCATTGTGGGGACCATTACCTTTGTTTCCTACCGGAATAAGGTAGAGTGGCCCGACGAACTCATCCAACGGCTTCGCCTCCTGTGGGAGATCTTTGCCAATGCTGTGGAGCGGAAGCGGGCCGACCAGAAGATCCAGGATGCCCTGGCCGAGATAAAGGAGCTGAAGGATCGCCTGGAAGCGGAGAACATTTATCTGCGTGATCAGATCAGTGTCGAATACAAGCATGACGAGATCATTGGCCGGTCCGACGCCATTCAACGGGCATTGCTCCAGGTGCGGCAGGTTGGCCCGACTGACACCACGGTGCTCATTCTGGGCGAAACCGGGTCGGGCAAGGAGCTGATCGCCAGGGCCATCCATAGCGCCAGTGCCCGCAAGGCCCGCGCCATGATCAAGGTGAACTGCGCCGCGTTGCCGGCAGCACTCATCGAAGCCGAGCTGTTCGGCCACGAAAAAGGGGCTTACACCGGGGCGACATCAAGTCAGATCGGTAGATTCGAGGCGGCGAACGGCTCAACGATCTTTCTGGACGAGATTGGCGAACTGCCTTTGGAACTCCAGGCGAAGCTGCTCAGGGTGCTCCAGGAGGGCCAGTTTGAACGGTTGGGTAGCCCAAAGCCTATTGACGTGGATGTCCGGGTCATTGCCGCCACCAACAGAAATCTTGCCCAAGCGGTCAGGGAAGGGCGATTTCGTGAGGACCTGTACTACCGCTTGAACGTGTTCCCGATAGTGGTTCCGCCGCTGCGCGAACGACGGGAGGATATCCCGCTGCTGGTCTGGGCGATGGTCGAGGAGTTCGGCAAGGTCTTGGGCAAAACGATCGAGCGCATTCCCAAGAAAAACATGGAGGCCATGGAACGCTACCATTGGCCGGGAAATATCAGGGAGCTGCGAAACCTGGTGGAGCGGGCCATGATCCTGAGCAGTGGTGCTACGCTCGTTGTTGACGTACAGGATGGCTCCTCACCAATCACCACCCAGCCGATGACCATCGAAGGGATGGAGAGGATGCATATCAACTCCGTGCTGGAAAGAACCGGCTGGCGCATCCGCGGCAGGAACGGCGCCGCCGAGATCCTGGGGCTGAAGCCGACAACGCTCAATTCGAGAATGAAGAAGTTGGGGATCAGAAGAAAAAATACCCTTTCCGAAGCAACATAGGGTGGCACTGTCTGCAGTTAAACAGCAGCTGAGGCACTGAACATTGAAAATCAAACTATTTCTCGGGTTCTGCCTGCTTTGGATTCTCCCCATCGGGTTGATGTTGACAATTTCATCCGGTCACTTGAAAAGAATCCAGGATTTTGCCATTGAAGAAGCACGAGTTGTCCTCATTTCGTCGCAGGAAAAGCATCTGCAGGATCTGCTCGCCGAGGAGGCAACCAGGCTTTCAACCCTGTTCACGAGGATTCAGGATGAGACCTACATGCTTGCTTCATATGCCCAGACAATCCTCAAGAATCCATCTCCGGTCCTGTACAGAAACGGCAGCCGATATCATTTAAATAAGAAGGGCATCTACGGTAACGAAACCAAGGACGGCAACTCGGTTCTGTATGTCCCGGAATACGAGCCGTCCCAGGATTTGGACAGGGTGTTCGATTGACCACCTTCATATAAGTAGGGCAATGGTTCCAGATCTGACGGAAAAGTAAAAAATGATCCAGGATACCGCCCGGGGCCGCCAGTGCCCCTGGCGGTCCTGCTCTGAGTCGGGTGGATGTGAACGAATTGCCTGACCGGTTGCAACGTACCATCCTGCCCGCAGAAGAGTCATTCTTGTTGCAGACGATATATCGTCAACAAGACGAAATGCCGTCGCAAGTTCAATGACGCCTTGATAAGACTTCCCCATCATATTCTCATTAATATTCCAACCCTTACCTGATGATAGCGTCCGGGTGGCTGGTGTTGCCATCAAGAGAATCGACGAAATATCGTCGTGATGTGCTAGTGGTTGGCCCAGCCAAAACATAATTTAAAAATAAAAACATAACAAATACGAATAGTTGAACAACTGTTGGGTCATGCGTTGATTGTGGCATGCAGAATGCAGAACAATATTTTACAATTGCCAATTAGCGACTGCGGACCCTGTAACAACAGAACTCGGGCAGAGCTTGACTCCCGAACGAACAGAATGTGTATCCCACTGACTTGGCTGAGTTGAGCGGTGAGCCGCTCACGAAAAAGAGGCATGAACGTATGTTGAAACCGGTGTTTGTTGGCCTTGACATGGGGGCATCCAGGACCAAGGTGGTGGTTGTCGATCCCCTGGGGGAGCTGATTGGCCATTCGGTCAGGAAATCGGGGGTCGACTTTGGTGTAACCGCCTCCGCCTGCCTCGATGACTCGCTGGCAATGGCCGGCGCCACCCGCGACGACATCGTCCGGGCAGTGTCCACCGGCTATGGTCGAGCCAATGTCGCCTTTGTCACCGGGGAGAGCAAGACGGAAATCGGCTGTCTGGCCAAGGGGTGTCACCACTATTTTCACGAGGCAATCACCGTCATCGATATTGGCGGTCAGGACAACAAGATCGTCAAGCTTGACAGCGTCGGCCGGCGCAGCAGCTTCAAGATGAACCGCAAGTGTGCGGCCGGTACCGGTGCCTTTATCGAGGAGATGGCAAGCCGCCTCGACCTTCCCTTGGAACGGATGAACGATCTGGCCCGCCAGTCGACGGATATGGTCAAGCTCGGCAGTTACTGCACGGTGTTCTCGGCCACGGAAGTTCTGGAGAGCATCCGCAATGGCAAAAAGGTGAGCGACATCGTCAAGGGGATCTTCTACTCGGTCATCAAGCGGGTCCTGGAGATGGACTCCCTCACCGAGCGGGTCGTCATGACCGGCGGGGTGGTGGCGCACAACCCCTACATCGTCGAGATGGTCGGGGAGATGATCGGTAGGCCGGTGATGGTTCCCGAATATCCCCAACTGGCCGGCGCCATCGGCGCGGCACTCTACGCGCTGGACGACAGATCACAAGGAGACAGTAATGGCTGAAGAGGGCAAGACGGTACGCAAGAAGATCCAGGCCACTGACCGGATGAACAGGATCATGGCCGATTACTTTTACGGACTGAACGAGGCGGCAACCAGCGGCACACGGAAGGTTGCCTGGTGCACCAGCGTCGGCCCGGCGGAACTGCTCCGGGCCATGGGATTCGCCGTCCACTTCCCGGAAAATCATGCCGCCATGCTCGGCGCCACGCGCCTCTCCACCGACCTCATCCCGGCGGCCAACGCCATCGGATACTCGCCGGACATCTGTTCCTACCTCACGGCCGACATCGGTGCCTACCTGAACGGAACCACCCCACTGGCCAAGGCCTACCCGGGAATCGAGTCCGTGCCCAGGCCCGATGTGCTGGTCTACAACACGAACCAGTGCCGCGACGTGCAGGACTGGTTCGCCTGGTATGCCAAGGAACTGGGCGTACCAGCCATCGGCATCACCTCCCCCAAGAACGTCAACGAAGTGACCACAGCCCATATCGACGATGTGGCGCGGCAGATGGCAGACCTGGTCCCGACACTGGAGGAGATCTCCGGGGCCAGGCTGGACATGGAGAGGCTTAGGGAAACCGTTGCCCTCTCCCGGGAGTGCACCGAACTGTGGAAGCGGGTCCTGGACACGGCGACCGCCAGCCCGGCGCCGCTCACCTTCTTTGACGGCACCATCCATATGGGACCGGCCGTGGTGTTGCGGGGCACCCGGGAGGCCATCGACTACTACACGGTTCTCCTGGCCGAACTGGAGCAGCGGATCGCCGACGGGGTGGGAGCCGTCGAAAAGGAGAGCCATCGCATCTACTGGGACGGCATGCCGGTCTGGGGCCGCCTGCGGCAGCATTCGGAGCTGTTCTCCGGTCTGCGGGCGAACGTTATCGCCTCCACCTACTGCAGCAGCTGGATCTTCCCCTCCTTCGACGGGAGCGACCCGTTGCGCAGCATGGCCAAGGCCTACCTGGAACTCTTCATCGTCCGCTCCGACGCCTACAAGGAGACGTACATCCAGGAGATGCTGCAGAAGTTCCGGATCGACGGGATCATTTACCACGACGCCAAGACCTGCCCCTACAACTCCAACAGTCGCTACGGCATGCCCCAGCGGCTGGAGGCGGCAACCGGCATCCCCAGCCTGGTCATCTCCGGCGACCTGAACGATCTGCGCTGCGTATCCGACGAGCAGACCAAGACCAATGTGGAAGCATTCATTGAACAACTTGAGGAGGGGAAATAAGATGTCACACCAGCTTGACGCACTGTTCAGCCCGAAAGGAGTTGCCATCATCGGGGCCTCCACCAAGGAGCTGTCCATCGGCAACGTCATCACCAAAAACCTGCAGACCTACGGGTACAAAGGGGCCATCTACCCGATCAACCCGAGCGCGCCGGACATCCGCGGCATCAAGGCGTACAAAAACCTGGCCGAGATCCCCGGCGAGGTTGATCTGGCCCACATCATCATCCCCGGCAGCCAGGTTCCCCAGGCCATGGAAGAGTGCGGCCAGAAGGGGATCAAGGCGGTCATCATCAACTCCGCCGGCTTCAGCGAGATGGGTGAGGAGGGGGCCCGACTCCAGGCGGAATTCCTCGCCACGGCCAAGAAGTACGGCGTACGGGTCTTCGGCCCCAACTGCCAGGGGATCATCAACTCCGACCCTGAGCTGAATGCGTACTGCAACTTCACCTTCACCTATCCGGAGCCGGGCTACATCTCGGTGGTGGCGCTCTCCGGCGGCGTCGGCGCCCTGATCATGCAGGCCCTGGCTGACCTGGGGATCGGCCAGCGACTCTACGCCTCCAACGGCAACGCCTGCGACGTCTCCATCCCCGAGATCGTCCGCTACTACGGCCAGGACGAGGGGACCAAAGCGGTCATCCTCTACACCGAAGGGTTCTCCAATCCCCGCGAGTTCCTGGAAGTGGCCAAAGAGGTCACTGCCCGGAAACCGATCCTGGCCATGAAGGCCGGCCGCACCGAGCAGGGGGCCAAGGCGGCCTCCTCCCACACCGGTTCGCTCGCCGGGGTGGATATCGCCACCGAACTGATCTTCGAAAAGACCGGCATCCTCTCCTTCACGGACGAGGGGGAAATGGCCCGGGCCGCCATGGCCTTCGCCACCCAGCCGATCCCCAAGGGAAACCGGGTCGGGATCATCACCAACACCGGTGGCCCGGCGGTCATCGCCACCGACGTCCTCGTAGCCTTTGGCCTGGACGTGCCGAAGCTTGCCGAAGCATCCATCGAGCGGCTGAAAGGGACCCAGCTTCCCGAAGCTGCCCTGGAGAACCCGATCGACGTGGTGGCCACCGCCGGCGGCCCCCATTTCCGGGGCGCCCTGGATGTCCTCATCGACGAGGAGGGGGTTGACAGCATCTTTATCAACTTCGTCACCGCCCCGTTCACCGACACCCACGAGGTGGCCCGCCAGATCGTTGAGGTCAGCAGGCTCGCCAGGAAGCCGATCGTTTGCAACTTCATGACCGATCTCAGCCAGGAGCGGTTCCAGATCACCCGGGACATCCTGAAAAAAGGCGGGGTCCCGTTCTATGCCAACCCGAGCGATGCGGCCAAGGCTCTGGGTGCCCTCACCAGATACGGCCTGCTCAAGCAGCGCGACATCGGCCAGGCCGAGACCTTCAGCGGCGTGGACCGTGCCAGTGCCAGGGCGATCATCGAGCAGGCGCGGCAGGCCGGCCGCAGCATCCTTACCGCCAGCGACGTCTACACGATCTTCGAGGCCTACGGCATTCCGGTTGCCGGCTGGCTGGTGGTGGAAAACGCCGAGGAGGCAGTCTTCGCCGCCGGCAAGATCGGTTACCCGGTGGTGGTCAAGGTGGACTGCGAGGAGATCGACCACAAGAGCGACATGGGGGGGGTGGCTGTCAACCTTAAGGACGGCGCTGCGGTTAGCGCGGCGGTGGAGGATATGCAGAGCCGCCTCGGGCATTTCGGGAAATTACGCTTCTTTGTCCAGCAGTTCCTCCCCGGCGGGCGCGAGCTGATCATCGGCGCCACTGCCGAAAGGGAACTGGGACACCTGGTGATGTTCGGCCTGGGGGGGATCTACGTCGAAGTGCTGAAGGACGTGGCGTTCAAGATCGCGCCGGTCACCAGGGTGGAAGCCGGGGAAATGCTGGCCAGCCTGAAGACCGCGGCGCTCTTGGACGGCGTCCGGGGCGAGCAGGGGGTCGACAAGGAAAGGATCATCAACCTTATCCAGCGCGTCTCCCAGCTACTCATTGACCTGCCGATGATCCAGGAGATGGACATGAATCCGATCATGGCGTTTAGCGACGGTGTCTACGCCGTGGACGGCAGGATCAGGATCTGAGCCGGTATGGGCCCTTTCTATTGTTCCAATGATTACACACATTCAAGCCAAATCGGTTAAAGGAGAAACGTAATGAGGAAAATTGTGCTGATTGTACTTGTGAGTTTGATCGTAGCAGGATTTGCCATGACGACATGCTATGCCACCAGTGCAAAGGATGAGGCGAAGGCCATGGTCAAAAAGACGGCTGCTTTTCTGAAGACGTCCGGCAAAGAAAAGACCCTGGCAGAGATCAGCAATCCGAAAGGACAGTTCGTGAAGGGTGAACTGTACATCTTTGCCATCGACATGAACGGCATTACGCTGGCGCATGGTGCAAATCCTAAGCTCGTTGGCAAAAACATGCTGGATCTGAAAGACCCTGACGGAAAGTTCTTTATTAAGGAATTCATCAACACTGCCAGGAAAGGGAACGGCTGGGTGGATTACAAATGGACCAATCCGGTCAGCAAGAAGATCGAAGAGAAGACCTCGTACATAGAATCCGCGGGAGACTTCCTGCTCGCAGCCGGGGTGTACAAATAATTTTTCCGTCCGGATATCAGCCTAACTGAAGGAGAGTCGTCATATGTTAACAAAGGCATTCATCCCCTATCGCGGCTACTACAGCACCCCTTTTGCCAAGTGGCAGGGCACCCTGGCCAACGAGAACTCCATCGTCCTCGGCGCTGCCACCTCCAAGCGGTTTCTGGAGAGCAAGGGGTGGGACCCGAAGGCAATCGAATACGTTCTGGTGGGGAGCACCGTCTACCAGCAGCACTGGTTCTACTCCGGTCCCTGGGCCGCGGCCATGCTGGGCGCCGAGGGGTCGCCCGGCGTCCTCATCACCCAGGCCTGCTCCACCTCTGCCTTCTCCCTCTACCAGGCCGGTCAGGGGATCGAGACCGGGATGTTCAAGAACAGCTGGTGCCTGCTGGCGGACCGCTGCTCCAACGGCCCCCACGCCATCTGGCCGAACCCGAACGGCCCGGGCGGCAAGCCGCTCGCCGAGGACTGGTTCATGGACAACGTGAACAAGGACCCGTGGGCCGGCCAGGCCATGATCCAGACCGCCGAGAACGTCAGCAAGGAGTACGGCATCACCCGTGAGGAGTGCGATGCCCTCACGCTCCGGCGCTATGAGCAGTATCAGGACGCCCTGGCCAACGACCGTGCGTTCCAGAAGCGGTACATGTTCCCGGTGGAGGTGCAGCTCTCCAGGAAGAAGACCATCACCCTGGAAGCGGACGAAGGGGTCATGGCCACCACCAAGGAGGGGCTGGCCGGCCTCAAGCCGGTCCTGCCCGACGGCGTGCTCACCTTCGGCGCCCAGACCTTCCCGGCCGACGGCAACGCCGGCGTCTGCGTCACCACCCGGGACAAGGCCCGTGAACTGAGTGCTGACAAGAACATCGAAGTGCAGCTGGTCTCCTTCGGCTATGCCCGGACCAAAAAGGCGTACATGGCTGCCGCTGTGGCCCCTTCTGCGCAGATGGCCCTGGACAGCGCCGGTATCAAGGCCGGCGACCTGAAGGCGGTCAAGACCCACAACCCGTTCGCGGCCAACGACATCGCCATGGCCAAGGTCCTGGGGCTCGACGTGAACGGCATGAACAACTACGGCTCGTCCCTCATCTACGGCCACCCCCAGGGTCCCACCGGTGCCCGGCTCATGATCGAAGGGATCGAGGAACTGGTCATGAAGGGGGGCGGGTACCTCCTCTTCTCCGGCTGTGCCGCCGGCGACACCGCCGCTTCCATCGTCATCAAGGTCAGCTAGATCCTAACCTATTCAGCATAAGTGGAGTGAGACCACATGACGTACACATTCATAAGCATGAAGAAGGACGAGCGGGTCCTGACCATCAATCTCAACCGGCCACCCACCAACCCGCTCAGCAGCGAGTTCGGGCAGGAGTTGTTCAAGGCCTTCAGCGCAGCCGCGCAGATGGACGACGTCACGGTCGTGGTCATCACCAGCGCCCAGGAAAAGGCATTCATTGCCGGTGCCGACATCAAAGAGATGGCGGCCATGTCCCTGGCCGAGTCGGAGGCGTTCTCCAAGCTGCTGCAAAACGCCAACAACACCCTCGAAGGAATGAAGAAGGTGGTGATCGCCGCTATCAACGGCCACGCCCTGGGCGGCGGCTGCGAACTGGCCATGGCCTGCGACTACCGGTTCATGGCGGCCGGCAAGGCGCTCATCGGCCTGCCCGAGGCCGGGCTCGGCATCGTGCCCGGCGCGGGCGGCACCCAGCGGCTGCCCAGGCTGGTCGGCCTGTCCAAGGCCAAGGATATCCTCTTGTGGGGCAAGGTCATGGGACCGGACGAGGCGCTGGCCATCGGTCTGATCGACCGGGTCATCGAGGCCGAGGGGTTCATGGACGAGGTGATGAAGTTCGCCCACAAGCTCGCTGCCGGCGCCGGCAAGGCGCTGGGCTACATCAAGGTGGCGGTCAACGAAGGGATCGACCTCCCCATGGAGCAGGCGTTGGCGGTTGAGCGCAGGTACGGGCTGGAGAACCTGCAGACCCATGATGCCAAGGAAGGGCTCACCGCCTTTGGTGAAAAGCGGAAACCGAACTTTTTGAGTAGGTAAGGCGAAATGGTGGGGCCGTGGGGGATGGGAACCCGCTTCCGTTCCACTCCAGCGATTTGGCTTCCGAGGGGATTCGATCCCTGTGGCTAACCTCGCACAGCCGATGCGTTTTGTAGCCAACCGGCCGCGGGAATCGCTTCCGCTTCGCTCCACCGGGCTCCCATCCCCCACAGAACGTACGGAACTTACGACAACTATAAAGGAGAACAGAGCATGAAACTTGAAGATATCAAGACCGTCGGGATGGCAGGGGCAGGGAGCATGGGTGCGGGCATTGCCCAGGTGGCGGCCATGGCCGGCCTTCAGGTCAAAGTAGTCGACGTCAGCGACGCGGTCTGGGGCCGGGCCGAGAAAACCATCACCAAGAGCCTGGAGCGGATCGTCAAGAAGGGGACCATCACCGAGGACGAGATGAAAGCGGTCCTGGGTCGGATCAGCTTCTCCACCGACGTGGCAAGCCTGAAGGATGTCCCGTTCATCTTCGAGGCGGTGTTTGAGGACATCAACGTCAAGAAGGAGCTGTTCGCGAAGCTGGATGCGGTCTGCGGCGACGACACCATCTACGCCACCAACACCTCCTCCATCGCCATCACCGAAATGGCGGCCATGGTGAAGCGGCCGGCCAAGTTTGTCGGCATGCACTTCTTCAACCCAGTGCCGATGATGAAGCTGGTCGAGGTCATTCCGGCCCTGCAGACCGCGGTGGAGACCAAGGACCTGGCCCTGGCCATGGCCAAGAAGATCGGCAAGACCGCCATCACCTGCAAGGACACCCCCGGCTTCGTGGTCAACCGGCTGTTCGTTCCCTACATCATCGACGCGGTCCGGCTCCTGGAGGAAGGGGTGGCCTCTGCCGAGGATATCGACACCGCCATGAAGCTCGGCTGCAACATGCCGATGGGGCCGCTGGAGTTCCAGGATTTTGCCGGCGTGGACATCGGCTACCACGTCATCAACATCTTCCACGACTACATGAAGCAGGAGCGTTACGCCGCTCCCGGCCTGCTCAGGAACATGATCAAGGCCGGCTACGTGGGACGCAAAGCAGGCAAAGGTTTCTACGACTACTCGGAAGAGAAGTAGGGCGCCAACTCCACCCGGAACGGGGCGGGATTAATGAAAAGGTGAGACCATGCTGAACTGGCAAGATAGCTACAATTCACGGGTGACGACTCCGGACGAGGCTGTCAAGTCGATCAAGTCCGGAGACCGGTTGTTCCTGACCGGCAACGCGTCGGTGCCGCTGCAGCTGCTGGATGCGCTGGTGAGACGCGCCCCGGAACTGGAAGACGTGGAGATCTGTCACCCGCTGGCCATCTGCCCTTCGGATTATGTCTCTCCCGAGATGCAAGGGCATCTGCGGGTCAATACGATGTTCATCAGCGCCAATGTCCGCAAGGCCGTCAACGAAGGGCGCGCCGACTTCACCCCGGTCATGCTGTCCGAATTTCCGCTCCTGTTCAAGGACGGCCATCTGCCGCTCGATGTGGCGCTCATCCATGTTTCGCCGCCCGATGAGGATGGATTCTGCTCCATGGGTGCGGAATCGGGGCTGACCATATCGGCCGCTGAAGTGGCCAAAACCGTCATTGCCCAGGTCAACCGACAGATGCCGCGTACGCTGGGCGACACCCTGATGCACGTCGACCGGATGCATCACATCGTACCCCTGGACTGCCCGATCAGCGAGCATGCCATGGGCGAAGAGGCCGACCAGGAGGTGGTGGAAAAGATCGCTGCCAACATTGCCGACCTGATCCCAGACGGCGCGACCATGCAGCTGGGGATCGGTGCCATCCCCGATGCCGTGCTCAAGCATCTGTACAGCAAAAAGGACCTGGGGATCCATTCCGAACTGATCTCCGACGGGGTTGTCGACCTGGTGGAAGCGGGGGTGGTGAACTGTTCTCGCAAGACCCTCCATCACGGCAAGATCGTCTGTGGGTTCCTCCTGGGCACCAAACGTCTCTATGAATGGGCGAGCAACAACCCGATGGTCGAACTTCACCGCACCGAGTACGTCAACGACCCGTTCGTGGTGGCGCAGAACGACCGGCAGGTGGCGATAAACGCCGCCATCGAGGTGGATCTCACCGGCCAGGTCTGTGCCGACAGCATCGGTCCCAGGATGTATTCGGCCGTGGGGGGGCAGCTGGACTTCATCTATGGCGCATCCCGCTCCAGAGGGGGGGTGCCGATCATCGCCATGCCGAGCAGTTCCGTGCTCAGGGACGGGACCGTTATCAGCAAGATCGTGCCGATGCTGAAACATGGCGCCGGTGTGGTCACCAGCCGCAACCATGTCCGCTATGTGGCAACGGAGTACGGGGTGGCGGAATTGTACGGCAAGAGCGTGCGCCAGCGCGCCCAGGCGCTCATCAATATCGCGGCCCCGCAATTCCGCGACGAGATCACCAGGCAGGCCAGGGAGCTGAATTACCTGTAACGGAAGAGGCCAATCAACCGTAAGAATACTCTGAAGAGATAGAGGTGAGACCATGGTCTGGAATAATGACGAAACATGCAGCCGTAGCGAGATGCAGAGCATTCAACTCGGCAGACTGCAGAAGACCGTCAGCTATGTGTATGAGAAAAATCCGGTTTACAAAAAAAGGCTCGATGAAGCGGGAGTGAAGCCGGGCGACATCAGGTCGCTGGACGATATAAGGAGACTCCCCTTTACCGTCAAGGACGACCTGAGGGACAACTATCCCTTCAATATGTTCACCGCCAGCCAGGAAGATGTGGTGGAATATCATGCCACATCCGGGACAACCGGAAAACCGATCGTGGTAGGCTACACCAGGCAGGACATCGAAACCTGGTCAGAAGTCATGGCCCGTTGCCTGACCAGTGCCGGCATCACCAAGAACGATGTTCTCCAGAACATTTACGGGTACGGACTCTTTACCGGCGGTGTGGGCGCCCACTACGGCGGCGTACGGATCGGCGCGTCGGTCATTCCCATTTCGGGCGGTAATTCCCAGAAGCAGGTCATGCTGATGCAGGACTTCGGCACCACGGCCCTCACCGTGACCCCCTCCTTCCTGATGTATCTCTATGAGGTGGGGGTCGAGATGGGAGTCGATTTCAAAAAGCTGAATCTCCGTACCGCGGTACTGGGCGCCGAGTTCTGGACCGAGGAGATGCGCGGGAAGATCCAGGAGAATTTCGGGGTCAAGGCCTGCGACATTTACGGACTCTCCGAGATCATCGGTCCGGGCGTTGCCTGCGAATGCCACGAAGCCCGTCATGGCCTGCATATCAACGAGGACTATTTCTATCCTGAAATCATCAACCCGGCAACCGGCGAGGTGCTCCCGATCGGTGAAGAGGGCGAGCTGGTCTTCACCAATATCGCCAATGAAGGTCAGCCACTCTTGCGGTACCGTACCAAGGACATCACCAGGCTGTCTCTCGAACCCTGTGCGTGTGGCCGCACACTTGTCAAGATGCAGAAAGTGACCGGCCGCTCCGACGACATGCTGATCATCCGGGGAGTGAACTTCTTCCCCTCCCAGATTGAATCGATCGTTCTCAAGCACCACGGCGTTACGCCCAACTACCTGGTTGTGGTCGACCGTCAGGGAGCCCTGGACGAGGTTGAAGTCAGGGTTGAGGTAATTGACCAGTATGCATACAAGTATGTCGGAGAAACGTTCAAGATAAGCGATCACCAGCGGGTAACCGATGACGTGGCGACCCGGGAAATAAAGATGAATCTTGAAAAGGATATCAAGGACATCATCGGCATCACGGTCACGGTTACCCTGGTTGCCCCCGGTTCAATCCCGCGCAGCGAAGGCAAGGCTAAGCGGTACATCGACAACAGGCCGAAATAGCGGCCTAAGTTCTACGTCCCGATGGGACGCTAAAACGAAATGTGACACGTGAAACTATTTTCGAGCAAACGATCTGTTGAAAGGGTGGTGTACATGAAGAAGATTATTTCCGGCAACGAAGCTATTGCATTGAGTTTTGGTGATTCGGGCGGTGTCTTTGCCTCCGGCTACCCTGGCACCCCGAGCACCGAAACCCTGGAAGAGGTGGCCCGCCTGGGCGAGGTCTACTGCGAGTGGGCACCGAATGAGAAGGTTGCCCTCGAATCTGCCATCGGTGCCTCCATAGCCGGTGGCCGCAGCCTGTCCACCATGAAGCATGTGGGGGTGAACGTGGCCGCCGACGCGCTGATGACCCTCACCTACACCGGCGTCAACGCCGGCCTGATCCTGATGGTGGCCGACGACCCGGGGATGCACTCCTCCCAGAACGAGCAGGATAGCCGCAACTACGCCAAATTTGCCAAGGTGCCAATGCTGGACCCTGCCGACTCCCAGGAGGCGTACGACTTCGTCCGGGCCGGATTCGAGATCTCCGAGCAGTTCGATACGCCGGTGATGCTCCGCACCACCACCCGGATCTCCCATGCCAAGGGGGTGGTGGAGCAAACGGCAAAGATCCAGCCCAAGGTCGGCGAGTGGGTCAGGAACGTCCCCAAGTACGTCATGCTCCCCAACTTCGGCAAGATCAAGCATGTGGAAGTGGAGGCACGGCTGCTCAAACTGCAGGAGTTTGCCGAGAGCTCGCCCCTCAACCGGGTTGAGATGGGGGACAAGGCGCTGGGGATCATCACCTCCGGCGTTTCCTACCAGCATGTCAAAGAGGCCTACCCGAACGCCTCCGTGCTCAAGCTCGGCCTGGTCCATCCGCTGCCGATGAACAAGATCCGCGAGTTCGCGGGGAGCGTCAAGCGGCTCATGATCGTCGAGGAGATGGACGCCATCTTCGAGGAACAGATCCGGGCCGCAGGCGTCCGGGTCGACATCGGCAAGGACCGGATTTCCCTCTGCGGCGAGGTCAGCGCCGACATCGTCCGCGCTGCGGCTGGCGACGCCGTGGCAAAGAGTGCCGCGCCTGTCGAGGGGCTTCCCCAGCGCCCCCCCACCTTCTGCCCGGGATGCGCCCACCGCGGCCTCTTCTCCATCCTGAGCAAGCTCAAGGCGTTCGTTTCCGGCGACATCGGCTGCTACACCCTCGGGGCACTCCCCCCCATGAGCGCCATGCATTCCACCATCTGCATGGGAGCCAGCATCAGCGCCGCCCACGGCATGGCCAAGGTCAACGAGATTGCCGGCCGGACCGAGAAGCCGGTGGCGGTCATCGGCGACTCCACCTTCTTCCATTCCGGGATCACCGGACTGTTGAGCATGGCCTACAACAAGAGCAACGCCCTGGTCATCATCATGGACAACCGCACCACCGGGATGACCGGCGGCCAGGAAAACCCCGGCTCCGGCCGGGTCCTGCAGGGCGAGCCGGCCGGACAGGTGAACATCAAGGATCTCGTCAAGGTGCTCGGTGTGGAGCATGTGGTGGAGATCAACACCTATGATCTGGCGGCGACCGAGGCAGCCATCAAGAAAGGCTTGGAGACCCCCGGCCCCTACGTGCTCATCGACAAGAACCCCTGCATCCTGCGCTACCGGGTGAAGAAGCCGACCATTGCCGTCAACCAGGACACCTGCACCGGCTGTCGCGCCTGCCTCAAGGCCGCCTGTGTGGCGCTTGGGCTCACCGCTTCCGGCGACAAGCCGAAGGTCCGGATCGACCCCAACATCTGCAACGGCTGCGGCGTCTGCTCACAGCTCTGCAAATTCGACGCAATGTCCGAAGCCTGAGGACGGGAGGAAATAATGAACGTATTCAATATTGTTATTGCGGGAGTCGGCGGCCAGGGGGTGCTGATGGCCTCCAAGGTGCTCGCCGAAAGCGCCCTTAAGAGCGGTATGGATGTCAAGCAGAACGAAGTTCACGGCATGGCCCAGCGGGGCGGGAGCGTCATCTCCTTTGTCCGGATCGGCGACAAGGTCAGCTCCCCGGTGGTCATGCCCGGGACTGCCGACATCCTCATCTCCTTCGAGCCGCTGGAGGCGCTGCGCTACCTCCACTACCTCAAGCCGGGCGGGAAGGTCGTTTACAGCCGGGTTACCATCAACCCGAGCACCGTGGCCTCGGGCCTGGCACTGTACCCGGCCGACGTGGAGGCGCAGATCAAGGCGAAATGCAGCAACAGCCACGCCATCGAGGCCCTTTCCATCGCCCACGAGGCCGGCAATGCCAAGGCGGTCAACATGGTCATGGTCGGCTCGGTCATGAAGAGCCTCCCCCTGGAGTCCGGGGTCATCGAGGGGGTCGTGGCGGAGCTGTCGCAGGGCAAAGGGGTCGACGTCAACCTGAAGGCGCTCCGGGGGGGCGCTGCCGCTGCCTGAGCCGCTTGACAGTCTCAAAAGGGAGGTTCACATGAAAATGAAACAGTTGTCCGTGTTTCTAGAAAACTCACCCGGTCGCCTCTACGAGGCCACCCACGCCCTCGGCGAGGCGGGTATCAACCTGCGCTCCTTAAGCATCTGCGATACCGCCGGTTTCGGGGTGCTGCGCATCCTGGTGTCGGATGTGGTCAAGGCCCGCCGGGTGATCATGGAAAAGCAGCTGCCGGCACGGGTCGACGATGTGGTTGCCATCGAGATCGACGATACCCCCGGCAGTCTGGCCAACAGCGTGCTCAAGCTGTTCCTGGAAAACATGGTGAACGTGGACTACATGTACGCCCTGGCCGGTACCGGCAGTTCGTCGGGAAAAGCGGTGATGGTCTTCCGCTTCAGTGATAACGATCAGGCGATCGAGCTGTTGCAGAAGAACGGCATCAAGATCCTCGATGCCGAGTCGTTCGGTATCCACGACAATCCGGGCCAGATTTAGCCGGCTTCAAGGAGTCAGTACCATGAAGGAAGAGAGCAGTTACAAACCAACTAAATTCGCGGTCATCGGTGCCGGTCCGGTCGGCGCGATCGTTGCCGCCTTCCTGTCAAAGGGCGGCTATGAAGTCACCCTCTGCGACGTCATACCGAGCCTCCTGGAGCCAGCCCTGAACCCCGGCATCATCCTCGAGGGGGCCGACACCCTGCAGGCAAAAGTGGCCAGGGTCACCACCAGCGTGGATGACCTCGTCCTCGATCCGCCCGACGTCATCGTGGTCACCGTCAAGGCCACGGCCCTGCCGCTGATCGCCTCTGCGCTGGAGGGTTTCGTGGCCGAGGGCCGGTACGTGATCAGCTGGCAGAACGGTATCGACACCGAACTGGTCCTGGCGGAGCATCTTGGCCGCAAGGCGGTCATGCGAGGGGTCGTGAACTACGGCTGCGTGCCGCTGAAGCCGGCCCATGTCCGGATCGCCTTCCATCACCGTCCCCACTTCATCCAGGAGCTGGACCCGGAGTCGAGGGAGGCTGCCATCGGCATCTGTAAGGTCTTCACCGAGTGCGGCCTGGAGACCCGGCATACCGAGCAGATCACCGACAAGGTCTGGCGCAAGACGGTCATGAACTCCTGCATGAACGCCATCTGCGCCGTCACCGGCAAGACCATGATCGAGATCATCATCGACCCGATCCTCTTCAACCTGGTGGACGCCCTGATCAAGGAGGGGGTGGCCGTTGCCCGGGCCAACGAATTCTCCTTGGGTTCGGACTTCTACCCCTACTGCGTCAACTACATCAAGAACGCCGGCAACCACAAGCCGTCCATGCTGCAGGACATTGAAGCGGGCCGCAGGACCGAGGTGGACTACATCAACGGCAAGATCGTCGAGTACGGCGCCCAGGCCGGGATGCCCACCCCCTACAACACCATGATCCACGGCCTCGTTAAGGCGCTGGAATCGAAGCCGCGCCCAACAACATGAGCAATTTATCCCCCTCCCTAACCCTCCCCCTCCGGGGGAGGTGACTAGTATTCCTCCCCCGGAGGGGGAGGCCAGGAGGGGGCAACTGGCAAGGGAGAACCCCATGAAACTGAAACAGCTCTCCATATTTCTGGAAAACGCTCCCGGCCGCCTCTTTGAGGTGACCAAGGCGTTCGGCGCTGCCGGCATCAACCTGCGTGCCCACTGCATCTGCGACAGCTCCCATGACTTCGGCGTCCTCAGGATACTCGTCTCCGACATCGACACAGCCCGCGGCATCATGATGGAGCGGTATGTACCGGCCCGCGTCGACGATGTGGTTGCCATCGAGATCGACGACACGCCGGGCAGCCTGTCGCAGGTGCTGGAGTTGTTTCTCGGCACCAAGGTGAACGTGGAATACATGTACGCCGTGGCCGGGGCCACCTTCGGTAAGGCTGTGATGATCTTTAGCTTCAGCGATATCGACCTGGCGATCGAGATGTTGCGGCAGCACGGTGTCCGATTGCTCGATGCCGAGGCGTTCGGCATCCTCGACTCGCCGCCGTAACCCGACCTACAGCATGCCGCACTCCCGCTCAAGCCTGAGAGACGCCGGTCGCGCAGATGGTTCAAGGAGCAGCCTATGAATGGAGACAGCAGCTACAAGCCAAAGAAGTTCGCGGTCATCGGCGCCGGGCCGGTTGGAGGGATCGTTGCCGCCTTCCTTGCCAGGGGTGGGTATGACGTGACGCTCTGCGATGTCGTGCCGGCCCTTCTGGAGCCGGCCTTGAACCCGGGGATTCTCCTGGAGGGGGCGGATAACTTCCAGTCCAGGGTGTCCAGGATCGTGACCCGTGTCGACGACCTCGCCGCAGACCCGCCCGATGTCATCTTTGTCACCGTCAAGGCAACGGCCCTGCCGCTTCTTGCCTCCGTGCTGGAGAACCTTGTCGGCGAAGGTCGCTACGTGGTCAGTTGGCAGAACGGCATCGACACCGAACGGGTCCTGTCGCAACACCTCGGCAACGGGTTGGTGATGCGGGCGGTGGTCAATTTCGGAAGTGTGCCGGTGGCGCCCGGCCAGATCAGGGTGGCGTTTCACCATCGCCCCCATTTTCTCCAGGAACTGGATCCCGCCTCGAAGGAAGCGGCGATCGGCATTTGTAACGTGCTCACCGAGTGTGGTCTGGACACGCACCATACCGACCAGATCCGCAACATGGTCTGGAGCAAGACGGTCAACAACTCCTGCATGAACCCGGTCTGCGCGGTAACCGGCAAGACCATGTTCGAGGTGATGAACGATCCCATCCTCGTCAACCTGGTGGACTCGCTCCTGAAGGAGGGGGTCGCGGTTGCCAGGGCAAACGAATTCGCCCTTGGCCCGGATTATTACCCCTTCTGTGTCGATTACATAAAGGATGCCGGCCACCACAAACCGTCCATGCTGCAGGATATCGAAGCGGGCCGCAGAACCGAAATCGACTTCATTAACGGCAAGATCATCGAATACGGTGCCAGGGCCGGCATGCCCACCCCCTACAACACCACGCTCCGCGCCCTTGTAAAGGCGCTCGAACCCAAATAATCGGCTTGGCCCCACTGACCGTTCTCAGTGGGTATTTTTTAGCCCAAAGCATAAAGTAGAACAATATTTTGTTAATATTGAGTATTTGATTTTTTAGATAGCGCAACATGCTGACTATGCAGCCAGTTAAACATATAACATTATATTGCAGTTAAATTAATGAAGGGGGCGGCTACAGAAGGCAGTATCGGGGTAGAAGGTTAATCCGTAGGTAAACATCTCTATAAGGGGGAAATCATGCCATTACGCGAAACCGTCACCGGGTCTGGAAGCATTGACGCAGAAAATAATTCAGCGGAGGGTCTCATGAAAACAATTCAGGTAGTTTGCAGCATCCTCTTTTTGTGTCTTGCCTGTTCGACCGTATCGTTTGCCGCGGATACGATCAAGATCGGCGCACTGTTCTCGGTGACCGGTCCCGCCTCCTTCCTGGGCGCACCGGAGCGCAATACGGCCCAAATGGTTGTGGATGAGATCAACAAGGCCGGTGGGGTCAAAGGGCACAAGCTGGAACTTGTTGTGTATGACACTGCCGGTGATGCCACCAAGGCGGTGCAACTGGCCACCAGACTGATCAAGAATGATAAGGTGGTTGCCATTGTCGGTCCCAGCACATCCGGCGAGAGCATGGCTGTGATCCCGGTAGTGGAGAAGGAGCAGATCCCGCTGATCTCTTGTGCTGCCAGTGTCAAGATCACCGAGCCGGTAAAGAAGTGGGTCTTCAAGACCCCCCAGAATGATGCCCTGGCAGTAGCAAAGATCTATGAGCATCTGCAAAAAATCAGACAGACCAACGTGGCACTATTGACCGTCTCGGACGGTTTTGGGGCGTCCGGCCGCGAACAACTCAAGGCCCTGGCGGGGAAATACGGCATCAAGATCGTATCCGACGATACCTATGGCCCCAAGGACACGGATATGACGGCCCAGTTGACCAAAATCCGCGGTTCCCAGGCCCAGGCCGTGATCTGCTGGGGTACCAACCCCGGTCCCGCGATCATCGCCAAAAATGTTCGCCAGCTCGGTATCAAGACGCCGCTCTATATGAGCCACGGGGTCTCTTCCAAAAAATTCATCGAACTGGCCGGTGATGCCTCCGAGGGGCTCAGGCTGCCATCCGGCAGGGCATTGGTGGCGGACATGCTCCCTGCCTCCGACCCGCAGAAAAAATCACTGCTGGCCTTTCTCAAAGACTATCAGAACCACTTCAAGGCCGAGGCCGACACCTTTGGCGGGCATGCCTGGGATTCGATCATGTTGATTAAAAATGCCGTTGAGAAGGGTGCCAACAGCCCGGCAACCATTCGTGACCAGCTGGAGAAGACCAGGCACTTCTCCGGTATCAGCGGGGTATTCAATTATTCGGAAAGCGACCATGCTGGACTGACCAAGGATGCATTCGTAATGATAGAGATAAAGAACAAAGACTGGGCGCTGTTGAAATAGCTGTCAGCCACGGTTTGCCGCCCATAACCGACTGTCGAAACGGAGTACACCATGCAGTTTGACCAGGTACTGCAATACGCACTTTCCGGCCTGTCGACCGGGGCGATCTACGCCCTGATCGGCATCGGGTTTTCGATCATCTACAACGCCACCGGCATCATCAACTTCGCCCAGGGTGAATTCGTCATGCTGGGCGGCATGCTGACGCTTTTTTTTCTGG
>JAJZTK010000026.1 GCA_021849045.1 Deltaproteobacteria bacterium | reverse complement strand
CGATCTGGCCTGGCAAAGGCAGGCATCAAGCTGCTTACAACCGGTGACGTAATGCATGACGGGGTGCAGGATGCTTTGGGAGATCAAGCGTTGGGCGTAATAACAACACATCACTATTCCGGTAACCACAACTCCCCGGAAAACAGGGCCTTCCTTGCAGCCTTCGGCAAGCTAAAATCCCAGCGTCCCAACTTCATGGCGGTTGGTGGATATGACGGCATGGCAGCGATCTATACCGTTGTCAAACAACTTGACGGTGTAATGGATGGCGACAAGGCGATGGCCGCGTTCAAGGGAATGAAGCTGAACAGTCCGCGCGGTCCGGTCCAGATAGACCCCACTACCAGGGACGTTATACAAAATATTTATGTACGTGAAGTCAAGAAAATTGGCAGCCATTATTACAACGTTGAGTTTGAGACGTTCAAGTCAGTGAAGGATCCAGGCAAATTATAGTTATCTTCGTCTGCAAGAATCAAAGATAATAGCACTACGGCGACAGAATCAGCTGGCCGTGCTGGTGACGGTCATCAGAAGTACCGGTTCGACCCCGCGCAAGCACGGGGCCAAGATGATCGTCCTCCCGGACGGCACCTTTTTCGGCACGGTCGGTGGCGGGGTACCGGAGTACTACGCCCTGGAGGATGCCCGCAAATGCTTCGACGAGATGCAAGGCGCCAGTTCAAAAGTTCCATTGCAGCAACGAGGGGAGTTCCCCGCCTGCGGCGGGACCATGGAGTTCTATATGGAGTTGATCAACGACAACCCCTGCCTCTATCTCTTCGGCGCCGGACATATCGGCCAGGCCCTCTGCCAGGTTCTGGACGGGACCCCCTTCCGCATCCATCTGATCGACGAGCGCGATGAGTGGATCAACGGTGCGGCCATTCCGGGCAACGTGATTCGCCACCACTGCCACTGGAGCGAGTTCATTCAGAACGCCAACTGGTGCGACAAGCGGAGCTTCGTCACCATCCTCACCTACAACGGCTCAGTCGACCAGCAGGTTCTTGAAGAGGTCCTGCCTCACCCGGCGCGATTTGTCGGCATGATCGGCAGCAAATCAAAATGGGCCGGGGTCCGGAACAACCTGGACGGGAAAGGGCTGGATCTCTCCCGGGTCCACTGTCCCGTCGGCCACGACAACGGCGGCAAGTCCCCGCGGGAGATCGCCATCAGCATCGCCAGCCAACTCCTTGCCACCTACAACGGGCGCGAGTAAACACGATGAAAGCTTTGAAGGATCGCGTCATCATCATCAGGGGAGCAGGAGAAATGGCCACCGGCGTGGCCTGTCGACTCTATCGCGCCAACTTCCGGCGTATCCTCATGCTGGAGACCCCTTCCCCCCTGGCCGTCAGGAGGCGCGTCTCCTTCTGCGAGGCGATTCACGAGCAGCAAATGAGTGTGGAAGCGATCGAAGCGGTCAAAGTCAGTGACGAGACCGAGCTGGAGCAGGCCTGGGCAGCCGGGAGGATCGCCATCACCGTGGACCCTCAAGGGGAAAGCATCGGCCGCTACCGGCCGGACCTGCTCATCGACGCCACCCTGGCCAAACGCAACCTGGGGATCACCAAAGCCGATGCCCCGCTGGTGATCGCCCTCGGCCCCGGCTTTATTGCCGGGAAGGACTGTCACGTGGTGATCGAGACCAACCGGGGGCACGATCTGGGCCGCCTGATAACCGACGGCACGGCCGAGGCGAATACCGGCATCCCCGGCGACATCGCCGGCTATACGAAGGAGCGGGTCCTGCGCGCGCCGGCAGACGGCCTCTTCACCACGGTGAAAGAGATCGGCGACCCGGTCTGCAAAGGAGAGGTCATCGGCCTGGTCGGCACGGCCGAGGTTGCCGCGCAGATCGACGGCGTCCTGCGCGGCCTGATCAGGCCCAGCGCCACAGTCACCAAAGGGCTCAAGATCGGGGATGTGGACCCGCGGGGCATTGTTGGCTACTGCGATACCATCTCGGAGAAGGCCAGGTCACTGGGTGGGGCGGTGCTGGAGGCGATTCTGGCCGTGTACAACGTGTAATGAGTTCGCTTTAAACGAAAAAGGTCGATGCTTTTTGGGGCCGATATCGTTGCAGGCTCAAGCATGTTCGTTTTCGCTTATCTTTTGCCACGTCCGTAGCTTATCCCGAGCTTTCTCATGCGACCCCGCAGTGTGTTGGCGTTGATGTTGAGGAGTTCCGCCGCCCCACCGGGGCCGTTAATCCTGCCATCGGTAATCTTCAGTACCCTGCTGATGTGAAAGGCCATCGCTTCGTCAAGCGCAAGGGGGAGTTCAAGTCCCCCGGCGTCCTGCCCAGGACCGGCCTTGCCTACAGCCTCGGCGTGCAACGTTTCGAACATCAGTTGCCCCCCCCGGTTCCGTATGATCTCCCTTTCCACCAGGTTTTCCATTTCACGGACGTTTCCCGGCCAACTATAGTTCATGAGCCGATCCAACGCACCGGGTGCGATGCCGGGCGGAACGGCTATCCCCATCTCCCGGCTTTTATGGGCGATAAAGTGTCTAACAAGCGGAGGAATATCTTCTTTCCTCTGCCGCAGGGGAGGCAGGATGATGGGAAAGACGTTCAACCGGAACCAGAGGTCCTCCCTGAACCGGTTTTCCGAAACCATCCCTTCCAGGTTGCGGTGCGTTGCGGCAATCACCCGGATATCTACGGATATCGGTTTATTCCCCCCTACCCGTTCGACTTCACGGTTCTGGAGAACGCGCAGAAACCGTACCTGGGCCTGAGGAGGGAGTTCGCCGATTTCATCAAGAAAGATGGTCCCGCCATCGGCCCGTTCGAAACGACCACGTTTTTCAGCAGTCGCGCCGGTGAACGACCCCCTTTCGTGACCGAACAGTTCAGAGTCAATCAGTTCTATCGGAATGGCGCCGCAATTGACCTTGATGAATGGACCATCCTTACGCGGCGAGGCAAAATGAATCGCATTGGCGATCAACTCCTTGCCCGTTCCGGTCTCTCCCATGAGCAGCACGGTGTTGTTCAACGACGCTATCTGCCGAACCATCTCCATCACATTCCGCATCCCTGAATTCCCGCCAACGATCTCGTCTCCTGCCTGTGCCAGCAGTTCCTTTTTAAGATAGCGGTTGTCGTCGATGAGGGTGTCCCGGTACTTCACCACGGATTGATGCGCCAGGGCGTTTGCCAGGGCGATGGCAAACGGTTCCGAGACGGTTGCCAGAAGATCGATATGTTCGGATGAATATCTCCCGTCCCCCCGTGCACGCAGGACCAGTAACCCGATCACCTCTCCTTCAATCTGAAGCGGTAGCACGAGGTCGGAATTGCCCGAAAACTTGAGCATCGGATCGATAGCACGAATGTAGTTCTTCCGATCGCTGGGCAGGACGATAAAGGGCTTGCGCTTTTTCCGGAGCCATTCCCAAAGCCCTTCGGGTACCGGGACTATCTCTTCATGGGCCGCCTCCTCAACCGTAACGACGTGAGCTATCCTTCGTATTGCCCCCAGGTTCTGATCCAGTATGTCGAGATAGATGTCATCCAGGGGGAAAAAGTCCCGCAGGTAGACAAACGCATTTCTGAGAGCGGTCTCCAGGTTGAGGCTGCTGCATATTCTGCGTGTTACTTCCCGAAAAAACTCATCACGGCTTACGATCATTGTGATCCTCTCCTGATACAACGTCGGGTAATTATCATATTTGTCAATTTGTATACCTATTTATCAAATACATCAACACCATACTGAGGTATTTGATAATTAAACAAATCCATCTACGTAACTATCTTATTTCAAAGTACTTTTACGTTGGCACAGAAAGAGCATTAATGAGGCTTGTGGAATAAAACAACGTTCGCTGAATGATTAGGGGTTAAGCCTTAGAAGGTAACCTTGAGTGTGATGGAGTTTTTTCTTACTTGCAAAGGAACTACAGACATTGCGGATTAGTTGACATCGTTATTCGGATCCAAATACACCGAACATTGTTTGGCCTGGAGACAACACAGTAAACGCGGCTCTTTGCTGCGTGAAAGGAGAACTTGATGTTGGATCAACTGATTCACCTGAAAGTAAACGGAACGCTTCACACGGTGGCAGTTCCGCCGCACCGGACGCTTCTGGAGGTGCTGAGAGAGCAGTTGGGGTATACCGGAACCAAAAGGGCCTGTCGCGTTGGGGATTGCGGTGCCTGCACGGTCATCATCGATGGCAAGGCGGTCTTGTCCTGCCTGACCCTGGCGGTGGAGGTGCAGGAAAAGGAGATCCTGACCATCGAGGCGCTGGGCGACGGCGATCGCCCCGACCTCCTTCAGCAGAGCTTTGTCGATTGCGGCGCCGTTCAGTGCGGGTTCTGCACGCCCGGAATGGTTCTGTCGGCCAAGGCGCTTCTTGACGAGAACCCGCAGCCGGAACGGGAAGAGGTGCGCCGGGCCATCGCCGGAAATCTCTGCCGGTGTACCGGATACGCCAAGATAGTAGAGGCAATCGAAGACGCCGCAACAAGGCTGTCCTGAGAGCAACCCCACTTTTAATACCACAGGAGAAGGCTATGTCTGAATATGCTGTGTTAGGCAAGCGATTGCCACGAGTGGACGGGCCTGTCAAGGCAGCAGGGACTGCTCGCTTTACCGACGACCTGTCGCTGCCGGGAATGCTTCACGGCAAAATATTGCGCAGTCCCCATGCCCACGCGAGGATTCTGCGCATAGATACCACCCTGGCCGAGAGCCATCCGGGAGTGCGTGCGGTTATCGTGGGAGAGGATTTCGGCGATTACCGTTATGGATTGAAGCCCGACACGCGGGACGAGTACCCGCTGGCCCGGGGCAAAGTGCGGTATCTCGGGGAAGAGGTGGCAGCAGTAGCGGCCGTAGACGAAGATACCGCCCTGGAGGCGCTGGAACTGATCCAGGTGGATTACGAGGTGTTACAGGCTGTGACGGACCCGGAGGAGGCTCTGCGGGAAGGTGCCCCCCTCATCCATGATGACAAGCCGGGCAATATCAGTGTCCATATGAAAACCAGCTTCGGTGATGTGGACGAGGCTTTCCGGCAGGCGGATTATATCCGGGAAGACCGCTTCTATAGCCAATCCGTCTTACACGGCTTTCTGGAACCGAATGCCGCTCTCGCTCTCTGGGAGGCGCCCAACCGGATCACCATCTGGGCCTCCAAGCAGAGCCCCTACTTCCTGTATCGCAACCTGTCCAACTGTTTCAACGTGCCGCTGAGCAACGTCCGGCTCATCCAGCCGTACATCGGCGGCGGCTTTGGCGGAAAAAACGGCGGGTACCCGGTCGACTTCTGCGCGGTGATGCTCTCCAAGAAGTCGGGTCGGCCAGTAAGGATCGTGCTCACTATGGAAGAAGTCCTCTCCTCGCACCGTCGCAGGCACCCGATGATCGTCTGGCTGAAAACGGGAGTAAAAAAGGACGGTACGCTGCTCGCTCACGACTGCCGCATCATCGCCGATGGCGGCGCGGGAACGGGGGTGGGACCCAGTACGATAGCCAACGCATTCTATTTTCTGAACCTCCCCTATGTGGTCCCCAATGTTCGATTCGACGGTATCCGCGCCTACACGAACCGACCCATCTCAGTGGCACAACGGGGCAACGGCATCCAGCAGATACGCTTTGCGGCGGACGTTCAGCTCGACATGATCGCTGAAGATCTCGGTCGGGACCCGGTTGAGATTCGGGAGAAAAACGGAGCCTACACCGGCTACAAGACGACAAGCGGAATGCATGTCAAGAGCTGCGGGTTGCGGGAGACAATAACTGAGGCGATCAGAGCCGCAGAGTGGGAGACGCATTACCGCCCCTGGCGGGAAAAAATGCATGAGCCGCTCGGCCGCATCGCGACGGGGGTGGGGATTGCCTGCAATTCGTTCGAGTCCGGTGCGCGCCTGACCGGCCACAACTGCTGCACGGCAGTGATCAAGGTCCATGAGGATGGAACGGTATCGCTACTGACGGGATCAACCGATTCCGGCCAAGGTTCCGAAACCGTGCTTGCCATGATCGTGGCCGAAGTTCTGGGGACGCGCCTGGAGGATGTCTTTGTTCCTCAAACCGACAGCAGTGTCACGCCGGTTGATCCGGGCAGCTTCGGCAGCAGGGTGAGTTCCACTGCCGGTAATGCCGTATTGATAGCAGCCAAGGATGCCAAACAGCAACTGCTCAAGGTTGCTGCTGAACTGCTTAAGGCAGACCCGGACACCATCGAATTTCGCGACCGCAAGGTATTCGTCAGGGAAGCTCCGGAGAGGTCGCTACGTTTTCGGGATCTTGCCCGCCAGACCGTGGCCTGGGGGTCGGGAACCACGGTCATCGGCCAGGGTAGCTGGGGGCAGAGCATTCCCCCCCTTAACTTCGAAACAGGAGAGGGAGACGCGGGCGGTGCCTACAGCTTTGGCACACAGGCCGCATGGGTCGAGGTGGATACCCGGACGGGCAAGGTGACGGTACCGCGCATGGTGGTGGCGCACGATCTCGGATTCGCCCTGAATCCACTTGCCGTTGAGGGCCAGCACGAAGGTTCCATCGCCGGTGGGGTCGGCCATACCATTTACGAACATTGTGTCGAGGAAAATGGGCAGAACCTTACGCCAAACCTGACAGCATACGGTCTCCCCACTGTCTATGATCTGCCTGAGGAGATGGTCTCGCTGTCGATCGAAACCATCGATCCGGTGGGGGCCTTCGGCGCCAAGGAGTCAGGGGAAGGAACCCAGGTCTCCACCATTCCGGCGATCGTCAACGCTATTCACAACGCCATCGGGGTCTGGATTACCGATCTCCCCGTCACTCCCGAGAAGGTGCTAAAGGCCCTGAGGGATAAGAAGGCGCAGGCCAGGGCAACTACGGAGGGACAGCCATGAGATTGAAAAAGTTCGAGCACTTTGAGCCGAGGACGCTCTCTGAAGCCTGCCAGCTCCTGAAAGAACATGCGGGTAAGGCGGCAGTGATCGCCGGCGGCACCGACCTCGTGGTCCGCATGAAATACGGCGTGACAACGCCGGAGTACCTTATCAACCTGAAGAAAGTGGAAGGCCTCAGCAGTATCAACCTGGTCGGCGAAAACCTGCACCTGGGAGCCCTCGCCACCCTCACCCAGGTACGATGCTCCGACCTGGTGCGAGAACGCTACCCCGTACTCGCGGAATCGGCCCTGGCGGTCAGCGCAGCCCAGCTGCAGAACATGGGGACCATCGGCGGCAACATCTGCCTGGAACCGCGCTGCTGGTACTTCCAGCAGGGGAGCTCATGGCGGCAGGCGAGGGCCGACTGTTTCAAGAACGGCGGCGCCGTCTGCTACATGGCCAAAGGGAGCACGCGCTGCTACGCGCTTTACTGCGGCGACACCGCACCAGCGCTCCTCGCCCTGGGTGCAAAGGTACGGCTGGTGAGCCCCTGCGGGGAGCGCACCGTACCGATTGAGGAGTTCTTTGTTGACAACGGTATGCGCCACACCGATCTGCAACCCGCCGAACTGCTGGCCGAGGTCATCCTCCCCGGGCCGGGAGCGGGACAACACGGCACCTACCTCAAGTACCGAAAGCGCGGTGCCCTGGACTTCCCCATCGTCGGCGTGGCAGCGGTCATCACCAAGGAGTCGACCGCTGCCTCGCGGTTGCGCATCGCCGTCACCGGCGTGGGATCATCACCACTGCTGGTCGTCCCCCCGGCAGATTTCCCGGCAGGATCCGGATTGACGCACGAGATGATCAACCGCATGGCTGAAATCGCACGAAAACAGGTGAAACCGGTCTCGCATATGGAGGTATCCCCCAGCTACCGCAAAGAACTGGTCGGCGTGCTGGTCAGGGACGCTCTGGAAAAGCTGGCCGGAGCATGAGATTGGCCAGCTAACAACCAAAGGAGAACGAACGCATGTCAATACCGTTCATCAGTCGTCGCGACATCGACTTCCTCCTCCACGACCTGCTCGATGTGGAACAGTTGACCGCGCATCCCTGCTATGAAGAGCACAGCAGGGAGACCTTCAAGGCTGTTCTCGACGTGGCCGAGCAGATCGCCCGGGAGAAGTTCCAGCCGCACAATGCGGAGGGGGACCGGAATGAACCGGTGGTGGTGGATGGCCGGGTGCGGATCATCCGTGAGGTGAAGGAGGCGCTGCAGGCCTTTGCAGAGGCCGGTTTTTTCAGTGCTTCCCACAGTGCAGAACTCGGAGGGATACAGCTCCCCACAGTGCTCAACAACGCGGTTCTCTCTTTTTTCAGTGCCGCCAATATCGCCACTGCCAGCTATGCCCAGTTGACCATGGCCAACAGCCACCTGCTGGCGGTCCACGCATCGGCAGAACAGCAGAGGCTCTATCTGGCGCCGATGATGACCGGCCGCTTCTTCGGGACCATGGCCATGACCGAACCGCAGGCCGGCTCATCGATTTCCGATCTGATCACCACTGCCGAACCGACGCCGCAGGGGCACTACCTGATCAGAGGGAACAAGATCTTCATCTCCGGCGGCGAACATGAGATGGCAGAGAACATCGTCCACCTGGTGCTGGCACGCATCAAGGGTGCCCCGGCCGGGGTGAAGGGGATCTCGCTCTTTATCGTGCCGCGCTATCGGGTCAATAAGGACGGCAGCGTGGGCGAAGACAACGACGTGGCGCTGTCGGGACTCATTCACAAGATGGGGTGGCGGGGGACGACCTCGACCATGCTCAATTTCGGCGAAAACGGCCGATGTTTCGGCTACCTGATCGGCGAGCCGAACCAGGGGCTCTCCTACATGTTTCACATGATGAACGAGGCCCGCATCAATATCGGTCAGTTTGCCACCTGTATCGGTTACGCCGGGTATCTCTATTCCCTGGACTATGCCCGCAATCGTCCCCAGGGGCGTCTACCGTCCGGCAAGGACCCGCTCTCCAAACAGGTCATGCTCATCGAGCATGCCGATATCCGCCGCATGCTGCTCATGCAGAAGGCCTACGTCGAGGGTTCCCTCGCGCTGATACTCTACGCCTCGCTTCTCGTCGACCGGCAAAAGGTGGGAGGGGCGCAAGAGACCCGCAAGGCGGGACTGCTGCTCGACATCCTCACCCCAATCGTCAAGGCCTGGCCCTCGAAGTTCTGCTTCGAGGCGAACAGTCAGGCCGTGCAGATCCTCGGCGGGTATGGATACACGCGCGAGTATCCTGTGGAGCAGCTGTTTCGCGATAACCGCCTCAGTCAGATACATGAAGGGACCAACGGCATTCAGGGTATCGATCTTCTGGGCCGGAAGGTCTCCATGGAAAACGGCGCGGCTTTCAAGCTGCTGACGGAGGAGATCCGCTCAACCATCGGCGAGACGGCTGGTGATGCGTTATTGAGAACGTGGTCCCGGGAACTGGAACAGGCAGTACAGCAGATGCAGGGGACCACAGAGAGGTTGTTGGAGGCAAGGGAACTGACCGGGGCCGACCTTTTCCTGGCCAATGCCTCGCTCTATCTGGAGATGCTGGGACACGTGGTCATCGCCTGGATCTGGCTGCGCCAGGCACAGGCAGCGGCCCGGCAGTGCGAAACTGCCAGTGGGGCTGACCGCGATTTTTATCGCGGCAAGCTCCAAGCCTGCTCATTTTTCTTTAACTGGGAGCTACCCAAGGTGCACCACCAGGCAAAGATACTCGGCAGCCTCGAACCGACCTGCTACGCAATGCAGGACAGCTGGTTCTGACCAGACAAAAACGGAGGCAGTTCACCATGGCGGCAGAACAATCGACTCAACTGCTGGAACGGATCAGGAATGAAAAACTCCGGTCCAAGATCATGACGGCCGAGGATACGGTACCGCTTTTCGAGAACGGCATGTATCTCGGGTTCTCGGGGTTTTCCGAGGGGCACCCCAAACTGGTGCCGGCAGTGCTGGCCGATCACGTGGAAAGCAAGGGGCTTGCCGGAAAGATGCGCTTCAATGTGTACACCGGTGCATCCATCGGCGTGGATGTGGATGATCGCTGGTGCCGGCTCGGCATGCTGGACCGGCGTTGGCCGCAACAGCAGGGGTTTCACATCCAACGAGCGGTCAATGCCGCAGAAGTCAACTTTGGCGACCGTCATCTTTCCATGTATGCCCAGGATTTCGGGTATGGCTTTTATACCCTCGACAACGGGGGAAAGATTGACATTGCCATCATAGAGGCAAGCTGCATCACCGAGGATGGGGGCATCGTCCCGACCCTGTCCGTCGGCATTATCGCCGAGATCGTGTCTCGTGCATCCAAAATAATTATTGAAATAAATACCAAATTACCGTTTCTGGAAGGCCTTCACGACTGTATCTACATGACTCTCCCTCCCAATAAAAAGCCCTATGACATCCTTACTGCCAAGGGTAGGATCGGCTCCACCAGCATCCCTTGCGACGTCGACAAGATCGTTGCCATCGTCGAATCCCGCAAGGACCCGGTCGGACGTCCCCTGAAGGATCCAGACCACAATTCCGTACTGATCGCAGACCACATCATCGATTTCCTCCAGAACGAGGCAAAAAACGGGCGTTTACCGAAAAATCTCCTCCCTGTGCAGTCTGGTGTCGGTTCCATCGCCAATGCCGTGGTCGGCGGCCTGGGTACCAGCCCATTCGAACATCTGACGGTCTGGACAGAGGTCTTTCAGGACAATCTCCTGGATCTGTTCGATTCCGGCAAACTCGACTACGTAACCGCCGCCTCTTTCGCGCTCTCCGAACGAGGGTTGCAGCGTCTATTGGCTGACTGGGACAAATACACGTCACGGACCCTGTTGCGTCCGGTGCAGATCACCAACCATGCCGAGGTCATCCGGCGACTGGGGGTGATTGCCATGAACACGCCGGTCGAGTTCGACATCTACGGCCACGCCAATTCCTCCATGATCAACGGTTCCCGGATGATCAACGGCATCGGCGGCTCCGGGGACTTCATGCGCAACGCCTATCTCTCCATCATGCACACCCCTTCGACCCGGCCCTCAAAGGCAGACCCCACCGGCATCAGTTGCGTCCTGCCGATGGCGACCCACGTCGATCACACCGAGCATGATCTCGACATCCTCGTGACCGAGCAGGGACTCGCCGACCTGCGCGGGCTGGCTCCCCGGCAACGAGCCAGGAGGATCATCGACCGATGCGCGCACCCAGACTATCGGCCGATCCTGCAGGAATACTTCGATCGTGCACTGAGAGAATGTGTGACGAGCGGAAGCGCCCATGAGCCGCACATGCTTTACAAGGCCTTCAACATGCACAGAAATCTTGAGGAAAACGGAACCATGAAATTAACAAATTGGGATTAAGAATGGTCATTGTGTGTGGTCGTTAACTATAGAAAGGAGTTTCACATGGAGAAGGTGACGTATGAGTGGGCGACAATAGCTAAGAGTCAGAAATTTTTAGAACTCAAACGTAAGAAATCAAGATTTCTCATCATGTTATGGTTCATAGGGGTGCTTTCGTACTTTCTTCTGCCGCTGGGGGTGGGGTACGCTCCGGAACTCTTCAAGAAGAAGGTGATCGGCAGGATAAACTTCGCCTACATATTCTGCCTGTATCAATATGTCATGACCCTGGCTATTGCTCTTTATTACACCTATCGCGCAAACAAAGAGTTTGACCCTCTTACCCAGGAAGTGCTGGAAGGGATCAATGAAAGGGGACAGATATGAGGCAGTTACTGCTATTGCTGATCACGACATTGGTCCTGGCACCGTGTATTGTGACTGCCAATCCTCTTGCCAAGGCTGCGACGAGCGCACCTGCGGCAACCGTTACTGCGCCGGCGCCGATGACCTCCGCGCCCGGCCAGTCGGCTTTGGCGAAGACACCGTCAGTTCCGGCTGCGACGACGGCAAAAGAATCGGCCGCGCCGCCAGCAAAGCTTAAACCGAACCGGACCCTCACGGTAGGGGTTTTTTTGGTCATTATTTTAGCCACACTGGGGGTGGTATTCTGGGCTGCCAGAAGAACCAAGACGGCTTCCGACTATTATGCTGCCGGCGGTGGAATTTCCGGGGTCCAAAATGGCTGGGCCATTGCCGGAGACTACATGTCGGCTGCCATGTTCCTTGGTTTAACCGGGCTCGTCACCATTTTCGGAATTGACGGCGCCCTGTATTCGGTTGGTCCGGTGATCTCCTTCATCACCATCCTGCTGATATTCGCCGAGCCCCTGCGCAATGCCGGCAAGTACACCATGGGAGACATCCTCTGTTTTCGTTCTCCGTCCAAGGTGGTGCGCGCAGCCTCGGCCGTTTCAACGGTGACCCTGTCAATTTTTTACCTGCTGACCCAAATGGTGGGCGCTGGCAAGCTGATGCAGCTTCTCCTGGGCATCCCCTTCTCGGCAGCGGTGGTCGGGGTAGGTATTCTGATTACCATCTATGTGGTCTTTGGTGGAATGAAGGCGACTACCTGGGTGCAGATTATCAAGGCGGTACTGCTTATGTCGGCCGGTGTAGCGCTTGCGGGGATCGTTCTTTGGAAATCAGGGATGAACCTTGTTCGGCTGTTTGATGAAGTTGCCAATCTCCAGGCGGTTCAGGACCATGTGCGTGGGCTTTTGAAGCATCCCGTCGCAGAACCCGGATTCGACTATGGTCAGCGTTTCCTGGAGGCCGGGCTATTCCTCAAGGATCCGCTTGACCAGGTTTCAATGGGGGTTGCTTTCGTCTTCGGCGCCGCCGGTCTGCCGCACATCATGATGCGCTTCTTCACGGTGCCCAACGCCAAGGCCGCTCGCAAGAGCGTGGTAATCGCCATGTTTATCATCGGCATCTTCCTGGTGCTGGTGACCATCATGGGCCTGGGAGCTGCCCTGTACGTTACCCCTCAAAATGTCATGGCCGTCGATAAGGGGGGCAATATGGCGGCACTTCTGCTGGCCCAGACCTTCGGCGGAGGCGCCGGCACTTTCGGTGGAGACCTGTTTTTCGCCATTGTCTGCGCGGTAGCATTTTCGACCATTCTTGCGGTGGTTTCCGGCTTGGTTCTGGCATCATCGGCAGCCATCGCGCACGACATATACGTGAATATCATTAAAGACGGCAAGGCTGAGCAGCAAGAGCAAGTGAAGGTTGCGCGCATCAGCTCACTGGCGGTCGGAGCCGTCGCCGTAGCTCTTGGGCTTACCTGCGAAAACGTCAATGTCGCCCAACTGGTGACCCTGGCATTTGCCGTTGCCGCATCCAGCAACTTTCCGGTGATACTGTTCTCGCTTTTCTGGAAACAGTTCAATATGGCGGGAATCATATCCGGACTGGTGGTCGGCAGTGTTGCCGCAATCGGGCTGATGCTGGTTTCTCCCAACATGGTCTACCCGAAAAAGATTGCAGCGGACGCCAAGAAGATAGTTGCTGTCTTGGAAAAAAAGCAGTTGGAAGGTGTGGTTCTTGCCGACAAGGACCTTAAAACACTGGAAAAGGCCCGCTTGGATTACGCCAAAAACAAGGACGGCAAATCCGTAATCGGTCTTGATGCGCCACTCTTTTCTCTGAAAAATCCCGGCATTGTTTCGGCGCCGCTCGGCTTTCTAGCTGCAATAATCGGCTGTCTTGTGTTTCGTGACCGACGTGCGGAGGAGACTTTTGATGAGTTGTACGTGCGCCAGAATACGGGAGTATGCATAGAGTCAGCGGTTGATCACTAAGCAGTGCTCAGTAACAACTGGTATGCTGATAATTCAAGACCGCCTTGGCGATAAAGGCCCGGGCAATCGCTTCGCGCTCTTTGGTCGGTCGTCCCAACCATTGCCGACTGGCTGTGACCGGGACGAACTTTTCAATCTGGATCAGCTCAAGGACCTTGACCAGATGTTGCTCCCGCTTAGTGAGTGGGGCGGGGAAACATTCGTCAAGGTGGGGGAACAGGCTTTGCTGTACTGTCCCCATCAGCCATGATATTCTTTCCTTGAGCTTCATCGGCAACCTCCTGATTTATTGTGACTCACAACTCAATAGTGTCAGATGGTTACCTTTGAAGCTCGCCTTTCATGTAGAGATATACCTATCATTCAACTTCTTGCATACGCTTTTGCAAGAGGCTCAACTGACTCGTTATTTTAATAGAACCTGATTAGTACCAATCTTCCGCAACACACTCTCCCCCTCCCTTGACGGGAGGGGGGCGGGGGGGTGGGTGAAGCTGCAACCAGCGGACTTCGTGGCAACTTCCCCCCCACCATCACCCTCCCCCGCCAGGGGGGAGGGGATTTTTTTCAAGCGGGCGGAAGATTAGTGCTAATCAGGTAATAGAATATCTATACCCAGCATGTCCTGATTCATGAAATAATTACAATTTACTACTTTACCTGAAAGGTATTGATAGGACATGACGCTTAGAAAAACAGCAAGCGATGCTGATTTAATTACAGCAAAATCAATCAGACCCGAGCATTTGGGTGAGCAGGTCCAGTTTGGGGTCTCGATACTCGATCCGGATTTACGCTATATCCATGTTAACGATCGAATGGCATCGATTGACGGCATTCCGGCAGAACAACATATTGGCAAAACGGTTAGGGAACTTGATCTGCAGGTTGCATCGGCCATCGAGCCCCTGCTTTCGCGGAAGACCATTGATGACCGGCCCTTTGTGGAGTGCAAGGTTGTTGTGCACAACACATTTCCGGGACGGCCGTCGAAAGCCGTCTCCTGGCTGATCAGCTGTCATTGTCTCAAAACAGAAGACGGAACGATGATTGGTTACTGTCTCATTGTCCATGATGTAACAGAACAGAAGGTAAATGAGGCGGAGCAGACAGAACGCCTGAAGATCGAAGCTCTGCTCCTGGATGTATCGACTACATTTATCAACGTGCCCATTAGCGAAGTGGACATCAAGATAGAGCGAGGCCTGCAAAAGGTCGTCGAGTTCTTGGGATTTGATAGGAGCAGCATTTGGGAGGTGCTACCCGGACGGATGCTACTCACGCATTCCTTTGCTTTACCGAGAATCAAACGGCCACCTCTCGATATTGACGGTTTGATCCCCGTTTGGATTAATTTGCTCCGCAAAGGAGAGATTTTCAGGGTTTCCGATGTCGACGAATTGCCTGACATATATTGGCGCGAGAAGAAATTTTGTAAGGACCAAGGCGGAATCAAATCGATTTTGTTCATTCCGACCAGTTCAGGCGGAACAGTCGTGGGCACAATCGTCTTCGTTTCTTACCGGGCCAAAAGAGAATGGCCCGAAGAACTGATCCAAAGACTGCGCCTCTTGTGGGAAATTTTCGCCAATGCCTTGGAACGGAAACGGGCCGACGAGAAGATTCAGAATGCACTGGCTGAAATCCAGCGGTTAAAAGACCGCCTGGAGGCGGAAAACCTCTATCTGCGCGATCAGATCAGCATCGAATATAAGCATGATGAGATCATCGGGAAGTCCGAGGGTATTCAAAACGTTTTGTTACAGTTGGGACAGGTCGCCAAGACCGATGCCACTGTGCTTATTTTGGGTGAGACGGGAACGGGGAAGGAGCTAATAGCAAGAGCCATTCATAACCAAAGCAACCGCAAGGCCCGCGCCATGATCAAGGTGAATTGCGCAGCATTACCGGCAACGCTTACCGAGGCTGAGCTTTTCGGATACGAAAAGGGAGCCTACACGGGGGCGGTGTCGAGTCAAATCGGCCGTTTTGAAGCTGCCAACTGCTCAACCATTTTTTTGGATGAAATTGGTGAATTACCTCTAGAGCAGCAATCGAAGCTGCTTCGCGTGCTTCAGGAAGGGCAGTTTGAACGGTTGGGGAGTCCGAAGCCGGTTGATGTAGATGTGCGGATCATTGCGGCGACCAATCGAGACCTTGCTCAGGCCGTCAGGGAAGGGAGGTTCCGCGAAGACCTGTATTATCGTCTGAATGTCTTTCCGATTTCAGTCCCTCCTTTGCGCGAGCGCCGGGAGGATATCCCGTTTCTTGTCTGGGCAATGATCGAGGAGTTCAGTCAGACCTTCGGTAAGGCGATAGAGCGTATCCCCAAAAAAAACATGGATGCCATGGAGCGCTACCTTTGGCCCGGCAATATCAGGGAGCTACGGAATCTGGTTGAAAGGGCCATGATCCTTAGCAAAGGTACGACGCTCGTTGTTGACGTGCCGGACGGTTCCGGCACAACTGCCGCCCCCCCCATGACCATCGAAAGCCTGGAACGAAGCCATATCACCTCAGTGCTGGATAAAACAGGGTGGCGCATTCGTGGAAAAAACGGAGCAGCTGAAATCCTCGGGATGAAACCGACGACACTTCACGCGAGAATCAAAAAGTTAGGAATCAGAAGGAGCAACGCTCAATCTTAAGAGATAACGTGCCAGGAAACATAAAGCTCCTGCCTCCTAGACACAGACACGTATCCCCCCCGCCCAAATGATAATTCAACAGCCGAGAATATAGAAGCCTCTTCAAAGGATCAGTCTCATCAACAGACCATATATGGACGGCCCAACCAAATATGGTTTCTTCCCTACCGGTGGCTTCCTTTTTCATTAATCCCAATATGATTCAGCTCATTAGCAACTGACTGCAACGCTTTGCTTGCTGCTGTCATCATAGCTACCGACCAAATATGGTCGGCCACCTTCCTGTTACGCCAATCAAGAAATAGTATTCTATTTAATATACTCTAAAAATCAATATGTTACATGGTGCAATTAGTTTAATTACCTAAAGGCACAACAAGTGCAATACATCGTTTTTATAATATCTAGATTTCAAAAGCAATAACGGATAAGGCGAGAGCGCTATTGGAAAAGGAGTTGGAGCATGTCAAAGCGGTTTTTCGTCGGTCTCGACATGGGATCATCTCGGACAAAGGTTGCGCTCCTCAATGCCGATCGGCAACTGGTCGGTCACGCGGTTAAGAAGTCGGGAACCAATTTCGCCGCAACCGCCAAGGCCTGCTTGGATGTTGCACTCGATATGGCCGGAGGAACCCGGAAGGAGATCGCCGGCGCCGTTTCTACCGGTTACGGTCGGACCAACGTCTCATTTATCACCGATAGGAGCAAGACAGAAATCGGCTGCCTAGCCAAAGGGTGTTACCACTATTTTCCCCAAGCGATCACCATCATCGACATCGGTGGCCAGGACAACAAGGTCATTAACCTTGATGCTGCTGGCCGACGCGGTAGTTTCAAAATGAACCGTAAGTGCGCGGCCGGAACCGGCGCCTTCCTCGAGGAGATGGCAGGGCGTCTCGATCTGCAGTTGGAAGAGATGAACGCCTTAGCCCAACAATCACGGGAGATGATCAAGCTCGGGAGTTTCTGTACGGTTTTCTCCGCCACGGAAGTTCTGGAAAGCATCCGGCACGGCAAGAAGGTGAGCGACATCGTCAAGGGGATCTTTTATTCGGTGATCCGACGCGTGCTGGAGATGGACGCTCTAACCGAGCAGGTGACAATGACCGGAGGCGTGGTGGAGCACAACCCTTATCTGGTCGAGATGGCCCAGGAAATGATTGAGCGGCCGGTGCTAGTTCCTGATTTCCCACAGCTGGCCGGCGCGGTCGGCGCGGCACTGTATGCCGTTGAGGGAGAAGGAGATCCTCCGGCTGAACCTGGGTGGGGAGGCGCGAAACTTATCTGGGCATTGCAATAAAATTGTGCCTTTTGAACATCAATTGTCGAGTCATTATCCGCAAGAGAACGGTTTCAATTCAAGGAATGCGTATCACTTCATGGCGTGCCCAGGTTACGGGGCGCGCTTACACAGGGGGAAACAATGATGGATGACAAAAAAACGGTCAGAAAGAAGATTCAGACCACCGACCAGATGAACAAGATCATGGCCGATTACTTTTACGGCCTGAACCAGGCGGCCACAACTGGAAGTCAGAAGGTCGCCTGGTGTACGAGCGTCGGACCCGTGGAGTTGCTGAGGGCGATGGGATTCGTGGTGTACTTCCCTGAAAACCACGCGGCCATGCTCGGCGCCACGCGGACTTCCAACGAGGTGATACCAACAGCGACCGCCATCGGCTACTCCCCGGATATCTGCTCCTACCTGACCTCAGACATCGGTGCCTATCTCAAGGGGATCACACCGCTTTCCAAGGCCTACCCCGGCATCAAGAGCGTACCCAAACCGGACGTCCTGGTCTACAACACGAACCAATGCAGAGACGTTCAGGACTGGTTCGCCTGGTACTCCAGAACGCTCGGCGTCCCATGCATCGGCGTTTCCTCCCCCAAATGCATAAGCGACGTGACCGCCGCGCATATCGACGATGTCACCCGCCAGATAGAGGCGCTGATCCCCACCCTTGTCTCGATCTCCGAGCAGAAGCTGGACTTGGCCCGGCTCAGGGAGGTGGTCTCCCTCTCCAGGCAGTGCACCGACATCTGGAAGGAGGTACTGGAGACGGCGACCGCCTCGCCGGCGCCGCTCACCTTCTTCGACAGCGCAATTCACATGGGGCCGGCCGTGGTCCTGCGCGGGACCCGGGAGGCAGTGGCCTATTACCGGCTGCTCCTTTCCGAGATGAAGGAGCGGGTTGGCTCCGGAATCGCTGCGGTAGATGGGGAGAGGCTGCGGCTTTTCTGGGAAGGGCTGCCGGTCTGGGGCCGTCTACGCCAGCACTCGGAGATCTTTGCCGGCCTTAAGGCGAACATCGTTGCATCCTCCTACGGCAGCAGCTGGATTTTCCCGGCGCTCGACCCGGACGATCCGATCCGGAGCATGGCCAAGGCTTACCTCGAACTCTTCATCGTCCGCGCCGACGTTTACAAGGAAAAGCACCTCCAGGAAATGCTGGAAAAGTTCCGGGTCGACGGGATCGTCTTCCACGACTCCAAGACCTGTCCCCACAACGCGAACACACACTACGGCCTCCCCCAGCGACTGGAGATGAAAACCGGGATACCCGCCCTGGTGATCTCCGGTGATGTCACTGACATGCGCTGCATCTCGGACGAACAGACCAAGACCAACATCGAGGCTTTCATAGAGCAGCTTGAGGAGGGGAAATAACATGCTGGATCCACTCTTTAAGCCGAAAGCGATCGCCATCGTTGGCGCCTCCACCAAAGAGCTTTCCATCGGCAACGTCATCATAAAAAACCTGCAACATTACGGCTACACGGGAAAGATCTATCCCATCAACCCGACTGCGCCCGAGGTGCGCGGGCTCAAGGCCTACCGATCGCTGGAGGAGGTCCCGGGGCCGATCGATCTGGCCCATGTGATCATCCCGAGCACGCAGGTCCCCCAGGCCATTGTCGATTGCGGCACCAAGGGGGTCAAGGCGGTAATCATCAACTCGGCCGGCTTTTCTGAACTGGGGGAGGAAGGGGACCGACTCCAGAGGGTGTTCCTGGGAAACGCCAAGGAGTACGGGGTTCGAATCTTCGGCCCCAACTGCCAGGGGATCATCAACTCCGATCCAACCTTCAAGGCCTACTGCAACTTCACCTACACCTATCCCAAGCCGGGCGGCATCTCTGTAGTGGCCCTGAGCGGCGGGGTCGGCTCCATCATTATGCAGGCCCTTTTCGACCTTGGGATCGGCATGCGCCTCTACGCCTCCAATGGCAATGCTTGCGACGTCTCCATCTCGGAGGTGGTGAGCTATTACGGCTCTGACCCGGGGACCAAGGCCATTCTCCTCTATACCGAAGGGTTTGCCAACCCGAGGGCATTCCTTGAAGCGGCCAAACAGGTGGCGCCCCGAAAGCCGATCCTTGCCATGAAGGCGGGGCGTACCGAGCGGGGGGCCAAGGCAGCCTCCTCCCACACCGGCTCCTTTGCCGGAGTCGACATCGCCACCGAGCTCATCTTCGAGAAAACCGGGATACTCTCCTTCTCGGACGAGGAGGAAATGGTGCGCGCCGCCATGGCCTTCGAGACCCAGCCGATCCCCGCCGGGAACCGTGTGGGGGTGATCACCAATACCGGCGGCCCTGCGGTCATCGCCACTGACGTGCTGGTGACGTGCGGGCTGAACGTCCCGCGCCTGTCTGATACCTCAATCGCGAAGCTGAAGGAGGCTCTGCTCCCTGAGGCGGCGCTGGAAAATCCGATAGACGTGGTGGCAACCGCGAGCAGCAAGCACTTCCGGGCCGCCCTTGACGTGCTGATGGCGGAGGAGGGTATAGACAGCGTCTTCATGAACTTCGTAACCGCCCCCTTTGCCGATACCCATGCCATAGCGCAGGAGATCGTCGAGGTGAGCCGTCAGGGGAAGAAGCCGATCGTCTGCAACTTCATGACCAACCTGGTGCTAGAAAATTTCCAGGTCACCAGCCAGATTCTCCGAGAGGGGGGAGTCCCCTGCTACACCAACCCGAGCGCCGCCGCCAGGGTGCTCGGGTCGCTGGCAAGGTACGGCAGGCTTAAGAGAAGGGATATCGGGGTTCCCGAAAGCTTCAGCGACGTGAATCCTGCCAAAGCCAAGCAAATCGTGGAGGGTGCGCAGCGAGAGGGACGCAGCGTTCTCACTGCCGCCGAGGTTTACGGCATCTTCGGGGCCTACAGCGTCCCGGTCGCCGAATGGAGAATTGTGGAGACTGCGGTCGAGGCGGTCGTTGCCGCCGAATTGATCGGTTTCCCGGTGGTGGTGAAGGTGGACTGCGAGGAGATCGACCACAAGAGCGATATGGGCGGGGTGGCTGTGAATCTGAAGGACGCTGCCGCCGTCCGCGCCGCGGTGGAGGATATGCAGCTGCGGCTCGGCTGCTACGGTGGCCTCAAGTTCTTCGTGCAGAAATTCCTTCCCGGGGGGCGCGAGCTGATCGTCGGTGCCACCGCAGAGCGGAATCTGGGGCATCTGGTGATGTTCGGGCTGGGAGGGATCTACGTCGAGGTCCTGAAAGACGTAGTGTTCAAAATCGCACCCGTGACCCGGGTGGAAGCCCAGGAGATGCTGGCCAGGATCAAGGCCGCGGCCCTGCTTGATGGGGTGCGGGGTGACAAGGGGATCGACAAGGAAAGGGTTCTGAAGCTGATCCAGCGCGTCTCCATGCTCCTCACCGACCTCCCGATGATCAAGGAGATTGACCTGAACCCGATCCTCGCCTTCTCCGACTCCGTCTATGCAGTCGACGGGAGAATCAGGATCTAAGGATTCTCCTTTGCGAAGTAGGGGGCAAGCGAGCAAGGAAGATCCTGACACCGCTGCAGACTCTGATCCCAGAGTAAAAGACCTCGATTAGTCCCTCTCCGTTGCTGGGATGCGGGGAGAAGCTGTGGTCTGAGTTCAGCGGCCATCTGCCGCTGTGGCGCCTCTCCTGTCCTCCTCCCGCAAGGAGTGGTGGAAGGGGGGCAAGGGGTTCCATCGAACGACTCTTCATCGAATGAGAAAGGAGAATAAAGTGACCGCTACACTGACGCTCAAAAAAACCAAAGACTGGCGGGAGATATACGCTTCACGAGTGACTACCGCCGACGACGCCGTCAAGGAGGTGACCTCCGGCGACCGCCTTTTTCTGACCGGAAACGCCTCGGTACCGGCGCAGCTTTTGGAGGCCCTGGTGAAACGCGCGCCGAACCTTAAGAACGTCGAAATTTGCCAGGCGGTGACCATCTGTCCGTCGGACTACGTTGCGCCCGAAATGGACGGGCACCTCCGGATCAACTCCATGTTCATCAGCCCCAACGTCCGGCCGGCCATTCACGACGGGCGCGCCGATTTCACCCCGGTCCTTCTCTCGGAGTTCCCCCTGTTGTTCAAAAACGGCCATCTTCCGCTCGACGTGGCCATCATCAACGTAGCCCCCCCGGACGACAAGGGGTTCTGCTCGCTGGGGACGGAGGCGGGGCTCGCCCTTACGGCCGCCGAGTCGGCCAAGAAAGTGATTGCCCAGGTGAACTCGCTGGTGCCGCGGACCCTTGGGGATACCTTCCTCCACGTCTCACGGATGACAAAGATCATCGAGGCTGACGGCGTCCTCCCGGAAAGGCACATGGGAGAGGAGGGGGACCCGGAGGTCGTCGAGCAGCTGGCACGGCACATTGCGGAGCTGGTCCCGGACGGCGCCACCATGCAGATGGGGATCGGCTCGCTTCCCGACGCGGTGTTGAAGCATCTCTTCAAGAAGAAGGATCTGGGGATACATTCGGAACTGATCTCCGACGGGGTGATAGATCTGGTCGACGCGGGGGTAGTGAACTGCTCCCACAAGACCCTCCACAAGGGGAAGATCGTCTGCGGCTTCCTGCTCGGGACCAGGCGCCTCTACGACTGGGCTCACAACAACCCGATGATCGAGATGCACCGGACTGAGCATATCAACGACCCGTTCGTGATCATGCAAAACGACCGGATGGTCTCGATTAACGCCGCGATCGAGGTCGATTTCACCGGGCAGATCTGTGCCGACAGCATCGGCCCCAAGCTCTACTCCGCGGTTGGGGGCCAGCTCGACTTTGTCTACGGCGCCTCCCGGTCCAAGGGGGGACTCTCGGTCATCACCATGCCGAGCACGACCAAGATGAAAGACGAAACGGTGGTGAGCCGGATCGTTCCCCTTCTGAAACATGGATCCGGGGTGGTGACCAGCCGCAACCACGTCCGGTACGTGGTGACCGAGTACGGCGTTGCGGACCTGTACGCGAAGACGATTCGCCAGCGCTGCCAGGCGCTCATCAATATCGCGCACCCGAAGTTCCGGGCGGAACTGAAGGAGCGGGGAAAGGAGCTGAAATACCTGTAACCGCCCTTATTCTCCGGCGGGAAGGAAAGCTTCGGCGGCCAAGGCTGCAACGTAAAGCCATATCTAGGGGGAGTGCCATCTATGAAAAGAATAATTTCCGGAAACGAATCAATCGCTTTGAGTTTTGGCGATGCCGGCGGCGTTTTCGCCTCCGGTTATCCCGGGACGCCAAGCACCGAGGTACTGGAGGAAATGGCGCGTCTGGGAGCGGTCTACTGCGAGTGGGCTCCCAACGAGAAGGTCGGTTTCGAATCAGCCATGGGCGCCTCCATAGCCGGCGGCAGGGCGCTCGCCACCATGAAGCACGTCGGCGTCAACGTCGCCGCCGACGCGCTGATGAGCTTTTCTTACACAGGGGTCGGCGCGGGTTTCATCGTCATGGTGGCGGACGACCCGGGACAGCACTCGTCCCAGAACGAGCAGGACAGCCGCAACTACGCAAAGTTCGCCAAGGTCCCGATGTTAGACCCTTCCGACTCGCAGGAGACATACGACTTCGTGCGGACGGGGCTGGAGCTCTCCGAGCAGTTCGACACGCCGGTCTTCCTGCGCATGACCACCCGAACCGCCCATGCCAAAGGGTACGTCGAGCAGAGGGAGAAGATAACCCCGAAAGTCGGCGAGTGGGTTAAGAACGTTCCCAAGAACGTCATGCTCCCCAACTACGGCAAGATCAAGCACATTCAGGTCGAGGAACGTCTTCTCAAGCTGAAGGAGTACGCCGAGACGACCCCCCTGAACCGTGTTGAGATGAGGGGAACCGAAATCGGGATTCTCACCTCCGGCGTAGCCTATCAGCACGTCCGCGAGGCATTCCCCGACGCCTCGGTGCTCAAGCTCGGTCTGGTCCACCCGCTCCCGGAGGAGATGATCCGTGAGTTTGCCGGTAAGGTGCAAAGGTTCATGATCATCGAGGAGATGGACGCCATCTTCGAGGAGCAGATCAGGGCAATGGGGATCCGGATCGATCTGGGGAAAGGACCGATCTCTTACTGCCTGGAGGTCGATTCCGAGATCATCCGGAAGGCGGCCGGCGAGAAGGAGACCTCCGCGATGGCGCCGGTTCAGAACCTCCCGCAGCGTCCCCCAATCTTCTGCCCCGGTTGTGCCCATCGCGGTCTCTTCTCGATCCTCGCCAAACTGAAGGTCTTCGTCTCCGGCGACATCGGCTGCTACACGCTGGGAGCGCTTCCACCGATCGGCGCGATGCATACCTGCATCTGCATGGGGGCGAGTATCAGCGCGGCCCACGGCATGGCCAAGGTGAACGCCGTAGCCGGGAGGGCGGAGAAGCCGGTGGCTGTCCTTGGGGACTCCACCTTTTTCCACTCCGGCATGACCGGCCTTCTTAGCCTGGTCTACAACAACGGCAACGCCCTGGTCATCGTCATGGACAATCGGACCACCGGTATGACCGGCGGACAAGAGAACCCAGGGAGCGGCCAGGTACTGACGGGGAATCCGGCCAAGCAGGTGAACATTATGGAGCTGGCGAAGGTGATGGGGGTCGAAAACGTCGTGGAGATCAACTCCTACGACCTGGTGGCTACCGAGGAGGCCATCAAGAAGGGGCTGGAGACCCCGGGCCCATACGTTCTGGTGGACCGGAACCCCTGCATTCTCCGCTACCGGGTGAAAAACCCGCCGCTCAAGGTGGACTCCGAGACGTGCACCGGGTGCCGAGCCTGCCTCAAGGCCGCCTGCGTGGCTCTGGGTCTCAGAGATTGCGGGGACAAACCGAAGGTCGCCATCGACCCAAATATCTGCAACGGATGCGGAGTCTGTTCTCAGCTTTGCAAATTCGACGCGATGTCCAAAGGTTAAGGAGCGGAGGGAACTATGAACATCTTCAATATCGTTATCTCTGGAGTCGGCGGGCAGGGGGTCCTCCTGGCCTCCAAGGTCTTTGCCGAAAGCGCCCTCGCCAGCGGCCTGGACGCCAAACAAAACGAAGTGCACGGCATGGCCCAGCGCGGCGGGAGCGTCACCTCCTTCGTCCGGATCGGGGACAAGGTCTACTCCCCCGCCGTGATTGCCGGCACCGCAGACCTCCTCATCGCCTTCGAGCCTCTGGAGGCATTGCGGTACGTCCACTTCCTCAAGCCGGGCGGGAGGCTCGTCTACAACACGGGGACCATCAACCCGAGTACAGTCGCCTCCGGGATGGCCGTCTACCCGAAGGATGTCGAGGAGCAGATCGTGCGCTGCTGCACTAACTCCCACGCCATCGATGCCCTCTCCATTGCCAACAAGGCGGGGGACGTCAGGGCGGTCAACATGGTCATGGTCGGCTCCGTCATCAAAAACGTCCCGCTCGATGCGAAGGTGATCGATGGGGTGGTCAAGACGCTCTCAAAGGGGAAAGGCGTTGAGGTGAACCTGAGCGCCCTACGCGGCGGCGCTGCGGGCTGATCCAGAAGCGGGTGGCGTGATGCCGCCCGCAACCTCCATCATACTTACAGGAGCGCACGCTATGAAAGAACCATCCAGCTATAAACCGAAAAAATTTGCCGTGATCGGCGCCGGCCCCGTCGGCGGGGTGGTCGCCGCCTTCCTTGCCAAGGGTGGTTACCAGGTCACCCTCTGCGACGTAATCCCCGCTCTGCTGGAGCCGGCCCTGAACCCCGGGATTATCATTGAAGGGGCCGACAACCTGCAGGGGTGCGTGGCAAAGGTGACCACCCGGATTGACGATCTTATCAACGATCCCCCCGACGTCGTCATCGTCACCGTGAAGGCCACCGCGCTCCCCGTGGTCGCCTCAGCCCTGGAGGGTGTTATCGGCGAAGGGCGCTATGTCGTCAGCTGGCAAAACGGCATCGACACCGAACTTGAGCTGGCCCAAAAGCTCGGGGCCAGGCACGTCATGCGGGGGATCGTCAACTACGGCTGTATGCCGCTCAGTTCCTGCCATGTCAAGGTGGCGTTCCACCACCGGCCTAACTATCTCCAGGAACTCGATCCGTATTCGGCGGACGCCGCCGTTGCTATCTGCAAGGCATTCACCGACTGCGGGCTCGACACGCTCCATACCGACCGGATCGGGGACATGGTCTGGCGCAAGACAGTGCTCAACTCCTGCATGATGGCGATTTGCGCAGTGACCGGCAACACCATCGTCGAGACGGTGAAGGACCCGGTCCTCTTCGAACTGGTTGACGCCATGATCAGGGAGGGGATCGCGGTGGCCCGGGCGAGCGAATTTATCCTCGGCACCGGCTTCTACTCCTACAGCCTTAACTACATCAAGAACGCAGGAAACATGAAGCCGTCCATGCTGCAGGACATCGAGGCGGGGCGTCGAACCGAGATCGACTATATCAACGGGAAGATTGTGGAATACGGTACGCAGGTCGGCGTTCCCACTCCGTACAACAGCATGATCCGCGGCTTGGTCAAGGCGATCGAGGCCAAAGCCGCAGGAAACGGCTGGCGGCACCCCGGAAACGAAAAGCCTTCATGAGGCAATCCTGAAGGGAGGGATGAGACAACCCTGCAGGAGTGGGCCTTCTTGCCACGATGACAGCTGGACGCGGCATGAATGCTGCTCCAACAAATGTCTCACCTGCATTGGCGGGTTCGAGGTTCAATGGGAAAGTCAGTCCAACAAACGGACGGGAGGTCTACGATGAAAAGGTGTATCGCGGGCGCAGTTTTGGGAATGATGGCGATTTTTCTCTATGGCACTGCTTTTGCCGCCGGCACGATCAGAATCGGTGGATTGTTTGCCGTAACCGGTCCAGCCTCCTTTCTTGGGGACCCCGGTAAGAAGACCTTCGACATGCTGGTGAAGAGGATCAACGACAGCGGCGGTATAGACGGCATGAAGCTCGAGGCCGTCAGCTACGACACCGGCGGTGACGCCACCAAAGCGGTCCAGCTCGCCACCAAACTGATCAAGGACGACAAGGTGAGCGTCATCCTTGGCCCGACCACCACCGGCGAAAGTATGGCGGTCATCCCCGTGGCGGAGAGGGAGAAGGTCCCGATGATATCCTGCGGCGCCAGCATCAAGATCATTGACCCGGTGAAGCGCTGGGTCTTCAAGACCCCGGCCAACGACCATGTAGCGGTGGAGAAGATCCTGAACTACATGTCCGCAAAGAGTCAGAAGACCATCGCCCTTCTGACTGTCACCGACGGGTTCGGCGCCTCCGGCCGCGAACAGCTCAAGGCGATGGCCACCCAGAAAGGGTTCCGCATCGTGGCAGACGAGCTCTATGGTCCCAAAGACACCGACATGACCGCGCAGCTCACCAAGATCCGGGGCATCAAGCCGGACGCCATCATCTGCTGGGGGACCAACCCCGGTCCTGCCGTGATCACGAGGAACATCAGGCAGCTCGGCATCAAAGTCCCTCTCTACATGAGCCATGGCGTCGCCTCCAAAAAGTACATCCAACTGGCAGGCGCAGACGCCGCCGAAGGGGTGATCCTTCCAGCAGGGAAGCTGGCGATCTACGAAGTCCTTCCCAAGTCGGACCCCCAGGCGAGTCTCCTTAGGGAGTACGATCTCGGTTACCGTAAGGCGTTCCACGACGAGGCATCAACCTTCGGCGGTTACGCCTATGACGCCTTTATGCTCATCGCCAACGCCATCAAAAGGTACGGCCATACGCCGGAACAGATCAGAAACGGCATTGAACACGCTAGCAAGGTGGTGAGCGTCTCTGGCATCTTCAACATGTCCCCTAGGGACCACAACGGTCTCGACCACTCTGCCTTCGAAATGGTTCGCATCACCAAAGGGGATTGGGCCATCGCCAAATAAACCACCCATCGATCCCATTTTAGCCGGGAGCCGGCAGATCACGGCAATCTGCCGGCTCCCTTTGAGCTGAACCTGTCGCTGGCTTCACCGATCATCGGAGGTACCTCATGCAGTTTGAGATGCTTCAGTACACGCTGTCCGGCATGTCTAACGGGGCAATCTATGCCCTGATCGGCATCGGGTTTTCCATCATCTACAACGCCACCGGCATCATCAACTTTGCTCAGGATGAGTTCGTCATGCTGGGAGGGATGCTGAAGGTCTTTCCCCTGGAGCTGGTCAAACTCCCGATCTGGCTGGCGATAACCTGCGCCGTGGCCGCCTCCACCCTGGCAGGTTTCCTTTTCGAACGCCTCGCCATAAGGCCGCTCCATCGCCCTTCCGCCATCAACATGATCATCATCACCATCGGCGGCAGCATTCTGATCCGCGGGCTGGCCATGCTGCTATGGGGGAAGGACCCACACAAAGAGGAGAGACCAAATGGAGATTAGACTTCTTGGCCATAGTATGCTCCGGATCAAGACTGAAAAAGGTAAGGTCATCGTCGTCGACCCTTGGATCGCGGGAAACCCTACATGCCCGAAGGAGTGGCAGACACCCCAGAAGTGGGAGGACGTGGATTTGGTGCTCTGTTCACACGCGCACTTTGATCATAGTCTGGGCTTTAAGGAGCTGCTGAAGGCAAACAGACGGGTGATGGGCGTGGTCCAGTACGAGCACTTCTTAAAAGAGTTTGCAGGGCGGGCATCCAATGTATTTCCCCTCAATTTTGGCGGCACCTACTCGCTTCTCAACGGCATCAGGGTGACACTCGTCACTGCCAACCACAGCTCTAGCTTCGGAGAGGAGCGCTCTTTCGAGTCGGCCGGGGTCCCCGCCGGCTTCGTCATCCGGCTGGAGAATGGGTACACCATCTACGTCTCGGGCGATACTTCTTATACCTCTGAGATGGAAACCCTCATCAAGCCCCTCTACAAGCCCGACCTTGCCGTACTTTCGACCGGGGACATTTTTACCATGGGGCCTGCCGAGGGAGCCTTTGCTGCCAAGGCCCTTGGAGTCAAGCACGCTATCCCGTATCACTGGTTCCCGAATCCGGAGGACGCCGCAGACCCCGAGGGAATGAGAGGTCTCATCCAGAGATTTCCTCCCCTAAACTTCATGTTGGAGCGTCACAGGGACTTCGCCTTGGAGCTCGCCCATTATTCCGGAATCGAAGCCGTGATCCTGAGGGCTGGTGAGTCCTTCACGCCACCCGCCAGAGCGGCGGTGGAATCACCCCTTTCGCCTTAGCCTTCGAAGCGCGCCTAAGCGTCACTACCTGAGGCAGTGAGGTAGGCTGATGATGTGGTGAGCAAAGGCTGTTCTATAGGGCAACTCTGGCAGTAGCCCGTAAGCTGGTAGAGTTTCTTCTGGCAATAGACCGCCGTTATCATGGATGTCCATTATTGACAGCCGCCCTCAACGGAATAGCATCATTTTTTGTGTAGCTTACCCGTCTGCGATCGGGCTCTACCGACGCCAACGGCGCCACCTCCCGCATCGACACCAATGAATGGGCCGCCAGCCGCTGATACAGCTCTGTCCCCTTCGACTTCCAGAGAAGCTCCTCTTCTTTCAGGGGACGGATCTCCTTTGCAGGCACCCCGCCAATCAGCATGTTCGCACCTGCCGACATATCCGACTTCACGAACGACATCGCGGCAACAAAGGAGTTCTCTCCAATGACTGCGCGGTCCATCACGACGGAGTTCATGCCTATCAACGCGTTCCTCCCGATGGTACAGCCATGCAATATCGCACCGTGACCCACATGGCAGTTTTCCTCCAGGAGTACATCCACCTCGGGAAACGAATGAATCACGCACGTGTCCTGAATGTTCGCCCCTGCGCTGATCATAATGCGACCGAGGTCTCCCCTCAGGCAGGCGCACGGACCGATGTAGCAACGGGGACCGATTATCACGTCCCCGATGATGACTGCATCCGGATGCACGAATGACGTCGGATCGATCACCGGTATAACCCCATCAATTTCATACACTTTGGCCATTCTCATTCCCTCCCCGGAAAACAAAGTAGCCCTATTCCCCCGGCAATGCCAGAGAAATAGGGCTGCGATGAAATGTTTTGTACTGCTGTTCGGTTGGGTTATTTGTGTATTTGCCCAGAACCAGTATGGCCCGGTTGGTGAGGGAGACTCGCAGGCGGAGGCTCCCGGTCAACCTCCTACTTCAACTGCTCCAGCATCTCTTCGACAGATCCGATGACATACTTTGACACGTCCCGAGCCTTGGGGTTGCGGGGGTCACTCCAGTCGTAGAATCCTTTTCCGCTGCTTGCGCCGTACTCTCCGTTCTTCACCATGCGCATGAGCGTCAGGGGCGGATACATGCGGGGATCGTTGGACGCCTGATACATCTGTAGTGCGACCCGCAGCATGGTGGGGGCAGTGACGAAATCATGCAGTTTGAAGGTTCCCTGGGGGTGCCCCAAGCTGGTGTTCAAGCCGGTGTCCCCGTCTTCAACCGTGATCTTCCCTTGCTCAAGCAGTCGCACAGCATCCAGCATCTGGGGCACGAGCAGACGGTTTACCCAAAAACCCGGAATGTTCGGCGCCAGGAACGGGGCCTTATTCATGCCGAGCAGCGTCTGGCGAGTGAACTCAATCGTCTCGGCGCTCGTCTTGGCTCCTGGTACCACCTCTACGCCTGGCATCAGCGGTACCGGGTTCATGCCATGGGTGACTATCGAGCGTTCCGGTCGGCCGCCAGCCTGAGCCATAGGGTCGATGTCGAGGCTGCTGCTGTTCGACCAGAACACCACAGATTCCGGAAGCTGCGGCAAGTACTCGGCAAGCACGGAACACTTCAGCTTCAAGTCCTCGTAGATCACCTCCAAAAATACGTCGCAACCTTTGGCTGCATCGATAAACGCGCCTTTATCATTGTGGATACAAATCTTCCCAATGGCATTTGATACAAAGTGGTCATCGTGCTTGAACTTCTTGGCAACTGTGACAGCAAGCTTCTCACAGCCAGCGGCGGTACCGGCGAGTGTCTGAGCGCTTGCATCGTAGCAGTGTACGTCGTGTCCGCTCATTGCACATTGCGTAATCCAACCGCGCCCCATAATTCCTGTACCCAGAACGGCAAATTTCATATTCATCCTCCTCCAGTGATTTAGATAACCCAGTGCCTTGTGACTAAAGCGACTGATCGTGAGTACCCTGCTGTCATAAAACTAAATTAATAATTAAGTACCATAATACTTCTTTTTTTTCGTGCACAACTCCCCTGCAAACGGCAGCTCGTATCCGCTTTTAGCAAGGCACATGCCAACGATTGCCGAGGCAGCACATGACGATGTGCGTGGACTCTGTACAGATGTGGCTAACGGTTAGAATCAGAAGGCTTTTATGGGGGGGACCAGGCGGATAGCCGGCTGGTCATTCAATGAGGGGACAGATTCCGAAACTGCAACTTCGACTCTTGTCTGAAACAAGTTTGCACTTGCCAGGAGATTATCGGAGAATTCACGTCGTTTCTTTTCAACTGTACGAATTGGGGTGGAAAGATATTTTCACTTTTGTGACCGCTTTTCCAGCCCGAACGCCTTGATTTTTGCCCGCAACGTCGGGCGCGAGATCTGCAGGGCTTGACAAGTTTTGCCCAAGCTCCAGTTGTATGACTCGAGCGCGAACAAGATGTAGTCACGCTCTGCTTCCGCCAGGGGTTTTACGGACCGTTCTATCGAGGGCCGGTACTGGTCGCCGTCGAGTGCCAATGCAATGTCCTCTTCGGACAAAACCGTCGACTTGGACATCAAGGCGGCGCGGGTCAAGGTGTTCTCCAACTCTCGTACATTGCCCGGCCAATCGCGCCTCATCAATTCGCCAATCGCTTCATTTGAAAGGGTTCGGGACCGTAACGCAGAACGTGCCGCTACCTTTTCCAGCAAGAACTGCGCTAGCTCTGGAATGTCGGAACGTCGGTCTCTCAACGGCGGCATATGGATGGTTATGACCTTAAGTCTGAAGTAGAGATCCTCGCGAAATTTCCCTTCCGCAACCATGGCCATCAGATCTCTATTTGTGGCCGCGATGATCCTGGCGTTCGACTGGATGGGGGTAACGCCCCCGACGCGCACGAACTGGCCTTCCTGCAGAAAGCGCAGCAATCGGCTCTGCAGATGGAGCGGAAGTTCGCCGATTTCGTCGAAAAAGACTGTCCCATCGCCGGTGAGCTCGATGCGTCCGGCGTGGGTGCGGTCGGCTCCGGTGAATGCCCCCTTTTCGTAGCCGAACAGTTCGCTCTCCACAAGCGACGGCGCAAGGGTCGAGCAGTCCATCACGGTAAAGGGCTTATTGCTCCACGGACTGTTGCTGTGGATCACCTGGGCAACCATGTCCTTTCCGGTGCCACTCTCCCCCTGTACCAGCAGAGTGGCCCGCGCCCCGGACGCCAAGGCTATTTTCTTGAACACCTCCTTCATTGCCTTGCTCTTGCCTACCAGGTGCAGCTTGCCCACTGCCAAGGTCGGCTGTTTCGGCGACTCATCGGCAACAGCTGCAGGAGAGGCCATCCGCACCGTAAGCAGTCGTTTGAGAACGTTATCCATCTCATCGATATCTATCGGCTTGTGCAGATAGTCGAATGCGCCCGACTTGATCGCCTGGATGGTGCTCTCCATGTCCTGGTGGGCGGTGATCATGATGACCTCGGCTTCAGGGACCCGGGACCGGAGTTCCTTCAGGACCTCCAACCCGTCAATGTCGGGCAGCCGGATATCGAGGACCACCAGGTCAGGTCGGACCTTCCTGGCCAGCGCAATCCCTTTCCTCCCATTCGGCGCGGTGTGGACTTTCCAAGCCCGTAGTTGGAAGAAAACCTCCATGGATTGGAGGATCGAGGGCTGATCGTCAATAACGAGAACCGAGTCTGCCATGCTCATTGCTCCAGGGGCAACCGCAAGCAGACATTAAGCCCGCGCGGCCGCCGGAGGCTCACGTCCACCGCTCCGCCGTGCGCCTCAACGATTTTTTTTACGTTGTCCAACCCCAGGCCAATGCGCCGATTCCGCTTCTCATCGAAGTAATACGGCAGGAGTTCTTTGGGAATGCCCGGTCCATTGTCGGCCACACATATCCGTCCCCAGTGCCGATCCCGGAACTCCATCAGGCCGGAGGAAACGTAGATATGTCCCCCCCTTGGCACTGCTTCGATTGCGTTGAAAAGAAGGTTCACCAGCGTCTGCTCGATGCGGTGGGGGTCCATCCTCAGCTGATCCAGCTCCGGGCTCAGCCGCAGCAAGGCGCGTACCTCCTTGTGGGCCATGCGGGACCGCAGCGCTTCCACGCAATCCTTTATGAATGGCCGCAGAAGCACGGTTTCCCGGTTAAGGCGAAACGGCCGTGCGAGATCCATCATCTCCAACACCGACCGTTCGATGCTCGCCACCTCTCTTTGCGAGATCTCGATCAGCCGATGGTAGGTGGGATTATCTTTGAGTTCAGCCGCAAGCATCTGCACGTTCATCTTGATGGCCGTCAAAGGATTGCGGATGTCATGCGCCAGCGAGGCCGCCTGCTGTGCCAGAGCATTAAGCATCTCCGCCTCTCTGGTCTTTTGCTCCAGCTCCCTGCGTTCACTGATGTCTCTGCAAATGCCGAGGTTTGCCGCCTTCCCCTCGTAGAAAGAGAACTTGGCGAGCGTCTCGGTCGGCAGTTTTCTGCCATCAGGATGCAGGCGGAAATATTCCACAAGGCTGGACGCCTGGCTGGTTCGATTTTGCTCGTACGAACGTTCCACATCCGCTCTCGATTCCGGGGCAACGAGCTCGAGAAACGGCATCCCCACTATCCCCTTCATCATACGGCCGTGCATGCCGCAAAATGCATTGTTCGCATACACAATGATTCCTTCATGCAGGACGTAATAGCCGTCACGAATATCCTCCACAAGTGCCTTGTACTTGCTCTCGGACTCCGACAATTCGCGTGTTCTCTTCCTGACCTCCTTCTCGAGCACAACGGTCTGCTGCCGCATGTATTCTTCATGAAGCCCCTGGAAAAAATCGCTGAATTTTCCAACAGTCTGCGAGATGCAGGTACCCAGTCGAAAGATGGCTTCGTCACGCTCTTCGTCTCGCGCTTCCCTGATAAGTATTGGCGCAACCACCTGTTGATACATCATAAAGGCTTTTTGCACATCAGACAGCTTGAACCCCTGGGAGAGCCTCCTTCGCGCAATAAACGTGATAAAGGCATCGAGATCGTCCCAAGCCCCTCCGTCGAGGACCAGGCGAAACGCAACTGTTGCCTGATTCACCAGCGGCCGTAGATCCGCTTCAGGTTCACGACAATAGGGACTCGACCTGTCAGTAAGCAGCCTGTGGACCCACGCGTCGAGGATCTCAGCGTGGTGCTCGCCAAGGGCTTTAAAAACGTCCATTGCAACCTCCGCTGTCAGATGCTTCCGCGACATCTTTTGGTCATCGAGAGGGACTGTGAAAGGAACTTTCCATGAAACTCGACACAATTAACCGAATATCCATCCCTTGAGACTAATAACAATGTTATGGAAAATTTTCAATGCCCACAAGAGGTATCGTTGAAAGCTTTTTTCCATAACCCGCTAAAAAACGCCAAAACAACCGCTGTTTTTATGGCATAACACTTGCTCTTCATCGTATATACGAGCAATTAACCAGCCGCACGCCACCATCACAATGAAACCGACAGGGAGGGCACAATATGATAGAAAATGGTTTTACTTTTTGGCCGAAAGATTCCGCGCAGCGGTACCGGGATGCCGGCTACTGGCAAGACCAAACGATCAGCGAACTGCTCGCAGATCGCTTTGAACGCTTCGCGGACAGGACCGCACTTATCTCTGAAGACGGGGCACGCTATTCCTATGCCGATCTGGACCGCCTGTCCACACGCCTGGCACTGCATTTCAATCGGCTGGGGCTCCGACCTTACGAT
>JAJZTK010000182.1 GCA_021849045.1 Deltaproteobacteria bacterium | reverse complement strand
GCCCGCCACCACGAAGATGTTGGGGTTCAGGCGGATATGCTCCCGCAGCGAATCGAAGATCGCCTTGAAGGTGGTGAAGATGTTGGTGTTGTTGGCCCTTCCCCCGATCAGGAGCACCACATTGGCCTGGGGGAGCCAGTGGCGGAAGGTGATGTCGGCAATGGCCCGGATCTTCTCGTAGGGGGGGTTGCCGCCGAAATCGGAGGAAATGATCGCCCGGTCCCCCAGAATCTCCGTGGCGGCGCTGTTGGCGCCTCCCCCGAAGATGAACGGCAGGATCGTCCCCTTAGGATTCACCTCCGTCACGTCGCTCTGCCCCTGGTGGGTCCGCAGGACGTTGATCTCCGACTCGAACTGGGTGATGGTGGTGGAGAAGATCTCCTCCGGGTAGCCGAGCCGCTTCCAGGCCGGGTTGTCCTGGTCGAAGGAGGCCTTGATGTCGCAGGCAAAGGGGACATAGCGCCCCTTCACCTTCCCCATCCGGATCGGGTTCAGCTCCAGGGTGGTGAGCCCGTAGTTGTCATAGACCTGCCAGAGCTTGGGGAGATGCTGCACCAGGGAACTGATGTACTCCGACGGGCACTTCAGCTCCCGCAGGGCGTCGTTGATGTGGAACGACTTGACGCCGGTAACCGGGTTGAACACGATCGTCCGCTTGTCCTCGGCAGCCACCTCTTCCACATCGATCCCCCCCTTGGTGGTCAGGAGCAGGACCGGCATGCGGTACTCACTGGATTCCGTAATGCTCACGTAGATCTCGATGTCCGATGCGATGTATCCTTCAAAGGTCACGCCGCAGGCCTGCACCTCACGGTTGCCCTGGTGATGGGTGGCAAAAAAGAGTTCGCGCTTGGCGACCATTGCATCGAAAACGTTGGCAACAATACGCACCAGGCCGGCCTTCCCCTTTTTACCCACACCGCCGAGGAACACAGGCTTGACAATGCACTTGCCGCCATGTGATGCAATCAGTTCGTTGATTTCGTCGTGTGATGCGTCCTCGGTAAGCACCTGAGATACGGGAAACTCGACCAGATCGAGAAGCCTCCTCCCATACTTCAATCCTGTTAATTGCATATGAACCTCCTTGCTCTCGTCACTCTGCTTGATAGTGCTGTATCGGCTACAGGCAACAACGTTTCTTTGCTCTGATCAGTACGGCACGGCCCCGATACGGAGCACATGCACTACGCCGGACATTCGGAAGAGCTTGGTTGCCGATATACTGGCAATCGGCATACCAAAAGCGCCGGACGTCACAAATAAGTTTCAACAATGCAATTTTGCTGGAGATTTTCTAAAGAACCGTCAATGGAAAGTAGGGACGGACACAAACCGATGTTTCCCCAGCGTAACGTAACGGGTAAGAAGGGTTACGTTCTTTCCTTGAGCACGAAATGGGGTACAGTGTAGATGCGCCACCGGCGGTGCCTGCGAGGGCGTTTGACCGACGGCACGGTAATGGCAATGAATCGCAGAGGCACAACAGGACGAAACATCGCCCAAGGGGGATGAAACCATGACGGAACGCGAACACTTCTGGAAGGTGGACGATCAGGCCGCGCGGCTGAACGAGCTCATGACCCTCGATCCCGCGCTGAAAGAGATCCCGCTGCGGCGCGATGTCCGTTCCCTCGGGCATTTGCTGGGGGATGTGATAAAGGAGCAGGCGGGACAGGCGGCCTACGATGCCGAGGAGAAGCTGCGCCGGCTGGCCATCAGCCACCGGAACCTCGCCGACCAGGAGGAAACGGCCCTTGACAATCCCGCCGAACAGGAACTCCAGGAGCGGGCAGTCAGGATCGTGGGGGCCATGGCCATGGCCGAGGCCTACCAGATCGTCAAGGCGTTCGGGACGTTCTTCGAGCTCACCAACCTGGCGGAAACCAATCACCGCATGCGCAGGCGCAGGGCGACGCAGCTTTCGCCCGACGCCCCCGTGAAGCCCGGTTCCCTGCTCGGCACCCTGAAACGGATGCACGATGCAGGGATTACCGCCGAACAGGCCCTTGAATGGCTGCGCCAGGTGGAGGTAATACCGGTATTCACCGCCCACCCGACGGAGGTGGCGCGGCGCGTGGTCCTCTTCAAGCGGCGCCGCATCGCCCGGGGACTGGCGGGGCTCGACCGGCTTCCCCTGACCGTCGATGAAGCCGCATGGCAGCAGGAGGCCATGTTCGCGGAAATTACTGCCCTCTGGCAGACGGACGAGGTGCGCCGCCGCAAGCCGAGCGTTGATGACGAAATCAGGATGGGGCTTGACCACTATCCCGGCTCCCTCATCGACCCGCTGCCGGGGCTCTATGAAGAGATGGCGGAGGATTTTCGCCAGGTGTACGGCGTGGAACTGGCCGAAGCCGCCTTCCCCACCGTAATCCGCTTCGGCTCCTGGATCGGCGGAGACCGGGACGGCAACCCCAACGTGTCGGCCGACTCCATCAAAAACGCCCTGGAGGCCTCACGGCAGATGATCCTCACCCGGTACCTCGCAGGGGTAGAGGGGCTGAGAGAACTCCTCACGCCGTCAACCAACCGGGTGGCTCTCTCGCCGCAGCTTAACGATGCGTTGAACCGTTACGACGCCACCCTGGCCGGAGCTGTGGCGGAAACCGACATCTACCCGCCATGCGAGCCTTACCGGAAATTTCTCGGCTTCGTCCACCATCGCCTCGTGAGCACCCGCGGACAGGACCACGCCGATGCCTATCCTGATGCCGCTGCCTTTGCCGCCGATCTCCTCCTGGTGCGCCAAAGCCTTGCCAAGGGGGAGGGAGAGCGGCTGGCGCGCCGCTATGTGGATCCGCTTCTGAGGCAGGTAGACACCTTCGGCTTCCATCTCCACTCCCTCGACATCAGGCAGCATGCCCGCGTCCACGCCAGGGCCGTGGCCGAACTGGCAGGCGGCGCCGGCATCTGCGAGAATCGACCGCGGTCTCTCCCCTCCCCCTCCGCAGAGACTACCGAACTCCTCGGCACCCTCCGCGCCATTGCGAAACTGAAGCGGCGCTTTTCCCCAAATACGATCGGAACCTACGTGATCAGTGGGGCATCCTCGGTTCAGGACACCCTCTCCCTCATCTGGCTCATGGAGCTCTGCGGTGTCCGCGTTGCCGCATCGAGCGATGGCGAAGACCCGGGGGTAATGCCGGTCCCCCTCTTCGAGTCCATCGAAGACCTGCGAAACGCGCCGGAAACCTGCCATACCCTCTGGTGCTCGCCTGAATACGGGCCGTTTCTCGATTCGTGGGGACGCCGGCAGGAGGTCATGCTCGGCTATTCGGACTCCAACAAGGACGGAGGGATGTTGACGGGCACCTGGGAGATCTACAAGGCCCACCGCGATCTTCAGCGGGTTGCCGACGAGTGCGGGGTGCGCCTTCGCCTCTTCCACGGCCGCGGCGGCACGGTGGGGAGGGGGGGTGGTCCAACCCACCGGGCCATCATCTCCCAGCCGGCCGACGGATTCTCCGGTTCCCTCAAGATCACCGAACAGGGGGAGGTCATCAACTGGAAGTACTCCGATCCGTCCCTGGCAAAACGCAACCTGGAGCTGATGGTCGCCGCCTCTCTGGAGACACTGGCGAAGACCGGTCTTGTGGAGACAAGGCCCGAAGCCTCATGGGAGGAGGCGCTTGAGGAGATGTCGCGGAGCGCGTTTTCCTTCTACCGGGAGCGGATCATCGACAATCCCGACATCCTCCCCTACTTCGAGCAGGCCACGCCGGTCCTGGAATTCGAGCTGGCCAAGATCGGCTCCAGGCCGGCACGCCGGACCCGGAATCGAGATCTCTCGGAACTGCGGGCCATACCCTGGGGATTCGGCTGGATGCAGAGCCGGCACGTGATACCGGGCTGGTTCGGAGTCGGCTTCGCTCTCGACCGCTTCGCCTCCAGGGGAAGGGACCAGGAGGAACTTCTCACGGCCATGATGAAGCGATTCCCCTTTTTCTTCGATCTGATAAGGAACGTGGAACTGGCCCTCACCAAGGTGGATCTACCCCTGGCACGGCTCTATGCATCCCTCGTGACTGACGTGGGACTCCGGGAGCGGGTCTTCAACATGATTGTGGAGGAATACCGGCGGACCCGGCGGATGGTCCTTCTGGTCACCGGCCAGACGCGGCTTCTGGAGAAGAACCCTGCCCTGAATGCTTCCCTTCGCCTGCGAAACCCCTACATCGACCCACTGAGCATGATCCAGATCGAACTCCTGCGGCGCAAGCGCGCAGGGGAAGAGAGCGATGAACTGAACTACGTCCTGGCGGCAACCATCAACGGCATTGCGGCTGGACTGCGGAACACAGGGTGATGATGGGAGGGTGATGATTTTGGGGGGATATCACGAGATTTCCGATGGGAGGATCTTAACCCGCTTCAGGACAGCTGGTCGCCAGGCTCGTCTGCAAGCTGATCGGGCTGTTGACCCGAAACCCTGAACATACCCATTTCACGGCGTAGCAGTTCAACGTCCCGGTAAACTGACGAAATCCTCTCCGCAGCATCCTGAACGGCCGCCAGGGTGTTCCCGCCGTGGGCCATGATGGTGCGCATCGATTCGGAAATAAGCCCGTTCACATTCTTCTGCTGCAGTGATGCGGCCGCAATCTCACCGGTCCTGGCATTGGCAGATTGAATGTTTTCGGTAATGACCACCAGAGAGGTCCCCTGTTCCTGTGTGGCGCTACGTGTCACCTCCATGGAATCACGTATGGTGCGTAACCCCTCTTCCAGATAGGCAATGCTCTGCACCTCCTCATCGGTCGCCCGCTTTACTTCACGGTTGACGGTCTCCAGCTTGCTGACCACGCCCAGAATATGGGAGGCGAGACGGCTCTGCTCTTTGGTCGAAAGCTCGATCCCCTTGACCATTTCCGCGGAACGCCGGGATGCGTCGAGTACCTCGTGCAATGCCGCTCCGGCACTGGAGACTATCCGGCTCCCGTCAGTAACCGTAAGGAAGGTATTGTGAGTTTCTTCGACTGCCGCCGTGATCTGGCCACGGATTGCCTGGATGATCGACTCGATCTCCTTGGTTGAGGCGGCGGTCTTGGCCGAATGCAGCTTCATTTCGTTGGCAACCACGGCAAAACTCCGGCCGTGCTCTCCGGCCTGGCCGGCAATAATCTGGGCGTTGAGACTCAGCAGGTGGGCCTGGTCGGTTACCTCCCGGATAACGGCAAGGATCTTTGCCACATCCTTGGAGCGGGTATCCAGTTGGGACATGGTCATAGTCAGCGAGGAAACGAACGACTTTATCTGTTCCATGCTCGCTATGGCGTTTTCAACCTGCACAATCCCCTTTTCGGAAACTATGCCGATGACCTGGTCACTGAGCGAAGAGGTGGCCGTTACCGCCGCGTCGATCGTCTGCACCAGGTTGTTGATTGCCCTCACCGATCCGGCTGTATCCGCAGCCGCACTGGAGGCGTTATCAACCACACTCGCGACAGCTTTGGCCGATTGGTTCAACTGGGCAATGGTGGAATAGATCACGTTGACATTCAGATTGAGGGAATCGATGTTCGCTTCGGTCTCGGTAAAGGTGGAACTGATTTCATCAAGTGCGGTCGAATTGTCCTGGGAGAGTTCAGCAAGGCTGTTGGTATTGTCAAGTATCCGCTGCTGGGCAGCGGACGCATCGGAAATATCGTTCAGGACCTTCTCGGTAGACTGTTGTTGCGTGCGCGCCGAAGAACTGACCGTTTCAAAGTTGGCATACAGCGACTCCATGGCCAAGGCCAGACCGTTCCCGATGGCAGCAAGCCGGGAGACGGTGGAATGCAGCTGCTCTGCCATGAAATTGAGCCCTTTTGTGATATCACCGAACTCATCATCTCCCAGGGAGGGAATCTGTCTGGTCAGGTCACCTTCCCGGATATGCTCGATGGCTTCATTAATGGCAGTAATCTTTTCCCCCAGGTCTCTGCGGAAAAAGAAGAGAATTATCAGGACCAGGACAAAGAATACCCCTACCTGAAGAGCCACGTTGATTATGAGCTGATGCAGCAATCGCTTGTGCACCCCCGTGTCGGAATAGCTGACAATCAGTTTGATGTCACCACTAGCTGTCACCGGGACCTGGATGGTGCTAAGGTCTTTCCCCTTCGTTGCGGTTGAGTTCTCGAAAAGCGCTGTTCCGTCCTTATCCACCAACATCACATTGCGGATATCGGGATCTTTCATGGTTTCGTCGACAACCAGCCCCATGTAGGTGAAGTCGAAGTCGCTCATGGAGCGCGTCGCAATGGCAGCCAGCATCTTTGCCTGCACCCTTGCCTTGCGGTCAAGGTTCTCTTCACTGGTGGTGTGACGGTCTACGTAACTCCAGACCCCGGTGACAATCTGGCCGAGAAACAGCACCAAAAGCAGGCGGAATAAAAATTTTCGGGAAATGCTCTGTAAGGCCATGAAGAAACTTTCGCAGCAGGGACGACATGAACCCGCAGTTCGGGATTATAACGCAAAGGGCACTGGCGAAGCCTTCTCGCGGTTAACGAGCAATGACCCGCATGAACTTCGCCAGATAGTCGACACCGGACCATACCGTGATGACAAAGGCGATCCAGAGGTAAAACATCCCCACATGGTGCATATTGACCACCAGGAGCGGATGGTTGACCGAAAAGAACCAGGGATAGTCGTAATGCAACAGCAGCCCGATTATGGCCACGATCTGAAAGATGGTCTTGAACTTCCCCAGGTCGCTGGCCGCAATGACAATCCCTTCGCTTGATGCGATACCGCGCAGGCCGGTAATGATGATCTCCCGCCCCAGTATCACCAGGACCATCCACGCCGGCACCCGGTCATAGGGAATGATCATGATCAGCGCTGCCATGACGATCAGTTTGTCGGCAATCGGATCGAGGAATTTGCCGAACACCGTGACAATCCCCATCCGCCGCGCCAGATAGCCGTCAAGCCAGTCAGTAACCGAGGCGGCGGAAAAAACCGCTGCCGCCCAGAAGCCGGCATCCCGCGAGGGTGAAAGCAGCTGGACAACAATGACCGGAATTGCGGCTATGCGCAACAGAGTCAGGATATTGGGTATGTTCCAGATCGTGCCGGATGATGTTGATGACGTCATGAAAATGCCTAATTTGTTTGGTAGGATTTCTGGTAGCTCAAGACTTTGGCTACATAAGTACGCGTCTCGTTATAGGGTGGAATGCCACCGTACTTGGCCACCTTGGAGAGGCCGGCGTTGTAAGCGGCAACCGCCAAGGTCACATCCCCTTTGAAGGTATCCAGCAGAAAACGGAGATACCGGACCCCCCCCCGGATATTTTCCGTCGGATTAAAGGAATCGTTCACCTTGAGTCCCTGGGCGGTT
>JAJZTK010000181.1 GCA_021849045.1 Deltaproteobacteria bacterium | reverse complement strand
CGACCTCGTCCTGACGATCACGCAGATGCTTCGCAAGAAAGGAGTCGTAGGGAAATTCGTGGAGTTCTTCGGTCCCGGCCTCGCCTCGCTTTCGGTGGCCGACCGTGCAACAATCGGCAATATGGCACCGGAGTACGGCGCCACTATCGGCATCTTTCCGGTTGACGAGCAGACCAGTGCCTATCTGCGCCTTACCGGTCGGGGTGCGCTTGTCCCGCTAGTTGAAGCCTACTTCAAGGTGCAGGGGCTCTGGCATACCTCCGGTCAGCCTGAACCGGCATACAGCGATACGCTGGAACTGGATCTCGGAACCGTCGAGCCGTGTCTGGCCGGTCCCTCCCGACCTCAGGACCGGCTGCTGCTCAAGGAAGTGCGTAGTTCTTTTCGTACATCACTGATCACCCTCATGCAACATGAAGCGGTAAAGCTGGAGAAGGAAACCAAGGAACGATGGCTTGGCGAGGGAGGTTCGCCGATGACCGTCACCCCGGAGTTGGCGGTGGTTCATCCCGACAGTGAACTCGGGGTATTGGGTCATTGTGTGCCGCTACGCCAGCCTGACGGTACCGCATACAGTCTCTGCCACGGTTCAATTGTTATTGCCGCTATCACCAGTTGTACCAATACCTCCAACCCATCTGTGATGATAGCTGCCGGACTTCTGGCTAAAAATGCGGTACGGCGCGGTCTGCAGGTCAAGCCGTGGGTAAAGACGAGTCTCGCTCCCGGTTCGAAAGTGGTGGCCGATTATCTTGTAGCCTCAGGGCTGATGCCTTATCTCGAAGCGTTGCGTTTTCACCTGGTCGGCTACGGTTGCACAACCTGCATCGGCAATAGCGGACCGCTGACCGAGCATATCGTCAAGGCCATCATTGACGGCTCCCTGTCGGTCGCGGCGGTACTCTCTGGCAACCGTAACTTCGAAGGGCGGATCAACAACAACGTCCGTGCGAACTATCTCGCCTCTCCACCGCTTGTCGTCGCTTATGCCTTGGCGGGAAACATCAATATAGACCTCACCCGCGATCCTCTTGGGATCGACCCGAATGGTCAGCCCGTCTACCTCAAGGATATATGGCCTGCGGAAGAAGAAGTGGCGGAGCTTGTCCACAGCCATGTCTCAGCGGGACAATTCAGCAACACCTACGGAGATGTTTTTAATGGCGGTGAACTGTGGAACGGGCTTGAAACACCAACCGGTGAACTTTACCAATGGCAGGAACAATCGACATACATCAAGGAACCGCCGTTTTTTGCAGATTTCACGGCTGTTCCGGCACCAGTTGCCGATATCAAGGGTGCCCGGGTCCTTGTGCTCCTCGGGGATTCCGTCACAACCGACCACATATCCCCGGCCGGCACGATCGGCAAGGAGTCACCGGCAGGCCGCTACCTCATTTCCCTCGGCGTGAAGCCGGAGGAATTCAACTCCTACGGCTCCCGCCGTGGCAATCACGAAGTGATGGTCAGGGGAACCTTTGCCAACATCCGTATCAGGAACCGGCTGGTGCCGGGGGTGGAGGGAGGGCTGACCGCCTGGATGCAAACAGACGGCAAAGGGAGCGAGCAGATGCCCATCTACGATGCTGCCATGCGTTACCGCAAAGAAGGTGTCCCGCTCATCGTCATTGCCGGCAAGGAATACGGGACAGGATCGTCGCGGGACTGGGCCGCCAAGGGGACACGGCTTCTGGGAGTTCGTGCTGTCATCGCCGAAAGTTTCGAGCGCATCCATCGTTCCAACCTCATTGGGATGGGGATACTCCCACTCCAGTTCATGCATGACGAAACATATAGCTCTATTGGTCTTCGCGGAGATGAGAAGTTCAACATCGAAGGGCTTTCCACACTGAAGCCGGGGCAAAGACTCACAGTCAAAACCGGGGCCAACGATGGCTCTACCGGTCAGTTTTCGGTGACCGTTCGCATCGACACGCCTAATGAACTCGACTACTTCCTGCATGGCGGGATTCTGCCGTATGTGTTGCGCCAGACTCTTCAATAATTGGTGAAGCTGTGCCACTGGAAGAGCGCTTAAAGGAACTGACTTGGCAGCAATTAATGAGCCGGACATTCCGGTTTGCGTGGTATCAATCCCAGTTAATTCAGTAAAATTATAAGCAGGCAAGATTGTCAACAAGGTGGAACAATTTTCGAAGGCCTCCTGTAGGTGTGGTTCTGCCCTCTTTGCGGATCTCGCAAGGATTTATTTGAAGAGTTGTGAGGGGAATCAGAGTGATTACAGAGTGATATTACAGCCAATATCTGACAATGATTTAAGGTGACAGTCAGGCAAATTGACAGTCAACAGGCTAAAGGCGGGCGCCATGGACAGAGAATGGATTGACATTTTCACACATCTCATTGCTGCAACCATTGCGGGTGGACTTATCGGCTTGGAACGAAGCTATCATGGACGCCCTGCTGGTTTCAGAACTCATACTCTTGTCTGTCTGGCTTCTAGCCTGCTTATGCTGGTTACCATGTATCAAGGTAAATGGTTCGCTGGTGCCGCGTTGGAAACAGTTCGTATCGACCCCACCAGAATGGCGCAAGGTGTAATGACGGGTATAGGTTTTCTCGGTGCGGGTGTCATCATGCGAGAAGGTCTTACCGTAAGGGGACTGACCACGGCAGGCTCAATATGGATAACAGCCGCGATCGGCATCCTCGCAGGGGTAGGCTTTTATAGTGCAGTTATTATGGCGACAGCTATAACGCTGGGAGTATTGGCAGTGTTCAGAAAAATCGAGAATCGGATGCCTTCTCAGATTTTTGCCAATCACTCGCTTCTTTTTAATGGCGATAATGTCATGTCAGAGACGCAAATCAGAGAATTGCTGGCAGTAAACGGCTTTTCTGCTGCCAATATCAGCTATAGCCTGTTGGAAAAAGGCGAGCACCTTGAATGTCGCATGACGATAAGAACAACGGATAGTAGAAATTTTGAAAAACTCCGAAATTCACTTATGAATTCGAGCGATGTAATTGAATTCAATATCCTGCTCTCAGGGGGGTAGAGGATAACAAGAATTGTGTGACGTAAAATGTGTTCACGTGACTACAGTAGACTTTAGTTGCTTAACCTGGAACGATGGTCGATTAAACACTGGGGTGGCGGACGCCATAACGTCAGTTCCTCGGGTCAAGTTAGTGATGAAAAGGAGGGCATCGATATGCACTTTGCCGCGAAACTCACAGAAGTCCCTCTCTGGGGGAAGAAGCTTGTTACAGTCAATGGTGAAGAGGTTGTCCTGATCAATGATAAAGGGGAAATATCCGCTTGCGAGAACGAGTGCCCGCATCAGGGAAGTCCGATGCTGGCGGGAATCGTCAAGGACGGGGTCATCTCCTGCCCGCGGCACGGCTGGCACTACGATCTGTCCAACGGCTCCTGTCCCGACCATCCAGGCTATATCCTGAAGACTTACCGGGTTGAAGTGGTCGGCGACGATATAATGATCGAAATCTGAAAGGAACATGGATTGCGGAACCAGTAAGGACAGGAGGGTAGCGTGAAAACAGTCATAATAGGCGGCATAGCTGGCGGCCTGTCGGCAGCCAGCCAGGTCAAGCGCCTGGAGCCTGGTGCCGAAGTGGTTGTGCTGGAAAAATCCAGCGATGTCTCCTACGCAGCATGCGGCATGCCCTACAACCTGTTCTTCAGGGACAAACCGGTGGAGGATCTGTATGCGTTGACGCTGGAGACGATCCGCACGGAGCGGGGCATCGATTACCGGCTCCGTCACGAGGTGCTCGGGATCGACCCGGCACGCCAGGAGGTGACCGTTGTTGACCGGCAGCAAGGGCGCGAGTACCAGGAGAAGTACGATTTCCTGGTCTATGCCACCGGGAACCGGCCAAACGTGCTTACCCAACCAGGCTTTGACGATTCAACAACCGTTTATTTCAAAACCCTGGACGACACGCGGCGGGTAAAAAAACTTCTCTACGAAAAGGCCCCCCGGCGGGCACTCATGGTTGGGGCCGGCTACACAAACCTGGAGGTTGCCGACGTCCTGTACAACATGAAGGTGCAACCGGTCATCGTCGAAAAAGCACCGACGATCTTGCCGGCCTTTGCCACGGAGATCAGGGACAAGGTGTTGGAGAAGGTCACGGAAAAAGGGATCGAGTTCCACACCGGAGTGGATGTCCTGGAAAAGGAAGGTCCGGTAGTCCGGACCACGACAGGCGATTTCGATACCGACCTGGTCGTTGTCGCAATCGGCGTGAAGCCCAACACGTCACTCTTCTCGGCTGCGGGGGGCGAACTCGGAGTCGCCGGCGCGGTCAGAGTCGACCGCTATTTGCGGACGAGCCTGCCTAACGTTTTCGCGGCTGGCGACTGCGCCGAACATTACGTCCGGCAACTTGGCAGAAACGGCTACATGCCGCTCGGCCCGGTGGCCAACAAGCAGGGGCGGCTCGCCGGCAGCAACATCGTCAACAACGACGCCATGAAGATGTTTCCCGGCATCGACCAGACTGCGGCATTCAAGTTTTTCGACCTGACGGTGGCGACCACCGGCCTCAATGAGCGGCAACTCCAGGAAGGTGGTGCGGATTACGTGAAGGTCTTCGTGGACTCTCCCACCAGGGGGGCGTTTACAGGTGGCGGCACGATGAGGGTGCTGCTGCTATGCGAAAAGGGGAGCGGGTTGCTGCTTGGTGGCCAGATGGTTGGCCAGGATGTGGTGGCGAAACGCCTCGACGTCCTCGCAACCGCCATTTACAAGCAGATGACGGTATTCGAACTGGCCGAACTCGACCTGAGCTATGCGCCACCCTATGCGCCGGTGTGGGACCCCCTGCTCGTCGCAGCGAACCTGGCGATAAAAAAGGTATAGCCGCCGTGTTAACGGATTATCCATTACCCGCACCATGCGTGATTTTCACGGTGGGGCATTCAACCCGCAGCCTCGACGAATTTGTCGAACTGCTGCGGCATTATGGCATAAAGCTTCTGGTGGATGTGCGAACGATTCCCCGTTCGCGCCACAATCCCCAGTTCAACAAAGAGACTCTTGGCGCATTCCTCCGCAACCGGCGCATTGGCTACCGGCACATGAAGGAGCTGGGGGGGCTGCGCCACAGCCGTCCCGATTCGCCGAATGCCGGCTGGCGCAATGCATCATTTCGCGGCTTTGCCGATTATATGCAGACGCCGGAATTTGCCAAGGCGGTTGAAAAGCTGATCGTGCTGGCCGGGGGAAAAACCACCGCCATCATGTGTGCCGAAGCGGTGCCGTGGCGCTGCCATCGCTCCCTGATCGCGGATGCGCTTCTGGCGCGCGGCATTCCAGTGAGAGAGATCATCAGCAGCACAAGCATAAAGACCCATGAACTGACCGCGATGGCCAGGATAGAGGGGATTCGCATAACCTATCCAGCACCTGTTGAGGTTAAGGAGGGCGGTGTTTGTTGACGCTTCTAAACAACACTCTAATTACGGAGATAAGTACAGCATGTATCAAAGTGACATCGCTCCACCAAGGAGGCCTTTCATGACCAAAAAAATTGCTTTCTGGATTTTCCTGTTGGGAACTCTGTCGTCAGCGGCACTGTTTCTTGGTCTGACCGTGGATACCCATCGCCAGGTCGCAGCGCTATCCCATGCCGACAAGCTGTCGGACAAGGTGATTGCCGGCAAACGAGCTTTTGAAAAGTACAATTGCAACGATTGCCACACCATTCTTGGTTTTGGTGGTTATTATGCGCCGGATCTGACCAAGGTGGTGCAGCGGGTTGGCGAGGATGGCATCCGCTACCGGGTGAAGAGTCCTGAGCTCGCTTTTGCCAAGTCCGTACGGAAGATGCCGCAACAGCACGTCTCCGCTGAAGAGATCGAAAATCTAGTAGCGTTTTTCAACTGGGTCGGCGAGATCGACAATGGCGACTGGCCCCCCCAGGACAGCAAGAACAAGCTGACCCGCAGTGAACAGCGTTTGTCGCTCGGAGCCACGGTCTCACCCGGGGCAGCGGTATTCCAGACCAAAGGGTGTATGAACTGCCACTCCCTCCATGGTACAGGCGGTACGTTTGGGCCGGCGCTGGATACTATCGGCCGTGAATTGACCGTCGAACAGATCGAGCACTACATCCACGATCCCAAGAGTGTGAACCCCAATGCCAAGATGCCGCCCCAGACCGGGTTGACCGACCGGGAACGGGAAGAAGTGGCAAAATTCCTGGGTAATCTGAAATAGGAGGCTGTCATGGAATATAGATCGCAAAAAATTGCCTACTGGTATTTCACCATTGCCCTCCTGCTCTTTGTCCTTCAGGTGGGAATGGGGCTCTGGCTCATCGCCAACTACGTCTTCACCATACCGCAGGAGATCGTAAATGCGTTCCCGTTTGCCACGGCGCGGGCCATGCACACCAACCTCCTGGTGCTCTGGATGCTTCTCGGTTTCATGGGGGGTACCTACTACATCGTGCCGGAAGAGACCGGCCACGAGATCTGGTCGCCGGGGCTGGCCTGGTTCCAGTTGGTGGCCCTGGTGGCTACCGGCGTCATTGCCCTGATCGGCTTCGCCTTTGGCTGGACTCAAGGCAGGCCACTGCTGGAGATTCCCCGGCCGCTGGACGTGGTAGTGGTCATCGGCGCCCTCGTTTTCCTTTTCAACGTCGGCATGACTATGTTCACCGCGAAGCGCTGGACGGTGATCCAAGGGACCTTGTTGGGCGGCCTGGTGTTCCTGGCGCTCCTCTATCTCTTCGGTATCCCCTTTTACAATAACGAAGTGATCGACTGGTACTACTGGTGGTGGGTGATCCATCTCTGGGTCGAAGGTGCTTGGGAACTGGTGACTGGAGCCATCATGGCCTTCGTCCTGATGCGGCTCACCGGGGTTGACCGTGAGGTGGTGGAAAAATGGCTCTATGTGGAGATCGGGCTGTTCTTGTTTACCGGCATCGCCGGCACAGGCCACCACTACTACTGGATCGGCGCGCCGAAATACTGGCTCTGGGTTGGCGGGGTCTTCTCTGCCTTGGAGCCGCTGCCGATTCTGCTGATGGTCATCGACACCATGAACCATGTCCGCCATCGTCATGCTCAAATTGTCAACCCCCATACCTGGACCATCGCCGTCGGTTGCGCGGTGATGCATCTGATTGGCGCCGGGATCTGGGGCTTTGCCCACACCCTACCACAGATCAACTACTATACCCACGGCTCCCAGGTGACCGTGTCTCATGGCCATCTGGCCTTCTTCGGCGCCTATGCCCTGCTCAACATCACCGTTTTCTACTTTGCCATGCCGCAGATGAAGGGGGTGACACAGTACAGCCCAACCCGCGGCAAGTTTGCCTTCTGGACAATGACAAGCTCTATGATGTTGATGGGGTTGACTTTCGGTATTGCCGGAGTACTGCAAAGCTATCTGGAACGGGTCCTCGGAATGGGCTATATGACGGCCCAATCCTACATGCAGCTCTGGATGGCGATTACCATGGTTCTCGGTTGTTGTTTTCT
>JAJZTK010000180.1 GCA_021849045.1 Deltaproteobacteria bacterium | reverse complement strand
TTACCCTGAAGGATGGCATGGTGGTGAATGCCTAGTCGTGGCGACACATCAGCGTAAGGATAAACCGGGAAACCCTACAGCCGAATAGCTTCCAATTCTGAACAGATCAGGAGGTATTAAATGGATGCAATGGACATTAGCGCTTCAGCCCTGACAGCGGAACGAACACGGATGAACCAGATTTCGTCGAACCTTGCCAACGCAAACTCCACCAGGACTGCCGAAGGCGGACCGTACCGGCGCAAGGATGCGGTCTTTGCCACCATGCTGGATGAAGCCAACGCCAGGAAGAGCGGCGGGGTCGAGGTCGTAGCGGTCATTGAGGACCAGTCTGCTCCACGGCTCCAGTACGACCCCGGGCATCCCGATGCGGGACCTGACGGTTATGTAGCCTATCCGAATGTTAATGTTGTTGAGGAAATGGCCGACATGATCTCCGCAACCAGAACGTATGAAGCGAACGTTACCGCCATGAAGGCGGGGATGGATATGCAGATGAAAGCCCTGACGATTGGTTCAAAATAAACATCGCAACATTCCAACGGGAAAGGAAATGTCAATGTCTCAAATTTATAACAACCTGACCGATCTGATCGGCAAAACCCCTTTATTGCGGCTCCTCCGTATGACCACGGGTGTGGATGCAGATGTTGTAGCCAAACTTGAATCCTTCAACCCCGGTGGCAGCGTCAAGGACCGGATAGGGTATTCAATGATCCGTGATGCCGAAACTACCGGGCAGATAAAGAAAGGCACCGTCGTCATCGAGCCGACCAGCGGCAACACCGGCATCGCCCTTGCTTTTGTCTGCGCTGCCAGGGGGTACCGGCTGATCCTCACCATGCCGGAAACCATGAGCATGGAGCGCAGAAACCTTCTCACGGCGTACGGCGCCGAACTGGTCCTGACACCGGGCTCGGAAGGGATGAAGGGGGCGATCAAAAAGGCCGAAGAACTGGCTGCCGAGATCCCCAACTCATTCATCCCCCAGCAGTTCAAAAACCCGGCAAACCCCTACACTCACCGGTTCACTACTGCCGAAGAGATCTGGAAGGACACGGATGGGAAAATCGACATTTTTGTGGCTGGCGTCGGCACTGGCGGGACCGTAACAGGCGTTGGAGAGGTACTCAAGACGCGAAAACCGGACGTGCAGGTGATCGCCGTCGAACCTTTTGACTCACCGGTACTTTCGGGCGGGCAGCCCGGTCCCCATAAGATTCAGGGGATCGGCGCCGGTTTCGTCCCCGAAGTCCTGAACCGGGAGGTGATCGACGAGATCTTCAAGGTCAGAAACGAGGACGCCCTGGAAACTGCCCGGCGCTTCGCCCGTGAAGAAGGATTGCTCGTGGGGATCTCTTCGGGAGCTGCCGGTTTTGCTGCCATGGAAGTTGCCAGACGACCGGAAAACAAGGGGAAGATGATCGTAGTGCTGCTGCCGGACACCGGTGAACGGTACCTGAGCACGGTACTTTTCCAGGGACAGTAGACGACAATGCCTGATTCCCTCAAGAATTCAGTCGAAAAGCTGATTGCCTCGGTCAAGAGGAACCCTAAGCTGGCAAATTCCGTATTCCGTGCCTCGACCTATTCGGACACCACTGGCTTCACCGTTCGCTCCGAGATTCGCGGTTTTACCGTTTCCATGGATGAACCACGGGAACTGGGGGGCAGCGACACGGCCCCCAATCCGGTGGAACTGCTCCTGGCAGCCTTGGGAGGCTGCCAGGAGATCGTCTACCGGGCCTTTGCCGCAGTGCTGGGAATCGAAATCAGCAGTATAGAAATCCATGTCAAAGGCAACCTCGATCTGCATGGTTTCCTGGGATTGGCCGAAGTTCCCGCTGGGTTCAACAACATCAGCTTCACCACCCGGATCGTTTCATCCGCATCACCTGAGAGCATAAGCCAACTCGCCGCACTGGTGGAGAAGCACTGCCCGGTTCAGGATACCTTTGCCCGCCCCATACCGGTCAGTGGCAAAGTAGAACTTATGCAACCCGGTGACCCGGCAGGACCGGTAGAGATTGTTTCAACTGTTGACCAGTCCGAAGTCTAATCGCCCGGCATACAAACTACGTGGAGGCTGTTGACCAATGGAAAAACGAAATTTTACCAGGGTCAAGCTGAACGCTGACGTTTCACTCGAATGCGATGGCTCCAGCCTCTCCGGTGAGGTAGATGATATCAGCCTCAAGGGGATGTACGTAAGGACATCGATGCTGGTCCCCTTGAGCAAACCTGTGCGTGTGACAGTGACTGACTACCCTTACGCCGACATAGGCTTGGATGCCCGGGTCATACGACTGGGTGGGAATGGTGTCGGACTGGAAATACATAAGATGACGGTGGAATCTTTTGTCAGGCTTCGCGACCTGATCATGCATCAAGCCGCCGACCCCGACGTGGTGATGAACGAGGTGTACAAGCTGGTGAGCTGTATAGTCTAGAACAATCAGCATCGGCAAAGGCTGATCAACTGCACAATAAAGGAGATTCACCCCCAATGAAGAGGCTGCTGCTAATGTTGTTGCTGATTGCCCTTCCCGGCGCCGCTTTCGGCCTCGAACAGAGCTTTTCCCAGCAAGGCGTCAAGGCAACCATAAAGCTGTCACCGGAGAAGATCGAAACCCACGGCAACGTGCAACTGTCTCTGAACTTGAGTAAGGACGGGACAGCCATTACCGACAGAGACGTGACGCTGGAGGTCTACGAGCGGAATGTTGATCAGCCGATCATCAAGCGAACAGTGGATCTTCTTGATACCGAGTATATCGATTCATGGAAGTTCGGGAAAGCCGGCGACTATAAGGTGGTTATAAGGATCGCCGATCATCAGAAGCCGGATGAGATCATTCAGTATGAGGTCAACGCGAGTATCGTTGACGCAGGCGGCGAGCATGAAGACCACGGCTTTTTTTCCCATCATTTTGGCGGCGGCAGGTGGGGATGGTGGGGAGCCGGGCTCATGCTCATCATGATGGTTCCCATGATGGTGCTCGCGTTGTAGCGCCACCTTCCTTAATTTGGGTGTCCAGAAACGCGTGACAGTAATTGCGATCCTCTTGCAATAAGATATTATTTAAATTCGCCGTCACTTGCGAAAAGGTGAGCAGTTCATATACCCTGCTTCTCGTGGAAGGGTATTCGGCTAGTCCATTCCGGGAATGCAACAAAGGAATCATGGAAAAAACCTCGATAACCAGACCACTCATTCTGATTTCATTCATTGTTGGCATCAGCTTTCTCCACTATCTCACCCCGCTCCATCTCCATTACCTGCACGACATCTTTCAACGCTGCTACTACCTGCCCATTATCCTGGCTGCACTCTGGTTCGGCTTTCGCGGCGGCTTGCTCTGCTCGATCATTGTCAGCATCGCCTATGCCCCTCACATCCTGTTCCAGTGGGGCGGACACCTGACCGTGGAGATGGAGAAGTACCTGGAGATAGTTCTGTACAACATCGTCGGCGGCGTGACCGGTCTGCTGTCACAACGGGAGCGGGAGCGGACCGTGGAACTGCAGAAGACCGCCCGTGGGCTGGAAGAGTCATACCATAAGCTCCAGCAGCAGTCGGAACGGATCATAGCCGTAGAAGAACAGCTGCGCCGGGCTGAAAAACTGTCTACCCTGGGGGAGATGGCGGCGGTGCTGGCCCATGAGATCAGAAACCCTTTGGGCTCCATCCGTGGCACTGCAGAGATACTGAAGGACGATTACCAACCCGACGATCCCAAGCTCGAGTTCATCGATATCCAGATCAGGGAGACCGAGCGCCTGAACCGGGTGGTGGAGGATTTCCTCCGCATGGCCAAGCCGCAGCCGTCGGAGATGACCCGCTGTTCCCTGGTCGAAGAGCTTGAAACCGTGGTAACGCTGGTTTCACGGGATGCCCAGGATCGGGGTGTCGCGCTGCACCTGGAGCCATTTCCGGGCGAGGCGCTCGTCAGGGCAAACGGCGAAAAGCTGCGCCAGGCATTCCTCAATATTGTCATCAACGCCCTCCAGGCGACCCCTGCACGCGGCAGTGTGGCGATCGCACTCCGGAAGGCGGACCCGGGCTTTGAGATCAGCTTCAGCGACAGCGGTAGCGGTATAGACGCCGAAGCTAAGGCAAAGATCTTCGAGCCTTTTTTTACCACCAAGTCGGATGGGACCGGCCTTGGGTTGGTCATTACCAAGAAGATCATCGAGGGGCATGGCGGTACCTTGACTGTGGAGAGCGAAACCGGGAAGGGGACGATGGTCACGGTACGACTGACGGGGCCAATAGACCCGTCAGGCTGATCTGGTTGCCTCACTTCAGTACAGCATCCCAAAGCCACGTTCGTGGCAGACATCGTCCATATTGCACGTGAGCTGTTACCTTAAAGGAGCACCATGAAACCGAAGATTCTGGTCATTGACGACGACGCATCGCTACGGCGGGTGCTTGAATACAACCTTCAGGAAGAGGAGTACGACGTTTCCACCGCCGAATCAGGCGAGGCCGGTTTACGCCTCTTCGCCGAGGAGAGGCCGTCGCTGGTTATCACCGACATGAAGATGTCCGGCATGGACGGCATACAGGTGCTGAAGTCGGTCAAGGAGCAGTCGCCCGAGACCCTGGTCATCATTATCACCGCCTTCGGCGCCGTTGATATGGCCGTGGAGGCGATGAAGCTGGGCGCCTACGACTACATCACCAAGCCGTTCAATCGCGAGGCGTTGCGTCTCACGGTACGCAAGGCGCTCCAGTTCACCGGGCTCAGCGAAGAGAACCGGCGCCTGAAAGATGAACTGGCCGACCGGAGCGATTTCCAGACTATCATCGGCAATTCGTCGCAGATGGAGAAGGTGTTCGGGATCGTCCGCAAGGTTGCGGACACCGAGGCATCGGTGCTGATTACCGGCGAGTCCGGCACCGGCAAGGAACTGGTGGCCAGGTCGATCCATGCTTCCAGTGCGCGTCGGGATGCGCCGTTCATTGCCGTCAACTGTGCCGCTATTCCACGCGACCTCCTGGAGAGCGAACTGTTCGGGCACGTGAAGGGGGCGTTCACCGGTGCGATAAAGGACAAGACCGGCAAGTTCCAACTGGCGGACGGCGGCACCCTGTTCCTCGACGAGGTGGGCGATCTACCGGTAGAGCTACAGCCAAAGCTTCTCCGGGCGCTGCAGGAAAAGGAGGTCGAGCCGGTGGGGGGGACAAGGATACAGAAACTGGATGTCCGCGTCGTGTCGGCCACCAACCTGGATATCGACCGGGCGATCGGGGCGGGTACCTTCAGGGAAGACCTGTATTACCGGTTGTCGGTCATCCCGATTCATCTCCCCCCGCTTCGCGAAAGGCGCAATGATATCCCGCTCCTGATCAGGTATTTCTGCGCCAAGCACCACGCCGAAAAAGTTGCCTTCGACAAGGATGCGCTGGATGCGATGGTCAGGTATTCATGGCCCGGCAACGTCCGCGAGTTGGAGAATACCGTGGAGCGGCTGCTCATCATGCGCAGCGGGGAGACGATACCGCTCGAGGACCTGCCGGAGAAGATCCTTGTCGAGAACACGCAGCAACAGCCCGGCGCTGCGATCGTCAGGCTCCCCGACGAGGGGTATTCTCTGGAGCAGTTGGAGCGGGAAGTCGTGGTTGACGCCCTGGAGCGTAACGGCTGGAACCAGGCGGCCGCTGCCCGGTTTCTGCGGATTCCCCGTCACACCCTCATTTACCGGTTGGAAAAATTCGGGATTTCTCTCCCAGATAAGAAGGGATGATGGGGAAAATACTCCTCCCTGCGCAGAATATTCTGCAGGTCAAAGCTGGCTTTTACTGTGCTTTTAGAAAATATCTTGTAAACTCAGATGGATATATTGGTGGCACACCCTGTGAATACGTAGACTCAATTTAATTGATACAGAGGTTATAATGAAAATGCGCATCGGTCTGTTCACAATTCTCTCGGTCATTACCTTTACTGCGACCTTCACCTTTGCAGCAGAAAGCAGCGCTCCGCCGGAAAACCTTTCCAGCCTCATACAAACAGCCGTTGCCAACAATCCGGAGCTGAAATCATCCCAGTCCAAGTGGCAGATGTTTGCCAACAAGGTGAAGCAGGCATCGGCCCTGGAAGACCCGATGTTCATGTTCAAGCTTCAGAACATGCTGGCCCGTGAGCCTTTGGTGTTCAACAAGGATCCCCAGTCCGCCAAGGTGATCGGCATCTCCCAGCAGATTCCCTTCTGGGGAAAGCGGGCCATCAAGGAGGAAATTGCCCAGTACGAGGCAGAGTCCTATAAATGGGCCATCGATGAGCGCAAGCTTGAACTGACCCGCATGGTCAAGGAAACCTACTACCAGCTTTATGCCGTGGACAAATCACTGGAGATCGTCGAGAAGAACCTGAGGATACTTGCCGATTTCGTGACCATTGCGGAGTCCAAGTATTCCGTCGGCCAGGGTGTGCAGCAGGATATCTACAAGGCCGGCCTGGAAAAATCCAAGATGCTGGACACGCAGATTACCCTCCGACAGCAGCGCCGGAGCCTGGAAGCCAACCTTAACTACCTCCTCTATCGCCCGACAGACACCCCGGTCGGCCCCATCGCCGATTTCAGCCTGCCTCAACTCCGGTTTTCTGCCGAACGGCTGAAGGAAATAGCCTCTGACAAGCGTCCCCAGGTCAAGAGCCTCGCTCTGCTCGTCGACAAGGGGCAGGCATCCCGCCGGCTGGCACAGAAGGAATTCTATCCCGACTTCAATCTCTCCTTCGAGTATATGTTCAAGGAGAAGATATCGACTGAAATGGTGAGCGATCCCGGCTACAACATGTTCACCGTCGGCCTGACCTTCAACCTGCCGTTCCAGCAGGAACGACGCCGTGCAATGCTGGCCGAGTCAACCTCCGAGACGGGCATGGCAACGGAAGAACTGAATGCCCTGAAGAACACCATCACCTTCACCATCAACGATACCCTTGCCCAGATGGAGCGCCGCCAGAAGCTGGTGGAACTTTACAAGGGAGGGATCATCCCCCAGGCGGAGCAGTCGCTGGAGTCGGCGGTCATCAGCTACCGGGTGAACAAGGTGGATTTTCTGACCCTTCTCGATGGCAGGATCAACCTGTTCAACTACGAGCGGGAACTATACGAATCGCAGGCCGAGTACATGATGAAGCTGGCCCAACTGGAAGCGGCCGTCGGCACTGACCTGTCGGAGCCGCAGGCAGTCCGGAGTTCGAGGCCGACGGCCGTGCCGGTAGCAGCACCGTCTGCGCCGACTGCAACTGACCATTCTCAACACAATTAAAATCCACGATACCGAGGTACGACCATGGCCCTGAACAAGAAAATCGCAATCCCCCTGGTGGTAATCATCCTGGCTGCGGCAGCTGGCGGGGGGTGGTACCTGTGGCAGAAGAAGAGTCCCAAAACGGCGACCGGAAAGGATGCCAAGGCAGCCCAGGGGAAACAGCTCTACACCTGCTCCATGCACCCGTTCATCATCAAGGACAAACCCGGTACCTGCCCGATCTGCGGTATGGAAC